>CADCVI010000205.1 GCA_902806105.1 uncultured Rubrobacteraceae bacterium
ATATTCGCCCTTTCCATGTTCTCCCTCTCGGCATTCGCCGCCGGGGCGTCCTCCGTGGCGGTCGCCATCGGCATCCTGGGCCAGAGCGTCGGGTTCGCTATCGTCAACTCCCCAACCGCGAACGCGGCGGCGGCCTCGCTGTCGCGCGACGAGAGCGGGGTCGGCCTCGGTATCTACCAGATGCTCTTCTTTCTCGGCGGCGGTTTCGGGCCGGCGGTCGCGGCGACTTTCCTGACCATCCGCCAGGGGACGGGCTCGGGGGCGCTGAACCCCCTGTTCGCCGCGAGCTCGGCCCCCTTCTCGGACGCCTTCCTGCTCTTGACGGCCGCAGCCGTGGTGGCCCTGGTCTCGACCTCGGGCCTCAAGCGGAACATCGGGAAGGGCAAGGATGCCTGACTACGGCAGGCCGCCCGAGTTCGGCCTCAGCGTAGAGCCGCTCGCCCGTTCGTGAGAGCGCCGCGTTCCCGCCAGGCACTGGGGACTACACTCATGAGGTTCGTGACAAGAACAGGAGGGAAACGCGTATGACGGAGAACGGAAGGGTTGGGATCCCAGAGGGCTACGAGGACCTTGTGGAGAGCACCGCGTTGGTCCACGTCGCCACGGTGGGCCCGAATGGCGAGCCGCAGAACAACCCGGTCTGGTTCGACTGGGACGGCGAGCACATAAAGTTCAGCCAGACCAAAACCCGCCAGAAGTACCGTAACGTGAGCCGGGAGCCGCGCGTCGCCCTCTCGATCGTGGACCCGGAGAACCCTTACCGGTACCTGGAGGTGCGGGGCGAGGTGGACCACATCGAAGAGGACCCTGAGAACGACTTCATAAACGCGATGGCGAAAAAGTACATGGGTGTCGACGTCTACCCCCTACACCAGCCCGGTGACGAGCGCGTGGTGGTCTACGTGAGGCCGCAACACACCACCCAGATGGGCGCCTAGGAGACCGCTTGGCCGACGGCGGGCGAAGCGTAGGTCCGGGGCCGCTCAGGAGGGCGCTGGGCTACCTGCGCTCGTACAAGCGGGAGAGCATCGGCGCCGCGCTGGCGCTCATGCTCGTCTCGGGCGCGAACCTAGTCGCGCCGCTGCTCGTCGGGCGGGCAATAGACGGCGGCATCGCGCCGCGGCGGGCCGACCTGCTCTTCTTCGCGGTCGCGGGGCTCGTGGCGATTGCGCTCGCGCGCGGGCTCTTCACCTTCCTGCAGGGGTACCTCGCCGAGAGGGCTTCGCAGGGGGTCGCCTACGACCTGCGCGACGCGCTTTTCGGGCAGATGGAGCGGCTCTCGTTCAGCTACTACGACCGGGTCCAGACCGGCCAGCTCGTCCAGAGGCTCACGAACGACGTGGAGCAGATCCGGTCCTTCGCCGGCTCCGGCGTCGTCCAGCTCGCCAACGCGGTCGTCATGCTCGTCGGGGCCGCAGCCCTGCTCTTCTACCTGGACGCTCAACTCGCGCTCGTGGCGCTCGCGGTGGTCCCGGCGATAGCCCTGCTGCTCGTCCGGTTCGTCGGGCTCATCAGGCCGCTCTTCGCGCAGGTCCAGCAGACGCTCGGCCGCCTGAACACCGTGCTCCAGGAGGACCTCTCGGGGGTGCGTGTGATCCGGGCCTTCGCCCGCGAGGACTACGAGACGGCCCGCTACGGGTCGGTAAACGACGAGCTTTTGGAGAAGAACCTCCAGACCGTGCGCGTCTTCGCCAACAACTTCCCCTTCGTCTTCCTGCTCGCCAACCTCGGCACGCTCGCCATCGTGTGGTTCGGCGGCTGGCAGGTAATGAACGGCGGGCTCTCCATCGGGGAGCTCGTCGCCTTCAACACCCTGCTCGGCTTTATGCTGTTCCCCATATTGACGATAGGTTTCTTGTCCGCGAGCATCTCGCGGGCCGGGGCCTCGGCCTCCAGGGTATTCGAGATCCTGGACGCCCCGCTGGAGGTAACGGACAAACCCGACGCCTCCCCCCTGCCGCCGCTGAGGTGCAGGGTCGAGTTCGACGATGTCTCGTTCCGCTACCCGGGGAGCGAGCGCGAGGTCCTGCGCGGCGTGAGCTTCGCGGTCGAGCCCGGCGGCACGGTGGCGATCCTCGGCACGACGGGCTCGGGCAAGTCCACCCTGGTCAACCTGCTGCCGCGCTTCTACGACGTGACGGGCGGCGCCGTCAGGCTCGACGGCCACGACGTGCGCGACGTCACGCTCTCTTCCTTACGGTCCCAGATCGGGACGGTCCTCCAGGAGGCCAGGCTCTTCTCCGGCACCGTCAGGGACAACGTCGCCTTCGGGAAGCCCGACGCCACGGACGAGGAGGTCCGCGAAGCCGCCAAGGCCGCGCAGGCCGACACATTTATCCGGGAGCTCCCCGACGGATACGAGACCGTGATCGGGGAGCGCGGCGTCGGCCTCTCCGGCGGGCAACGCCAGAGGATCGCGATAGCGAGGGCCCTGCTCGTGGACCCGCGCCTGCTTATCCTGGATGACAGCACCTCGGCGGTCGACGCGGAGACGGAGGCGGCGATCCAGGAGACCCTGGACAGGCTGATGCGCGAGAAGCACCGGACGGTCTTCGTGATCGCCCAGAGGGTATCTACGGTGCGGGACGCCGACCTGATCCTGGTCCTCGACGATGGCACCGTCGGCGCGATGGGCACGCACGAGGAGCTGCGTAGCACCTCCGAACTGTACAACGAGATCCTCGGCTCCCAGCTCGCCGACGAACCTGTCCCGGCCAGCGGGGGTGACGGTTAACATGCCGCGCTTCGTCATCCAGGAACACTACGCCACAAGCCACCACTTCGACCTGCGGCTGGAGGGGGACGGCGTCCTCGTCTCCCGGGCCGTCCCCAAGGGCATGCCGGAGAACGCGAAGAAGAACAGACCCGCCGTGCGCGTCGGGGACTACGGCCTCTCGCACCCCGACGTCGTGGACGAAACCTCGATGGAAGGCGTGCCTGGGGCCGTCAAGAGAGGCATCCGGGACGGGGGCACGTACGAGGCCGAAGAGCTCGGGAAGGAGATGGTGATCTTGAGCTTGCGAGGCGGGCGCCTCGAGGGCCGGTGCGCCACCTTCCGGGCCGGCGAGAGCTTGCCCGTACACAAGATAGAGCCGTCAGGGGAGGTCTGAGATCAGGGGCATCCAGTCCATCGCCGGGGCGCCGCAGGAGAGGGCCGCCGAACGCGCCACGACCGCCAGGCGACTCGTCTCGGAGCTCTCGCCTTACCGGTGGACGTTCGCGTGGGTGATGGTGCTCGTGGTGCTCGGGGCGGTGGCGCAGGCCGGGGGTCCGTGGCTGATCGGGCGGGCCATAGACCTCTACATCCTGGAGGGAGACGCCGCAGGTCTCGCCCGCACGATGCTCTTCCTGCTCGCGATCTACGCGCTCGGCACCGTCGCCTCGCGGGGGCAGGTCTTCGGCGTGGGCACCGTCGCCCAGCGGCTCTTGGCGTCTCTGCGGGCCAGGATCTTCGACAGGCTCCAGCATCTGCCCTTGCGCTTCTTCGACCGGCGGCCCGTCGGGGACGTGATGAGCCGCGTCACGAACGACGTGGACACCCTCAACCAACTCTTCTCCCAGGGCCTCACCCAGTTGCTCGGCTCCATCTTCAGCCTCGTGGGCATCCTCGTGGCGATGCTCGTCTTGCAGTGGAACCTCGCGCTCGCCTGCTTCGCCATCATCCCGATCATGGTGCTCACGACAGCCTTCTTCGCCAGGAGGGCCAGGAGGGCCTTCCGCCTGACGCGCGAGACGGTAGGCGACGTCTCCGCCGGGCTGCAGGAGGACATCGTCGGGGTGCGGGAGGCGCAGGCGTTCAACCGGACGGAGAGGAACATCGCGCGCTTTAGAGAGCGCAACGCGGCCAACAGGGACGCCAACGTGCAGGCCGTGGCGATCACGTCCGCCTTCTCCCCCGCCATCGACGTGCTCTCGACGCTGGCGACGGCGCTCGTTATCGGCTACGGGGGCTACCTGGTCTTTGCGGGTTCGATCTCGGTCGGGGTGCTGACGGCGTTCCTGATCTACGTCCAGCAGTTCTTCCGCCCCGTCCAGCTCGCCTCCCAGTTCTACACCCAGGCCCAATCCGCCCTCGCCGGCGCCGAACGCATCTACAACATCCTCGACGAGGAGCCGGAGCCGCCGGATCCGCCAGAGGCCCGAAAGGTCGGGAGGATCGAGGGCCGCGTAACCTTCGAGAACGTAACGTTCGCCTACGAGCCCGGCCGGCCCGTGCTCAGGGACGTGGACTTCGGGATCGAGCCGGGGCAGACCGTCGCGCTCGTCGGACCGACCGGAGCCGGCAAGACGACCATCGCGAGCCTCATCCCCCGCTTCTACGACGCGACCGAGGGGACCGTCAGCATCGATGGCCTGAACGTGCGCCGGTACGCCCGCAAGGAGCTGCGGGAGAACATCGGGATGGTGCTGCAGGAGCCCTTCCTGTTCTCCGGCTCCATCGCGGAGAACATCGGCTACGGCCGCCCGGACGCCTCGCCCGAGGAGATAGAGGTCGCCGCCAGGACGGCGGACGCGCACGGCTTTGTCTCCGATCTCCCCGACGGGTACGATACGGTCCTCGGCGAAGGGGGCGGCGCCTTGAGCCAGGGTCAGCGGCAATTGCTCTCGTTTGCGAGGGCCGTGCTTACGGACCCGCGCATCCTCATTCTGGACGAGGCGACGAGCAACATAGACACCCGGACGGAGAGGGTAATACAGGGCGCGCTCGCCACGCTCCTGAGAGGCCGGACGAGCGTCGTGATAGCACACCGCCTCAGCACCATCCGGAACGCGGACCTTATCCTGGCGGTCAGGGACGGGCGCGTCGTCGAGCGCGGCACGCACGAGGAGTTGCTGGCCCTCGGCGGCCTCTACGCCGACCTCTACCGCCGCCAGTTCCGGGAGCCGGTCCCCTCGTAGGACCGGAGGCCACGGGCTAAGGTTTTCGATGCCCGGGCACGTGATACCCGTAGCCTGAAACCTGCATCACGGTGGTAACATGCCGGCGGCATACCGGAAGGCATACCGGAAGATAGTAGAGACGGGAGAGAGATGAGCGCGGGAACATCGGGCATCCACCACGTGACGGCCATAAGCGGCGGGCCGCAGCGTAACCTGGACTTCTACGCTGGCGTCCTCGGCACCCGGCTGGTCAAGAAGACCGTGAACTTCGACGACCCCGGCACCTACCATCTCTACTACGGTGACGGCGGCGGCACCCCGGGCACCATAATGACCCTTTT
>CADCVI010000206.1:0-4799 GCA_902806105.1 uncultured Rubrobacteraceae bacterium
AGTCTGCGGCGTTCCAGACGTGGGGCTGGCGGATACCGTTCCTGGCGAGCGTCCTTCTAATAGGCGTGGGTTTGTACATCCAGCTCAAGCTGGAAGATACTCCCGCTTTCAGGCACCTCAAAGAAGCCAAGGAGCGGCAGGACGAGGAGCACGTACGGCAGCTAGCCGAGCAGCGCAACATGAGCATCGAAGCGGCGCGGTCTGAGGTCCGGTCCGAGCGCCAGGGCTCGCCCGTCGTCGAAGCTTTCCGGCTGTACTGGAAGCAGATCCTCCTCGCCGCCGGCGCGTTCGTGGCGATCAACGCGAACTTCTACATCTTCATCTCGTTCGTCATCGCCTACGGCACGAACCCGGAAATTCTGGGGCTGCCGCAGAGCACGATGCTCCTGGCCGTGCTCCTCGCCTCCGTCGTGCAGATCTTCGCCCTGCTGTACTTCGCCGGCCTCTCCGACAGGATCGGGCGCCGCGGGGTTTACATGGCCGGTGCGGTCCTTCTCGGGATATGGGCGTTCGTCTTCTGGCCGCTGGTCAACACCGGATCGTTCATCCTGATCACGCTCGCCCTCATCGTCGGGCAGCTTTTCTTGAGCATGATGTACGGGCCGCAGGCGGCGTTCTACTCGGAGATCTTCAGCACCAAGGTGCGCTACTCCGGGGCTTCCCTGGGCTACCAGATCGGCTCGATCTTCGGGGGCGCGCTCGCGCCGTTTATCGCCACGGCCTTGCTCGCAAGGTTCGGCTCCGCGACCTCCATCTCGGTGTATATGGCCGCGCTTTGCGCCGTCACCGTCGTCTCGGTCTACCTGCTCACGGAGACCTACCAGGACGACATGGACGATGCGGGGGCCACGAGCGACGCCTCGGAGCCCGTCGGGAGCGAGCGGGGCCCGGCAACCCGCTAGGGCGAGGCTCGTGCTAACGGTTGCCCCCCGCGCATCGCGCGCGGGGGGCAACCGTTGAGGCAGGCCGAAGAGAGATACCAGGTTCGAGCGCGGAAGGAGCGTCGAGAATGTCGGAGATGAGGCCCCAGGCCAACCTGGACCCGATGGGGCTCTGGGGTCAGTGGTTGAACACGAACTCCAGGATGTGGTCCGGCATGCTGGGGGGTGACGCGGAGGCCCTGATGGATCCCTTCGGCCTCTACCGGCAGTGGTCCGGCGGCCTTGCGGAGGATGCCAGGAACCCGCCGGGGGGAGCCGCTCCCCCCGGCGAGTTTCTGGAGCAGTGGGTCGAGGCGACCACCGATTTGTGGCGCAGGTACGCCGAGTACTCGTCGCTACTCCTGGGGTTCGTGCCGCAGTGGGCGGAGATTACGCGGGAGCTCACGAGCCAGATGTTCGAGGGGGGCCGGATCCCAACCGACCCGCTGGACTTCTACACGAGGCTGTACAACGCCACGAACGGGCCTCTGTCGAAGATGATCCGGGAGATCCTGGAGAACGAGACGTTCCTCGCCGATCAGCGCCGTTTCATGGAGAACTACGCGACCCTGGAGACCGTACTCCACGAGGCCGCCGAGCGGTACTTCGGCGACAACCTGCAGCTTTCCACCCGTTCCGATAGTACCCGGATGGCCCGAATGGTCGTGGGCCTGGACGGCAAGCTGGACCGGCTGGAGGAGGCGTTCGAGGACTTCGAGGACGGTCAGGCAACGCCGGCCACGGCCGAGACCGTGAGCGCCCTCGAAGGGCGCATCGAGGGGATGGAGCAGAAGCTCGACGACAGCCGCTCCGACCTGAACCGGGTCGAGGAGAAGCTGGACCGGCTGCTCGCGGCCCTCGAATCCGCCGACAACGGCGATACCCGGAAGGGCCGTACGGCCAGGTCCAAAGCCGGCAAGAAAGGGGATGGATAGATGGTTCAGCCCGCAGCCCCCGTGGATGGCGAGAACCTTTTCGACAAGTATGCCAAGGGGGCGAGAATCCTCGTCGAGGGGGCGAAGTTCAACACGGGCCAGACGCCGAAGGAGGTGATCTGGTCCAGAAACAAGGCCAAGCTCTACCGCTACGAGCCGCTCAAGGAGAAGAAGCACAGGATACCGATCCTGTTTATCTACGCGCTTCTCAACCGCTCGTACTGCCTCGACCTGATGCCGGGCAACAGCTTTATCGAGTTTTTAGTGAACGAGGGCTTCGACGTTTACCTGCTCGACTGGGGCATCCCCGGCCCCGAGGACGACGACATGTCCTTCGAGGATCTCGTCCTCGACTACATGCCGCGGGCTGTGAAAAAGGTCTTGAGGACCTCCCGCCAGGAGGAGCTTACGCTCTTCGGGTACTGCCAGGGCGGCTGCAAGAGCCTGATGTACGCCTCGCTCTTCCCGGAGGGGCTCAGGAACCTGATCCTGCTCGCAACCCCCGTGGACTGCTCGCCGGAGCACACCAAGCTCTACGGGCTGTGGTTTGACGAAAAGAACCACGATCCCAACGTCATAGTGAACAGCTACGGCTCCCTGCCGGCCGACTTCGCCTACGCGGGGACCGCCATGCTCAACCCCGTCACAAACTACGTGGGTTCCTACATGATGATGTGGGACCTGATCCTCAACGACAAGCCGATGAGCTCCTGGATGGCGATGAACAAGTGGGCGAACGACCCGATACCGATGCCCGGGGCCGCCTACAAGCAGTGGGTCGAGGACTTCTACCAGAACAACAGGCTCGCGAAGGGGGAGATAAGGCTGCGCGGGCGCCGCGTGGACCTCTCGAACATCAAGATCCCGCTGCTCAACATCGCCGGCACGAAGGATCATCTCGTCTTTCTTCCGCAGGCCGAGGCGGCGATGCACCTCGTGGGCAGCGAGGACAAGGAGTTTCTCCCCCTCGAAGCAGGCCACGTCGGCCTGCTGACGGGGCGTGGCGCAAGAAAGACCCTGTGGCCGAACGTCAAGGACTGGTTGGAGCCCCGCTCGAAGTAGTGGCGGGGCGGCGATACAGCGACGTGACGTAAGAAAAATTCAGGGGAAAGGGGTGAACATGTCCCAGGGACAGGGCGAGAAGGTTTACCGGACGGAGCTCACGCCGGTGAGCTTCCTGAGGCGCAGCGCGTACGTGTTCCCGGAGAAAGTGGCCGTCGTGCACGGCGAGCGGCGCTACACCTACCGCGAGTTCGAGGAGCGGGTGAACCGCCTGGCCTCGCGCCTGCGCGACGCGGGGCTGCAGAAGGAGGACCGGGTCGCGTTTCTCGCGCCGAACATCCCGCCGCTCCTTGAGGCTCACTACGCGGTGCCGGCGGCGGGCTGCGTGCTGGTGCCCATAAACACGCGGCTGAACTCCGAGGAGGTCGGCTACATCCTCGAGCACTCCGAGGCGAAGATGCTCTTCGTCGACAGGGAGCTCGCGGGGCTCGTGGAGCCGCTGGATACCTCGAACGTGGAGATCGTGCGCATAGACGACACGGGCGAGCCCGGCGACCCGTACGAGGATTATCTGGCCGCGGGTTCGCCCGAGACCGTGCCCGGCGTGCTGGAGGACGAGGAAGAAACCATCTGCATAAACTACACGTCCGGGACGACGGGCAGGTCCAAGGGGGCGATGTACAGCTACCGGGGCGCCTACATGAACGCCCTGGGGGTCGCGCTGGCGACGGAGATGACCGCGCGGTCGGTGTACCTCTGGATCCTCCCGATGTTCCATTGCGACGGCTGGTGCTTTACCTGGGGCGTCACGGCGGTCTCGGGCACGCACGTTTGTCTGCGCAAGGTGGACCCGGCCGCGATCTGGGACCTCATCGTGTCCGAAAGGGTCACCCACTACTGCGCCGCGCCGACCGTCCAGATCGGGCTCGTCAACCACGAGAAGGCGCACCGCCTCGACTGGGAGGTCGCCACCGCGATCGGGGGGGCGCCGCCGTCCCCGAAACTCCTCTCGCAGTTCGAGGACCTTAACGTAAGGCCGATCCACCTCTACGGAGCGACGGAATCTTACGGACCGAGCACGGTGTGCAGCTGGCACGACGAGTGGGACGATCTCTCCATCGAGGAGAAGGCCAAGAAACTCGCCCGCCAGGGCCAGGCGCACCCGACGGCCGACCTCGCGCGCGTGGTGGATGCGGAGATGAACGACGTCCCGCGCGACGCCGAGACCCTCGGGGAGCTCGTAACGCGCGGCAACACCGTGATGAAGGGGTACTTCAAGCAGCCCGAGGTGACCGCCGAGACCTTCAAGGGCGGCTGGTACCATTCGGGCGACATCGCCGCCTGGCATCCGGATGGGTACGTGGAGCTGCGCGACCGCAAGAAGGACATCATCATCTCCGGCGGCGAGAACATCTCCACCATCGAGGTGGAGCAGGCCGTCTCTCACCACCCCGCCGTGCTCGAGGCCGCCGTTATCGCCATGCCCGACGAGAAGTGGGGCGAACGGCCCAAGGCTTTCGTGGAGGTCAAGCCCGGGGAGAGCGTTACGGAGGAGGAGATCATCTCGTTCTGCCGCGAGCGCCTGGCGCGCTTCAAGTGCCCGGCGGCCGTGGAGTTCATGGACCTGCCGAAGACCTCCACCGGCAAGGTCCAGAAGTTCGTGCTGCGCGAGAAGGAGTGGGCGGGTCACGACAGGCGCATAGGGTAGCCGGGGGAGGGGACGATGGCTGTAGGCGACGTACGGGGCAAGGCCGTGCTGGTAGTGGGCGGCACCCGGGGCATAGGGCGGGCGATAGCGGAGCGCCTGGCGGAGCACGGGGCGGAGGTCGGCGTGACCGGCCGGGGCGCGGAGCAGGCCTCGGGGGTCGCCAACGAGATATCCGAGGCGTACGGGCAACCCGTCAGCGGGCACGCCCTGGACGTCGCGGACCGGGGCCGGATA
>CADCVI010000206.1:4809-5189 GCA_902806105.1 uncultured Rubrobacteraceae bacterium
GCGGGGCAGGCTGGACGCCCTGGTGTACAACGCCGGTATCAGCCCGTCGTTCACCTCGGCCGAGAAGATAGACGACGAGACCTGGGACGCCATCATCACCACCAACCTGACCGGGGGCTTCGTCGCGGCTCAGGCCTTCGCCCGGCGGCTCATCGACGGGGATAGAACCGGTTCGATCGTCTTTATAGGATCGGTGGACAGCATCGTGGGGGACCCGCGCCTGGCCGCGTACACGGCGTCGAAGTCGGGAATGGCGGGGATGGCCCGGACGATGGCGGTCGACTGGGCCCGGTACGGCATCCGCGTCAACACGGTGGCGCCCGGCTACGTGGCGACCGACCTCACGGCGGGTTTGCAGCAGAACGAGAAGCTGCACCAAG
>CADCVI010000207.1:0-22071 GCA_902806105.1 uncultured Rubrobacteraceae bacterium
CGTTCCGCTCGGTCGGTGGCGACCCTATCTTTATGCAGCGCGGCGAGGGCTCTCGCATCTTCGACGCGGACGGGAACTCCTACATCGACTACGTGATGAGCTACGGGCCGCTCGTCCTCGGCCACGTCCACCCGGACGTGGTGAGGGCGCTGGAGGCGACGATCAGGGGCGGGACCACGTTCGGCGCGCCCACCGAGCTGGAGGTCGAGATGGCCGAGCTCGTTTGTGGGGTTTTTCCCTCGATGGAGATGGTCCGGATGACCAACTCCGGCACCGAGGCGACGATGAGCGCCATTCGCGTGGCCCGAGGGTTCACGGGCCGGGAGAGGATCCTCAAGTTCGACGGAAACTACCACGGCCACGGCGATGCCCTGCTCGTCTCCGCGGGCTCCGGCGTAGCCACCTTAGGCCTCCCGGACAGCCCCGGCGTCACGAAGGGCGCGGCCAAAGATACCGCCGTCCTGCCGTACAACGATCTCGGAGCGGTCCGCGAGCTCTTCGAGCGGGAGGGCGAGGAGTTCGCCGCCGTCATCCTGGAGCCCGTCGGTGGGAACATGGGATGCGTGCCGCCGGTCGAGGGATACCTCGAGGGGCTCCGCGAGGTCACCGAAGAGTACGGAGCCGTGTTGATCTTCGACGAGGTCATGACCGGTTTCAGGCTGGCGAGGGGCGGGGCGCAGGAGCGTTTCGGCGTCACGCCGGACATGACCTGCCTCGGCAAGATCATCGGCGGCGGTCTCCCGGTGGGAGCGTTCGGCGGCAAGCGTGAGATCATGGAGATGGTCGCCCCGTCCGGCCCCATCTACCAGGCCGGAACCCTCTCGGGGAACCCGCTGGCGATGGCCGCCGGTCTCGCGACCCTTGGCGCCGCGGGAGAAGAAGGTTTCTACGAGGAGCTGGAGCGGCTCGGCACCCGGTGGAGGGAAGGGATGGGGGAGGCCGCCTCCGCAGGCGAGAGGCCGTTCACCATCAACCAGGTCGGTTCGATGGTCAGCATCTTCTTCACCGATGGTCCCGTAACGGACTTCGACACCGCCGCCCGGTCGGACACGAAGGCTTTCAAGGACTTTTTCTGGCACATGCTCCGGCGTGGGATCTACCTCGCCCCGAGCCAGTACGAGGCCGGGTTCATCTCCCACGTTCACTCGGACGAGGATCTCGACAGGACCTTTGAGGCGGCGCGCGAGTGGTTCGTGCCGTCGGGACGGGGCTAGGGTCCTTGGGGACCGCGCGCCGGACGCCGGAGGCCTCCCTCAGGGAGATCTTCCTTCGCGCCTCCGCGACCCTGCCGGGGGGAGAGGAGGACAGGCGGGGCGAGGTGGTCGCCGAGGCCCTCGGTCACCTTCAACAGGGTTTCGGGTCGCACTACCAGGGGGCGAGGGCCTCCGACGACGCCATCCTCGTCGGGGACGTCTCCTATGCCTGGGCCGTCGACACCATCGCGCGGCTCGACGAGCCGAGCTTCGTGGAGGTTGCGAGCCGCATGATCAGGGATGGGGCCGGTGAGATCTCCCGGGGCGGCGCCGTTACCCTGGAGCTCTGGATCCCGCACCTTGCCCAGCTTCTCGGCATCATCTCCGGCGAGGATGATGCCCGCTCGATGGAGCGGATCCGGTCGGCCGTCGAGGAGGTCGCGCATGAGACCGAGTGACCTGGGGAGACGCTTCGGGAGAAGCTGTGAGGGAGTCGCCGGGGACAAGGGATGCGTGGCGGGTAGGGGATTTCGTGGGTAAGGGGCCGGCCGCGAGGGGAAACCTGCCGGAGGGGAGCCTTTCCAGCGGCGAGGAGCGGGCCAGGCTCGTTCGGGAGATGTTCGACAGGATCGCCGGCCGCTACGAGCTCCTGAATACGATCATGACGGCCGGGCTGAACCGGATCTGGAACAGGGGCGCCGTTCGGGCCACGCGCCTCCGGCCCGGCGACAGGGCCATCGATCTTGCCTGCGGCGCTGGCGCCCTGACCCGCGACCTTGCGAAGAGGGTAGGGCCGGGCGGCTACGTGCTCGGGATGGACTTCTCGTCGCAGATGCTCGGGGCCGCGAGGAAGCGCCCGCTCCCGAACGTGGAGTACCGGCTCGGGGACGCGACGGACCTCGCCGGGGTGGAGAGCGGCGCGTTCGACGCGGCCACCATAGCCTACGGCGCGCGCAACATTCCGAACCTCGACGCGCTCTTTCGCGAGATGACCCGGGCGGTGCGTCCCGGGGGGCGGGTGGTCTGCCTGGAGATAGCGCGGCCCACGAGCCGGTTATCTGCTACCTTCTACGGCTTGTGGTTCGATAGGGTGGTACCGTGGCTCGGCGCGAAGATATCGGGGGATGCCTGGGCGTACTCATATTTACCCGAATCGGTGAAAGCATTCGTGGCACCGGACGAGTTAGCTGAGATAATGAGGCGCAATGGATTACAAAACGTTACATGGCAGCCCAACGCTGGCGGCATCGTCACCCTCCACTCCGGGACAAAACCTGGCTGAGAGTGCCCGCCAGTTGCGTGAGGCGCTCCCCGACGAATCGTCCAGGGACGTCTCCGCGGTAGAGGAGCGCCTCGTGGAGATCGCGAGCAGGGCCCCCTCGGGCCTCGTCGCGCCCGCTCTGGAGGCTCTGACGGCCGGCGGCAAGCGCCTCAGACCCATCCTGATGGTTCTTTCGGCCCGCATGGGGCGCCCGGAGGGAGAAGCCCTGCTCACGGCGTCAGCGGCCATCGAGGCGCTACACACGGCGACGCTCATCCACGACGACGTGGTGGACAAGGCGGCGACGCGGCGTGGCAAGCCGACGACGGCCGCGACCTATGGGCGTGAGGTTGCCATCGCGACCGGCGACTACCTCTTTGCCGAGGCTTTTCACGGTCTCGCCGAGATCGGGGACCCGAGGCTCGTGCGCGCGTTCGCGGAGGCATCGATGGGCCTCGCGGAGGGCGAGTTGGAGCAGTATCGCTCCGCGCGCGGGCCGGTAGAGGTCGAGGCCTATCTGGAGCACATTCGGATGAAGACCGCCGGGCTGTTCAGGGCGGCTTGCGTGGCGGGCGGCTCGCTCGGCGGCCTCTCCCTGAGGCAGGTGGACGCCCTGGCGACCTACGGGCAAGCCCTGGGGCTCGCGTTCCAGATGTCCGACGACGTGATGGACCTGGTCGGGAAGCCGGGGCTCATGGGCAAGGGCATAGGGACGGACCTGGTCGAGGGGACCGTTACGCTGCCGGTTATCTTCGCCATGAAGGAGGGTGACGCGGCGGCTATAAGGCGCGTCCTCGAGACGCCGGACCCCTCGCCGGAGGCGTTGGAGGCCGGTATTGAGGCGGTGCTCGCCACGGATGCGATCAGCAAGACGGAGGCCTGGGCCCTCGGCGAGGTCGAGGCGGCCATAGAAGGCCTCTCGCTCCTGCCGGACGGTGCGGAGCGGACGATCCTGGAGGCGATAGCCAGCGAGGTCGTGGGCAGAGATGCCTGAGGCAGAGACGTCGCGGCCCGCCGTCGTGAACCTCCCGGTAGACGACGACATGCAGCGCACCCTCTGTGGGGGCAACTCGGCCGTCATCCGCTTCTTCTAGGTGTCCCCCTTGCGTGTTGCTTTCGCTGATTCCTTGAGCTGCCTGCCTCTCCGGCTGGGACTCGAAGCCACCGGTGGCCTCGACGGGGTAGAGCTCGTCGGTGGTACCTACGACGAGGCGGATGCCGCGCTACTATCGGGTGAGGTCGAGCTCGGGCTCGTCTCCTCGGCGGGGTGGGCGCGGAACCGCGAGGCGCTCTGGCGGGTCCCCGGCTACGGCATAGCCTCCGACGGACCGGCGATGAACACGCTGCTCGCGGTGCGCGAGGGGCGTACGCTTCGTGAGGCGCGCAGCGTCGCCCTGACGGGCGATACGGGGACGGGACAGGTGCTCGCGAGGATACTGCTGGAGCGCGTCTACCGGGCCACGCCCCGCTACGAGGTCGTCTCGGCGGCGCCCGCGTGGGTGCTCGCGGAGCACGACGCGGCGCTCCTCACGGGGGACGCGGCCTTCGAGGCCCGCCGCCTCGGCGGCGTGGAGACGATCGACCTCGGGGAGGCGTGGAGGGAGTATGCGGGCCTGCCGATGGTCTACGCGGTGTGGGCGTCGCGCAAGGACCCCGCGAAGTACGGCTTCTGGGCCGATCGGGTCGCCGTCGCCGTCGTCTGGGCCGAAGGTCACACCGACGAGGTCGTGGCGGAGGCACGCCGCCGCGGGATCCCCGCAACGGACGAGGACCTGAGGGCGTATTTCTCCTCCGCAATCGGCTACAGGGTCGGCCTCAGGGAAGGCGAGGGCTTGAAGAGGTACCTGTCAGAGGGTGGGCTCTCGGCGGATGGTTTCTACGGCAAGGCCAGCGCGTAAAAGGCGCTGTCGACGCCCGCGGGTCAACGCGAGATACAGCGCGGTGTTTCTTGTAGGATCGGAGGTCCTGCCCCGCCATCGGGGTATCGTTCCGGCGCCAAACAGAGGAGAGCTCGCATGCCACAGGAGACCATAGTAGCGGCGGATCTGGTCATCCGCGTCGCCGCCTCCCCGATCCGGGACGGCGCCGTTCTCGTCCGCGACGGGCGCATCGCCGGCGTCGGTCCCCTCTCCGACCTCGTGCGCGTGGCGCCGGAGGTCGAGGTTCGCCGCTTCTCCGGGCACACGATCGTCCCCGGTGCGGTCAACGCCCACGGACACCTCGGGTTCCGCAGGAAGGACAAACCGGCCGCCGCCCCCTTCTCCGTCTGGCTGAAGGAGCTCATCTCCAAGCTGCCGGAGAAGGAGTCCTGGACCCCCGAGGCGGCCCGCGACTCGGCCCGCGAGGCCGTGGAGTCGGGCACGACGTACATGGCCGAGTCCTCACCCTACGGCGAGTGCCTCCCACAGCTCGCCGCGAGCGGCATGGCCGGCACCGTCCACGCGGAGTTCTTCCCCGGCGACTACCCGGGGACCGGGCCCCAGGAGAGGGTCGAGGCCATCTTTAGGAGCGTCCAGGAGATGCGCGAGGGGCTACCGGACCGGGTGGAAGTCGGGGTGAGCGTTCATTCCCCGTATACCGTGGACCCCGAGTCGGCCGGGCTCGCCGCCGCCAGGTCTCGCAAGGAGGGTGGGCGGCTCGCCATTCACCTCTCCGAGAGCCCCGAGGAGGTCGAGTTCGTCCTCAAAGGCAAGGGCGGTCTGGTCGAGATCTTCGGGAACAACAACTGGGGCGGCCGGGGCGTCTCGCCCGTCCGATACTTCGAGGAGTTGGGCGTCCTCGGGCCGAACGTCATCGCCGCGCACCTGGCGACTGCCGTGTCGCAGGACGACCTGGACATCCTGAGGGCCACGAACACGGCGGCGGCCCACTGCCCGCGCTCGAACGAGTACCTCGACTGCGAGGTCTCACCGGTGCCTGAGATGCTGGAAAGGGGCATCCGGGTCGGGATGGGGACGGACGGGCTCTGGAGCAGCCCGAGCATGAACCTCTTCGAGGAGACGCTCTTCGCCGTTCGCCTGCACGGTATGAGCGGAGATCTGGGGCTGGAGCTCGCCACCCTCGGCGGCGCCCAGGCGCTCGGGATAGACGGCGAGACCGGGAGCATCGAGGCGGGGAAGTACGCGGACCTGGCGGTGGTTGGGGTAGCCCCGACCGGGGACGACCCCGGGATGGCGGTGGTCGAGGCAGCGGCGGGCGGCGGGGTGGCTGCGACCATGGTCTCCGGGGAGTTCGTATACAATCAGACGAGTTCGTAAGAATTCGCGGGAGATTAGTTCGCCATGATGATGAATCGGGACAAGCTCGGCCTCTGGGCCAGGATCGGCGCCATACTGCTCGCCGTCCTCTTTGTCCTCTCGTTCGTCCTGTTCGGCATAGGCTCCAACGTCAGCTACAACCCCCTGGATCTGTTCCGAAGCCCCCAGGATCAGCAGGCCACTCAGACGACCGGGTCCGAGGAGCAGATCGAGCGCTCCAGGGCCGAGCTCGAAGAGAACCCCGAGGACCCGAGGATCATAAGGCGCCTCGCCGGCCTCTACCTCCAGAACGGCCAGACGAGCGAGGCGATCAAGGTGCTCGAAGACGGCCGCAAGGCAGTCCCTGAAGACCCGGCCATCCCGCTCGTCCTCGCCGGGGCGTACGACCAGCGGGCGCAGGCGCTCACCGACGAGAAGGAGCGCCAGGCGGCGTACGCAAAAGCTGGCGATGCCTACGTCGCCGCGACCGAGAACGAGGAGAGCGAGCGCAGGGATGCCCAGGCGTTTCTCGGCGCGGGGCTCGCCTACGAGCAGGCCGGCGACAAGGCGAAGGCGATCCAATACTGGAACGAGTACCTCGAGATAGAGCCCGAGGGCGAGCAGGCAGACGCCGTAAAGGAGCGCATAAGCACGCTGCTCAAGGGCGAAGATACGACCGGCGGGGCCGGAGCGGGAGCGGAAAATACCGAAGGTCGATGATCCACTCCTCGACGGGGGGCGTATAATGGTGTTGATGCGGACGATGAAGACTAGGAGGAACCCGTGAATCCGGCCTTGATACCGGTTCTAGGCTCTGTGGGGCCGACGGAACTGATCATTATCCTGACGATAGTCTTGCTGCTCTTCGGGGCGAAAAAGATCCCCGAGCTTGCAAAGGGCCTCGGCACCGGCGTTCGTGAGTTCAAGCGGGGCACCTCCGGCGCCGCAGAGAAGGACGAGGTACGGAGCACCGACAAGAACGAGGCCATCGTCGGTGGTGGCGACGACGAGCCCAGCCCGCACGACTCTCGCGAGGACGGCGCGGATCTCGCCGCCGAGCGTGCCGCGAAGCGCACCGAACAGCAGCAGCGCTAGAGCCCGCCCCCAGGCTTACTGATGGCAGGGCGCCTCCGCACACCGTTGAGCCCGCGCGACGAAGCGCGGATGACGCTGATCGAGCACCTCGAAGAGTTCCGCTCCAGGCTCTTCCGGGTAGCCATAGCGTTCGTCCTGGCGTGCATCGGCACCTGGATCTTTCGCCGCCAGATTTTCGAGTGGCTGCTGGAGCCCGCTAACCTCGACAAGCTGACGTTCATGGGCCCGGCGCAGGGCCTTATGACGGACGTGAAGCTCTCCCTGTTCTCTGCTTTCCTGGTCACGGTCCCCGTGGTCATCTATCACGCCTGGATGTTCGTCGCCCCGGCGGTGGGCGAGGTCGGGCGGGCTTTTACTTACGTTATCGTCACGCTGTCGTCCCTGCTCTTTCTCGCGGGGGTGGCGTTCGGGTACTACGCGATACTTCCGGTGGGCCTCACGTTCCTGTTGGAGTACGAGAGCGACAGGTTCGAGTCGCTGCCTACCGCGGACACCTATCTGCCGTTCCTGACGCGCACCCTGCTCGCTTCCGGGATCGTCTTCGAGCTCCCGGCGGCCACCTATGTAGGGGCGAAGCTCGGGCTCATCACGGCCCCGGTCCTCAGGCGATTCCGCAAGCACGCCCTTATCGTCAACGCTGTCCTAGCAGCGGCCCTCACCCCGAGCCCGGACCCGTTTAGCATGGTCCTGATGGCGGTGCCGCTCGCCGTCATGTACGAGCTGAGCATCATCATCGCTCGCTTCGTCAACCCTATGGTCGAGCACGAGGAAGCGATGGAGCACTCCCCGCTCTCCGACCATCTCCCCGGCGAGGACGACGCTCCCGCTCCCGAGGAAGACCCGGACGATCTTCCCAGTGCCCGCCGGGACGACGGGCCTGCGCCAGAGCGCGACCTTTAAGCACCGCGAATCCGGAGTAAGCTCCGCCGGAAGCGCTGTTCGTCAACGAGATGGCGCCAGATGGTTTGCGCCGGGTATGTCCCGGGAGATCCCACAGAGAGCTAGCCGGAAAGAAGTGAACCACCAAGCAAGGTAGCAGGGAGTTCAATCGGATCCTTCGTAACCGTGGCCTGGGAGACTCAGGGATCGCGGAGTAAAGGTTGTGACGAGATCGCAGCTCTTGGCGGGATCTTGAGGGCAGCATTTTCGTGTATTTTGTGGTACAACCCCGTCTCGTGGAAGCAGGGAGCAGTTTAGTGAATCCGGGGGCACTGGTTCGGCTTGTCCGGCCGAAGCAGTGGACGAAGAATGGTTTTGTCCTCGCCGGGGTCGTTTTCGCTGGTGAGGCGTTCGAGGTTTCGAGCCTCATACCGGCACTTCTTGCCTTCGTTGCCTTCTGCGCTCTCTCGGGGTCCGTTTACGCGGCGAACGACGTCCTGGACGTCGAAGAGGATCGTGGTCATCCGGAGAAGAGCAAGAGGCCGGTGGCGAGCGGCGAGGTGCCGGTGCGTCTGGCCGCCACCTATGCGGTCCTTCTGGCCGCCGCGGGCCTGAGCCTGGCGTTCTACATCGCCCCCGGTGTGGGGCTCGCGGGGATCGCTTATCTCCTGCTGCAGGCGCTGTACTCGCCCATCTTGAAGCACGTGGCGATCCTGGACGTCATGAGCATCTCGGCCGGCTTCGTGCTGCGGGCGCTCGCGGGGGTAGCTGCGGTGGGGGAGGCGATCTCGCCCTGGCTTATAGTCTGCACCGGGCTGTTGACGCTCTTTCTTGGCTTCTCCAAGCGGCGCCACGAGCTTGCCGCCCTCGGGGAGGATGCGGTGGTCCACCGGAAGAACCTGAAGGATTACTCCATAGAGATGCTGGATCAGATGATGAACATCATGGTCGCGGCGACGATCATCGCCTACGCGATGTACACGTTCTTCGCCCATGAGGAGAGGCTGATGATGGCCAGCATCCCGTTCGTGGTTTACGGGGTGTTCCGGTACATGCTCCTCGTACACCGCAACGGCGGCGGCAACCCGGACACGCTGCTCTTGCAGGACAGGCCGCTGCAGATCACGCTCGTGCTCTTCCTGGCCGTGGTCATGTCCGTCATCTACTTCTTCTAGCGCCTCTCTTGCAGAGCCTCAAACGCAACCTCGTGCTCGCCCTCGTTTTGAGCGTCGCCGTGTACCTGGCGATCGCCATCTTCAGCGACCTCGGGGAGCTCGCGGCGGCCTTCCGCCGCTTCGACTGGGCCCTGGCGCCGGTCATCCTGGGCCTCGTGGCTATCTCCTACGTCGGGCGCTTCGTCCGGTGGGCCTACTACCTCAGGCTGCTCGGGATACGGTTGCCGCTCGGCCAGAACGCCGCCATCTTCGCGGCGGGGCTCAGCATGACCGTCTCCCCGGGCAAGCTCGGCGAGGTCCTCAAGAGCGTCTTTATCCGGCGGGCGGCCGGGGCACCCGTGGCCCGAACGGCCCCCGCGGTCGTCGCCGAGCGGGTGACGGACGGGACGGGCATGGTCTCCTGGGGGCTCCTCGGTGCCCTGACCCTCGACATCGGGCCGCAGGTCCTGCTCGCCTTTCTCGCCGCCGTCGTCGGCGCCGTCGTCGTTTTTCGGTCCAAGAAGCTCTCGCTCCTCGCCGAGAGGGTTCTCCGCAAGATTCCGCTCCTGAACAAGCTGGCGCCGCACCTGAGCGAGTTTCATGGGGCTTCCAACGAGCTGCTGGGGGTGCGAGCGCTGCTGGTCGCGACGGTCATCTCCTTTCTCGCCTGGGGGCTGGAGATTTTGGCGGTGTACCTGTGCGTGCTCGGGATCGGGGTCGACACGCCTTTCCTCGTGGTCGTGTTCATCTTCGCCGTGAGCTCTCTCGGGGGCGCTCTGAGCATGGTGCCGGGCGGTATCGGGGTGGCTGAGGCCGGGCTCGCCGGTGGTTTCAGGTTCTACGCGGGGCTCTCGGGCGGGCTCGCGGGGGCGCTGACGCTCCTGATCCGCCTGGCGACCCTGTGGTTCGCTACCTTTGTCGGCATCGTCGGACTCCTCATCGTTCGGCGCGTCGTGGGGGAGCCGGTGGCGGACGCGGCGGACGAGGCGGCCCACGAAGCAGAAGGCGGAACACCCGAGGATGGGGCGAAGACCGCGTCGGGTTGAAAGACCGACCGCGAGCCGTAGTATGAGGCGAAACGTTCGTCGCCAGGGCTTGTAGCCCTCATTCTGTTCTCTACCTTGTGTTATAAAATTTAAAGTATGCGACTTATCATTTCCGAAAAAGCGAACGCGGCGAAGAAGATTGCGCAATTTCTTGCCGACGGACCAGTCAAAGATGGAAAGCACCGGAGCGTTCCTCACCACGCCTTCTCCTGGAAGGGTGAGGAGTGCATGTCGGTCGGTCTCAAGGGGCACGTCCTCAACCCCGAGTACCCCGAGGAGTACTCGAACTGGCAGAAGGTCGAGCCGTCGAGCCTCATCGACGCCGAGATCCTGAAGTCCGTCTCCGAGAAGGGGGTGGCGGAGGCCGTGCGCGCCCTCTCCAAGAAGGCAGACAGCGTCGTCGTCGCCACGGACTTCGACCGGGAGGGCGAGCTGATCGGGGTCGAGGCCCTGAGCCTGACCTTCGAGGCGAACCCGGCCCTCATGGACCACGTCGAGCGGGCCCGTTTCAGCGCCCTCACGAAGGGCGAGGTCACGCGCGCCTTCGACGAGCTCGTCGAGGTCAGCCGCGAGCTCGCCGCGGCCGGCGAGGCGCGGCAGGATATAGACCTGATCTGGGGCGCGACCCTGACCCGGTGGGTCTCCCGCGCCACCAAGCGCTACGGGAGCGCCTTTCTCTCCGTCGGGCGCGTGCAGAGCCCGACCCTCGTCCTGATCTCCGAGCGCGAGCGTGAGCGCCGCGCCTTCAACCCCGAGCCGTACTGGGAGATAGAGACGAGCCTCCGAAACGGCGAGTCCTTCGATGCGCACCACGCGGTAAGCCGTTTCAAGGACGAGGCCGTAGCGAGGACCGCGTTCGAGAACATCACTGACGTCGCGAAGGTGATCGAGGTCAAGGAGAAGTCCGCGACCCGTCCCGCCCCGACGCCCTTCAACACGACAGGCTTCCTCACGGCGGCGGCGAACATCGGGATCAGCCCGAGCCGGGCCGCGCGTCTCGCCGAGGACCTGTATACGGACGGATACATCTCGTATCCGCGTACGGACAACACCGTTTACCCGGTGAGCCTGGACATGCGCGAGACGCTCGGGCAGCTCAGGCGCGTCGAGGGCGTCGGAGAGTACGTCGAGAAGCTTCTGGCTCAGGAGAAGCTCACGCCGACGCGAGGCAAGAAGGAGACGACGGATCACCCCCCGATCTACCCGACCGGGCACGTCTCCAAGAACGCCCTTAGGGACGATCAGTGGAAGATCTACCAGCTTGTCGTCCGGCGCTTCCTCGCTACCCTCTCGGAGCCCGCGAAGACGCTTCGTACGACGGTTCGCCTCGAGAGTGGCGGCGAGCCCCTGGTCTCCGGCGGCACGGTCGTGACGCACGAGGGCTGGCTCGGCGTCTACCACTACGGCCGCCGCGCCGACGAGGAGATGCCGAAGCTAGAGGAGGGCCAGGAGGTCCGGGTCGAGAACAAGGAGTTTCTCGCGAAGGAGACGCAGCCGCCGAGCCGCTACGGCCAGGGGCGGCTCCTTCGCGTCATGGAGGACCTCGGGCTCGGGACGAAGGCTACGCGGCCTTCCATTATCCAGAACCTCTACGACCGGGGTTACGTTCACGACGACCCTCTCGTGCCGACGGAGACCGGGATGGCGGTCGCACGGGCGCTCAAGGACTTCGCGTCCGAGATCGCCACGCACGAGATGACCGCGGAGCTAGAGCGGAGCATGGACGAGATCTCGGAGGGCAAGACCTCCAAGGATGCCGTCGTGGACGAGTCGCGCGACGTCCTCAGGAAGGTCTACGAGCACCTCCAGAGCTCGGAGACCGAGTTCGCGGACATAGTGTGGGACGGCATCCGGGAGGACTCGGTGCTGGGACCGTGCAAGAAGTGCGGGAAGAACCTTACCGTGCGCAAGGCCAAGAAGAGCGGCAAGCGGTTCGCCGGGTGCGAGGGGTACCCGGATTGCGATCAGACCTACTCGCTGCCGCCGCGCGGTGAGATCATCCCGCTCGGCACGCTCTGTGACGCCTGCGGGTCGCCGGAGATAAAGGTGGTCAGCTTCGGCCGGAGGCCCTGGCTCACCTGCATCGACATGTCCTGCCCCAAGCAGCAGGAGCGGCGCGAGGCCATCGCGGAGGCAAGGGCCGCCAAGGAGAGGGAGAAGGAGGCCGCCGGGGTAGCTTCCGGCGCGGCCGCCGGGTCCGGCGAAGCCGAGGGGGGTAACGGCGCATCAAAGAAGACGCGCGCGAAGACTACGAGAAAGAAGCCGGCCACGACGAAGGCCAAGGCGACCACCAGAAAGACCACGGCCCAGAAGGCCGCGGCTACGGAGGCCGCGGAGGCCGACGCGAAGGAGCCCGTGAAGTCCACCACGTAGGTGCGAGGTTCGACCTCGCCCGGGTAGCCCAGGCCCCCGCCCGTCCTCCGTCCCTGGTGGTGCGTGCGGGGGGGCACGTCCTACTGTGGACTCTCGTCGCCGTCGTTTGCTATGCTGGCGCGCTGTAGCCGACACATCTTGAAAAGCGTAAGGAATGATCTGACTTGGCCCCTGTTATCGGAGTAACCGCAACCCTCAAGCAAGACCTGGAGCAGCGCGACACGCGCCCTCTAGGCACCTACGTGCGCGCGGACCTGGATTACGTGTCGGGGGTCGCCGAGGCTGGCGGCGTACCGATGGTGCTGCCGCCGTTCGCTGAGTACGCCGAGGAGATGGTGCTTGGGATAGACGGGCTGCTCTTGAGCGGGGGGAGCGACCTGGACCCCAGGTTCTACGGGGAGGCCGCCATCCCCGAGCTCGACACAACCCTTCCGCAGCGCGACGAGTTCGAGATGGTGTTGCTGGAGCACGCGCTCAACCGGGGGCTGCCGGTCTTCGGGATCTGCCGGGGGCTACAGGTCCTGAACGTCGCGTTCGGGGGGACGCTGTACCAGGACCTCCCGTCGCAGGTCAACCCCGCCCTGATCGCTCACCGCCAGCTCTCCCCGAAGTGGGAGTGGACGCACGAGGTCGAGATGGACGAGGGGAGCGCGATGCGGCGCATAATGGACGTCCCTCGTACCCGGGTGAACTCCTACCACCACCAGGCCATAAAAGACCTCGCCGAGCCCTTCAGGGCCGTCGGACGTTCGGTTGACGGGATCGTGGAGGCAATCGAGCACCGCGACCTCTCGGAGCGCTGGATCGTGGCCGTGCAGTGGCATGCCGAGGCGATGCGCGAGGGCGACGTCGGCCCCGAGCATCGCAACCTCTTCAGGGCACACGTGGCCGCCGCCGAGCGCCACGCCTTGAAGAGGGCCGCAGCTTAAGGCTCTTGGCCGGGCGAGCCGCGCGTGGCCCCTTCGTCACCATCGAGGGCCTGGACTTCTCGGGCAAGACCACCCTGGTTTCTCTGCTGAAGGGTGAGCTTGCGGGGCTCGAACCTCCCGTCTACTTCACCCGCGAGCCCGGCGGCACGGACGTAGCCGAACGCGTGCGCGCCCTGCTCCTCGACCCCTACCTGGAGATGAGCCCGTGGACCGAGGCTTACCTGTACGCATCCGCCCGCGCGGAGCTTGTGGGGCGGGAGATACTGCCGCGCCTCCGGGGGGGCGAGACCGTGCTCTGCGAGCGTTTCCTGGATTCCAGCCTCGCCTACCAGGGTTACGGCCGCGGCCTCGGGGCACGGGGGGTGCGTGAGCTCAACTCGTGGGCGGTCGGGGACGTCGTGCCGGACCGGACGTTCTACCTGCGCCTCTCCCCGGAGGAACGAGCCCGCCGTGCCCGGACATCAGGTGCCTGGCTGGACCGCATAGAGCGTGTCGGGGACGAGTTCATGAGGCGGGTGGAGGCCGGGTTCGAGGAGATCTCGGCCGCAGAGCCCGACCGTGTCAGGGTGCTCGACGCCTCGCTCCCGCCCGGGAAGCTTGCGGAGGCCGTGTGCTCGGAGATCCTGGATCTGCGGCGGCGCTCTTGAGAGCGTTCGACGGCATGGTGGGCAACGAACCGGTGTTTCGTATCCTGAGCCGTGCCCTGGAGGCCGGTGACGCGGCGCACGCCTATCTTTTTCACGGTCCGCCCGGGGTAGGCAAGGAGACGGCGGCGCGGCGGTTCGGGGCGGCACTGGTAGCTGGCGGGGATGCGGCGGCGGAGGACCGCGCTCTGAGGGGGCTTCACCCGGACCTGACGTCCGTCGAGCCGGAGGGGCGCTTCACGACCATCGGGCAGGTCCGGGAGGTGGTGCGCCTCGCGACCAGCAGGCCGTTCGAGGGGGTGCGGCGCGTCTTCGTCCTTCGGGCGAACACCTTGAACGTGCAGGCCGCGAACGCCCTGCTGAAGACCCTGGAGGAGCCGGAGGGGGAGGCGGTCTTCCTGCTGGTCGCGGTCTCGCTGGAGAGCGTCCTGCCGACGGTCGTGTCGCGCGCGCAGTCCGTCCGCTTCAACCCCGTACCGCGCGAGGAGGTTCTCTCGTTCCTGATGGGGCGCGGCTTCGGCGAGGACGAGGCACGGCTCGCGGCCTCCCTGGGCCGGGGGAGCGTCGGGCTCTCGTTGCGGTACGCGGCGGAGGAGGAGCTCAGGGGGCTGAGGGAGGCGGTGCTCGGGGCGGGGTTCATGTTCTCGGGGAACTTCGAGGAGCGTGCGCGGGCGGTCGAGGCCCTGGTGGCGCGGGCCGAAGGCGTAGGGGCGGCGCGGGAGAGGGAATACCTCGCGGGCTTCGAGGAAGGGGCGGACCGGAGGGCGAAGGACGCGGCCAAGAGGCTCGGGAGGGCGGCGCGGGACGGGGCGGTCGCCGAGGCCCTGGAGCTTCTGGCGTTGCTCTACCGGGACGTCGCGGTCGCAGCGGCCGGGGCGGGGGAGCTTGTGGCGAACTCGGATAGGGCGGGGGAGATACGGGCCCGCGTCGAGGAGCACCGGGGGGCGGACTGGAGCGGCGCGGCGCGCATCTTGAAGGAAGCCGGGGAAGGGCTCCAGTATAATGTTCCCCCGGAGGCAATACTGGAGGTGGCGCTATCTCGGACACGGCGGAAGATACTCGGGTAACCACCGAGGAGTTGCCCCGGCTGGTGGACGTTCGCATCCCGGGCGCGGGGGTTGCGAAGCTTTGCTACGCACGCGACCTCGACCTCCGGGTCGGCTACAAGGTAGTGGTCGAGACGGAGCACGGCGAGTTTGTAGGCAGGGTGGCGCTGACGCCGAGGCGCCGCGAGCCGTACGTCCCGCCGTACCACATCCTGCGCATCGTCACGCAGGATGACGAGAGGGCCGATGGGGCCAACCGGGAGATGGGGCGCGAGGTACGCGTCGAGGCCCAGAAGCTCGCCCGCGACCACCGGGTCAAGGACGTCTCGTTTATAGGGTGCGACGTCTCGCTGGACGGTTCGTACATCGAGGTGAAGTACGAGAGCACCGGGAAGCCGAACCTCGGCGCGATCCGGCGGGGGCTGGAGCGGCGCTACGAGGCGAGGGTGCTGTTCAGGCGGTTCACGTTCATCGAGCGCGCGTCGGACATCGGGGGCTGCGACGATTGCGGGGTGCCGCTCTGCTGCGCGACCTGGAGCGGGGCCCGGAGCATGGGGCCGGTCAACGTCAGGCTCGCCAAGCAGCAGGGCGTGACGCCGAACGACAAGATCATGGGCTGCTGCGGCGAGGTGAAGTGCTGCATGCGCTACGAGCACGACGCCTACAAGGAGTTCAAGGAGCGTGCGCCCTACAAGAACTCGGTGGTGAAGCTGGAGGGGAAGGAGGGCAGGGTCGTCGACTACTCGATGGTCAAGGACTCCGTACTCGTCCAGTTCGGGCCGAAGCGCGGCGAGCGCGAGCTCGTCCCCCTCGGACGCCTCGTCCCCGAGAACCCGAACATAGTTCCCGCCGATCCCGAGGACTGGGCGCGGCCGGAGGCCCCGGAGGGCGGCGCCGCGGCCCCGGACGGCCGCGAAGATACCCCCCCGGACGACCCGGGTAGTTCTCCAGAGGCACGCTAAAAGCCCGTGTTGAACAACCTGTGCGACGTTCCGGGGGTCCTCGTCGGCCACGCCACCGACGGGGTCGGGATGACGGGATGCACGGCGGTCCTCTTCGACCGCCCGGCCGTGGTCGGGGTCGACGTGCGCGGCTCGTCGCCGGAGACGCGCGGCACGGCGGGGCTCGGGCAGACCGGGATCGTGCGCCACAGGCAGGGGATCCTGCTAACCGGCGGCAGCGCATTCGGCCTCTCGGCGGCGGACGGCATGATCCGGTACCTGGAGGAGCGCGGCGTTGGCCTCGATGTCGGGGTCGCCCGCATCCCGCTGGTCGCGGCCGCCGTCCTCTTCGACCTCGCCGTCGGCTCCTCGAAGGCTCGCCCGGATGCCGCCATGGGCTACGAGGCGGCCGCGTCGGCGGTGAGCGGTCCCTTCGAGGAGGGGAGCGTTGGGGCGGGCACGGGGGCAAGCGTGGGGAACATCCTCGGCACGGAGCGGGCGATGAAGGGCGGGCTCGGCACGGCCTCCGCGCGGCCTGTCGGCGGCGATGGCCTCATCGTCGCGGCTCTCGTGGCGGTCAACGCCTTCGGCGACGTCCGGGACCCGGGGACGGGGGAGACGTTGGCGGGGCCGCGCCTCGACGGAGGAGGGCTCGGGGACACGGTGGGTCTCCTGCCGGAGGCCGCTGCCCGGGTGAGGTGGGGCGAGAACACGACCCTGGGCGTAGTCGCAACCAATGCCATCCTGAACACCTCGCAGGTTCAGAAGGTGGCCGAGATGGCCCACGACGGTCTCGCACGAACCATAAGCCCGGTGCACACGACCGTCGACGGGGATCTCGTCTTCGCCGCCGCCGTCGGCGAGGTCGAAGCCACGACCGATGTCGTCGGGGCGTGGGGGGCGCGCGTACTCTCGGAGGCCGTGGTACGAGCCGTCCGAGCCGCGAAGGGCCTCCCCGGGCTCCCCTCCGTCTCCGACCTGCCGCTCTAAGGGAGTTTAGACGGGGCTGGGATCTTGCCCGCTCGCGGCAGTCTCGAATCGGCCCGGCCCGCTCGGAACCGGGAGCAGGTATTGTTGGTGGGAAGGCCGCGGTGCCCCAGGAAAAAGGCCGCTCGTGGGCCGTGTGTAGGGACGCGAACTAGGGCAAGCACTCCGGGTTCGGCTATGCTCTGGGCGCGCACGACGGTTGTTCGTGAGGAGTGATACGACGGCCGTAAAATCTGGATGGAGCCAAAGATCGGGACCTTACGCCTACGAGCAGCCTGCTACAGGGAGATGGAGGACGAGTTGCCGTGGGCCGTGAGAAGGATCGCCCGAGAAGGAAGAGGGGCCCGGGGATGGTCCCCGGGCCCCTCTTCTGTAAGTTCCGGCGGCCGTGCCGGTTCTCTAGGCTTCGGCCCCCTCGGGGACGAGGATGCCCCTGCCCCTGAGGTTGCCGTTGTTGAGGTCCTGGATAGCGTCGTTTACGGCATCGAGCGGGTAGGTCGACGTGTGGAGCTTGACCAGGCCGCGGGCCGTGAGGTTCATCAGCTCCTCCAGGTCGTTGTAGGTGCCGACCAGGTTGCCGATGACGCTCCGCTCCGTGGAGATGATGTCTATGGTCGGGATCTCGACCTTGCCCCCGTAGCCGATAACGTAGTGGAAGCCGCCCGGGCGGGTCATCGTCCAGGCTTCGTCCTGCGCGCCGCGCTCGCCGACGTAGTCGAAGACTACCTCCGCGCCGCCGTTGGTCATCTCGAGCACCTGATCCGCGTAGCCCTCACGGACCTGTACGGTCTCGTCCGCGCCCCAGTCCTTCGCGAGCGCGAGGGCTTCCTCGTTGGGGTCCACGACGATTATGTTCGTGGGCGTCATCGCCCTGAGGCACTGGATGCCGATGTGCCCGAGCCCGCCGGCGCCTATGACGACGGCGTTCGTGCCCGCGTACAGCTCCGGTACGGACTTCCTGACGGCGTGGTGGGCGGTCAGGCCCGCGTCGGCCAGCGCCGCGATGTCCTTGGGCTGAAGGATCGGGTCGAGCTTGACGACGCTGCGGGCGCTCGTCTTCAGAAGCTGGGCGAAGCCGCCGTCCTGGGAGATGCCCGGGAAACGGCCGTTGACGCACTGCATGTCGCGCCCGGCGCGGCAGTAGTGGCAGAGGCCGCACGTCATGAGGGGGTGGCAGATCACGGTGTCGCCCGGCGCCACGTTCGAGACCGCGGAGCCCACCTCCTCGACCCAGCCCGAGTTCTCGTGTCCCAGGATGTAGGGGAGAAGGCTCCCGTCCGCGTCCTGGATGGGCGCCCACTGTCCCTCGACGACGTGGATGTCCGTCCGGCAGAGCCCGGCGGCCCCGACCCTGACGATTACGTCGAACGGATCCTCGATCCTGGGCTCTTCTACCTGCTCCACCGTGAGGCTGTCCGTGGGTATGCTCGGGTCGTACCTGTGTAGTCTAGCTGCCTGCATAACAGGCTCCTTTCTCGATTGGTCTAGCTTAGGATGCCGGAAGATTCGCCGTAGCGGGTGGCGAGCAGCCCGCGGCAGAGCCCCGCGTTCCCCTCGATGCTCACCCGTGTCAGCCGCGCGAACCTGAGGTGCTGGACGACCGCGTCTTTCGGCACGCGGTTGCCGTCCGGGTCGACGACGAGCGGCGCCTCCGCCGAGGCGTCCAGCCCGAGCTCCGCCCGCCGCTCCAGATACGTCTCGAACGCTGTCGAGGGCGGGACGTCGTTCAGGGTCATATCGGCGAGCCCCGCCGGGGTGTTCCCGTCGGCGAGGAGCGTGCGGCACAGCTGCTCCTGGCGGCTGACAAACGCCTTGCGCTGGAAGGTCGTCCTCAAGCCTTCGAGGTCCGGCCCCTCCGTCTCGCCCTCGAAGGCGTGGTCGAAGCCCCGCTCGTCGTTCACGCCCGCGTTGATCTCGCTGGAGGCATAGTGGTCCTCGAGGATCACGCGCGCCCGTTCGACGCCCGGGACCGAGAGGACTGCCTCTTTTGCGTCCGCGACCATGAGGTACGAGAAGTTCGGGGCGCAGAAGTACGTCGGGAGACGCAGGCGAACGGAGACGAAACCGTCCTCAATGTCCAGCCCCGAGACGAACTCGAGGTCGGTTATGGGCTCGTCGAGCTCCGGGTCCCGGACGCCCGAGAGGGCGCCCAGGACCGCGTCGCGGGTGATCATCAGGCCGGGTTGACCGGCTCGGCTGCCACAGGACCCGTGGCGCTGCCGGCGGTGGCGAGCTGCATCTCGGCCGGGACCTCGATGTCGTAGAGCTTCGCCGCGTTCAGGCCGAGGATCTTGCGCTTGATGTCCGGCGTGATCTCGGCGTAGTCGTCGAACTGCGGGTCTTCGGGGTACTTGAAGTCCACGAACTTCTCGACGAGCCAGCCCGGCTGCCAGAGGGCGTAGTCGCTGGCGAACATGATGCGATCCTCGCCGATCCAGTACAGAAGCTCCCCGATAATCTGGGCGAAGTAGCGGGGCTTCGCGTGGATGAACGGCATCGCCACGGCGAGCCCGCCGTACACGTTGGGCTCCTGCGTCCCGATCCAGCAGAAGTCCTCCAACCTCGGCAGCCCGACGTGCTCGACGACGAAGTTGAGGTCCGGGAACAGGCTGGCGGTCCGGTCGACGTCCGCCACGTCGAACGCGTCGCGGTTCAACGGCCAGATCGTCGGTCCCTTGTGGACGTGGATGTTCTTTATCCCGAGCTCCTGGGCCCTCTCCAGGTACTTGAGGCTCCACGGATCGTCGAGCTGGTAGCCCTTGGACTCACCCTTCCACTCAGCGGTGTAGAGCTTGACGCCCTTGGAGCCGTACTTCTCGTAGTCGCGCTCCAGCCACTCGAGGCCCTTCTCCTCGTTGCGGGGGTCGAAGCCGAAGTTGGCGAGGAACTTGCCCGGGTACTTCTCCACGAGCGGAAAGTTGCGCTCGATGGGGTTGAACCCGGTGTCGTAGAAGTCCGTGAGGTAGGTGGACTGCAAGATCGCCGCGTCCACGTGCCCGACCTCGAAAAGGTCGTGCACGATGTCCTGTTCGGTGTACTTGCGGTACTTCTCGAAGGACCATGTGTATTCGTCGGGGCTCAGGTTTGCATGGTAGTCGTAGAAGCACTTTATAAAGCCTTCGCCGTACTCGTTCGTGGTGTTCTCCGGGCTTGCGTCCCAGAAGTGGATGTGTTCGTCCACCACGAAGTACTTCTCGCCGTCTTTCTCGTACACGAGATCCCCTTTCCCTCTCTTCGTCTTGCCGCATTTCCCCTTGCGGGAGCGCCTCCAGCACCCCTCAGACTCGCGCCATAATATCAACAACCTCGATGATCGAGCAAGAGATAAATACGAATTATCGTGTGGCACCGGACGCGCGGTCTGGATCTACCTGTGTTTTCCGTGGGAGGGACTAAAATATCGGCTGATCGTGTGCGGAGGGTTGGTGATTTTGCGGGCTGGGCTATGGGGGGAAGGCGTTGGGTAAGAAGCGGGGCCTCGGGCTAGGGGCTCTGTTGACGCACCTTACGATCTGGGGGGTCGTCGTCCTCGTCGTTGCGGCCGTCGCGGTGCCCCTGTTTATCAACAACAGGTACATGGCGTGGGACGGGTCGGCCAAGAACCGGCTGACGCGCGCGGCCGCGGCGATGGACGAATGCGCGCAGTCGAGACGGGGCTCCTACGCCGGGTGCGAGGCCTTCACCATGCAGGGGCTGGACCGCAGCCTGGAGTGGCGGGATCCCACCGCAGAGGATGGATACTTTGCCCAGAGAAGGAGGGACAAGGTAGGGCTGGTCTTCGTGAGCGAGCGCGGCGACGACAGCTTCCGGTTAGAGGCGACGAGCCGGACCGGCAGGACGTTCGCCTACGAGTACCAGGACGGCGAGGTCACGCGCACGAGGACCGGCAACGCCGAAGGGCCCGTCCCCTGGTAGTGGGGAGCGGGCCCTTCGGCGTTTCTGCGAGCGGTGGCCGATCCTAGACGCGGACACCGCGCACTATAAGGCGCCCGGACTCCGGACCCGAGCTCATCAACCTCGGGCCGATCGTGAACCAGTCGTCCGGGGTCTCCGTGCAAACCTGCAGCGTCACGGTGTCGGTGCCGGTCGGTCCCGTCACCCAGGTGTCGTACGGCGTCACGGCGAAGATCTCGCTGACCGCGTAGGTGTACGTCTCGCCGTTGGCGTCGGTGAGCGTGATCTCGTCACCCATCGAGATCGAGGGCAGGTCGTAGAAGATCCGGTCGGAGGGCGTGCCGGGGTAGCCGACGCGGTGGCCGGCGATGTAGGTGTTCGCGCCCTGCTCCCAGGGGAACCCGGTGCCCGGCAGGTGCATCGTGCCGGCGGTCAACGCGGCCTCGGAGTTCTCATCGATAACCGGCGTACCCGAGATACCGAGGGACGGGACCGACAGGTACATCGTGGGATCGCTCGGCGCGTTAGCGACCTCTTCGTTGTCGTACTGGGACCCCTCGTACTGGTACTCGTAAGCTTCTGCCCCGGCCGTCTCGCCGTCCTCGGCCTCCAACTCCTCCGCCGGCATCCCCTCGGCCGGCTCGCCCTCGGCCGGCAACTCCTCGGCCCCGGACTTCTCGGCCTCGGTCGTCTCGGCCTTCTCGGTCGTCTCCTCCGCGGTCTTCTCGGTCGTGGAGGGACTCTGGGCGCTCTCTGCCTGCCGGGTCGGCTCCTCCTCCCCGCCGCCCCCGCCGCCGGAGGTCTCCTCCTCGCCACAGGAGACGGCGAGGCCGGATAGTGCGACGAATGCCAGGGAGACCAACAGGCGAGAGCGAGTCCGCTTATTCTCCATCATTGCTCTTACTCCTTGTCAGCGCATCGAGGTCCGAAGCGCAGGCTCTATCTTGGGGGCGTACTCCGTGCTTCTGCAATAATATTACGTTCTTCCGGACCGGACGGATCACCGCGGTCCCTTTCTCACCGCCCTTCGATGGAGGGTAGCCGCGGAAGGCTCGATCGGCCTGTATACTGCCCGATTGCAGGAAGATACGACCCGGGAGGAGCATCATGGCACCACAGTACATACACACCTGTTACCGTATCCTGGATCCCGCCAGAAGCAAAGAGTTTTACGTCGAGAAGTTCGGTATGAAGCTCGTCGGCGAGATGCATTTCGACACGGCCACGAACTACTTTTTCGCCATGGAGGCCGATGCCTCGCAGCCGATGCTCGAGCTCACCCACAACCACGACCAGACCGAGCCCTACGAGTTGGGCAACGGCTACTCCCACGTAGCCTTCACCGTCGACGACCTCCCGGGCTTCGTCGACGGCCTGAAGCAGTCGGGCGTCG
>CADCVI010000207.1:22165-22542 GCA_902806105.1 uncultured Rubrobacteraceae bacterium
ATAGCGCTCGAGCCGAAGACCATGACCGTCGAGGGACACGACTACAAGATAGCCTTCGCCGTCGACCCCGACGGCTACCGCATCGAGCTTATCGAGCGTGGCAGCATGAAGGTAGGAGACATAATCCAGTAGAAACTGGAGGGTAGGGGCGTCGCCGACGCCCCTACCCTCCACCTATCAGCAACGTGCCCGGGTTGTGAAAGACCGGAGGGCGTGGGCTATAATCTGCCCGCCTAGGCCGACGTAGCTCAGCTGGTAGAGCAGCTCACTCGTAATGAGCAGGTCAGCGGTTCGAGTCCGCTCGTCGGCTCTCTTAAAATATGGTGGTTTGCAAGTAAGGTATAGGGGTGCGGGTACACCGTTCCGGCCCCGTTGCC
>CADCVI010000208.1 GCA_902806105.1 uncultured Rubrobacteraceae bacterium
TCTACCCCACCGCGCCCGGACGGCAATCAGGCAGACCACACCATTGGATCACATGCTCCCCCGCGGGGGAGAAAGCGGACAGCGGTGGCGGCACCGTCCCGCCAGAACGCGGCAGGCACCGTTTTGCGTTGCTCAACTGCTCCACAAGATAGGGTTTATAGATGCCGACCGGTTGGTCTGAAAACTAGTTGCGCCTTGTGAGGACCATGCGCAGGCCGTTGCTCGGGCGCAGGGTCAGGGAGGGCAGTGGCTTCACCATCTCGGCCCCTGGCGCGTGCCGAAGGCGGAACCTCCGGGCGATGGTCGAGAGCAGGAGGACCGCCTCCATCTTCGCGAAGGACTGACCGATGCAGAGCCTCGGTCCGCCGCCGAACGGGAAGTACGCGTACTTCGGGAGGCCGTCCGTGGAGCCGTCGAGCCATCGCTCCGGGCGGAAGGTCTCCGGGTCCTCGAAGAAGCGCCCGTCACGGTGCATCACCCACTGGCTCACGACCACCTGCGTCCCTTTGGGTATCTTGTAGCCCCCGATCTCGCAGTCGTGCAGGGCCTCGCGGCCGAAGCCCCAGGCGGGCGGGTAGAGCCGGGTAGATTCTTTTATGACCGCGTCGGCGTAACGCAGGTTCGGGAGGTCGGACGTGGCGGGGGCGCGGCCATCGAGGACCGTTCGGAGTTCCTCGTGCAACGCCTCCTCGACCCGCGGGTTCCCGGCGAGCAGGTGCCAGGTCCAGGAGAGGTTCAGGGCCGTGGTCTCGTGGCCGGCCAGGAAGATCGTCAGAGCCTCGTCGCGAAGCTGCCTGTCCGTCATCCCCTCGCCGGATTCCTCGTCGCGGGCCGCGAGGAGCATCGAGAGGAGGTCGCCCGCGTCGTGGGGATTCCTGCGGCGTTCGCGGATGAGGCCGTAGATGATCTCTTCGAGCCTGCGAACGGCGCGGCGGAAGCGCAGGTTGGCGGGGGTCGGTATCCTCTCCGGCACCTTGAACATGATGCCGCCGGTGAAGCGCCCCATCACCACGTCCAGGGCCTCCCCGACCTCCTCCTGAAGGTCGTCCGTCATCGACGCCCCGAAGAGGGTCTCCGAGACGATCTGTAGGGTGAGGCGCGACATGTCTTCCTGGACCCTTCGCGTCTCGCCGTCTCGCCAGGAAGAGCGGATCATCTCCTCCGCGCTCTCGACCATCGTGCGGCCGTAGGCCGAGATCCTCTGCCGGTGGAACGCCGGCTGCGCGAGCCGCCGCTGGCGCCGCCAGTAGTCCCCCTCGCTCGTCAGCAGGCCCTGGCCCAGGAAGCGCAGGCTCGAACGCTCCGCCCGGTCCTTGATGAAGTTGCGGTTGTTCCCGACCAGCATGTACTCCACGTGATCCGGGTGGTTCAGCACGTAGACCGGCACGTTCAGGAACCGCAGCCGCACCACGTCCCCGTACTCCCTCGCGCACCGTTGCAAGAAGCCGAGCTGGTCGGGGACGTAATCCGGGAGGTTGCCGCCGAGCAGGCGCCCCTTCGGACCGGGCGGAAGGGGCAGCGACGTGATCTCCGGGCTCCGCGCGACGTTCGCCATGACCCTAATGGTAAACGATGTCCCCTGACCCGAGGGGCGAACGCGCTAGCGCGCCCGAGTCCCGCCCTTCGGGCTCCCGTACCCGCCGCCGCCCGGCGTCTTGATGGTGACGACGTCGCCCCCCTCCAGTTCCCGGCTAGTCTTGGCCGGGAGCCCTTCGCCGTTCAGGAGGTTCTCGCCGACCTTGCCGGAACCCCCGCCCTTCGTGCCGCTCGGGCCGTGGCGGCGACGGTCGGTGAGGAGGGAGAGGCTGGCCCCCCCTTCGAGAATCTCGATAGAGCGGACGATACCGTCGCCGCCAACATGTTCCCCCTCGCCGCCCGAGCCCTGGACGAGCTCGTAGCGCGTCACGCGCATCGGGTACTCCATCTCGAACGCCTCGACGGGGGTGTTCAGGGTGTTGCTCATGCCGACGTGGACGCCGGAGGGGCCGGGGCCTCTCCGGCTCGCCCCCTGGCCGCCGCCGATCGTCTCGTAGTACGTCCAGCCGCCACCCCCCGAGCCGCCGATGATGACGTTGTTCATAGTCCCCTGGCCCTGGGCGGGGAGCTCGTCCGGGGCGAAATGCGAGAGGGCGGCGAGGACCGTGTCGGCGATCCGGTTGCTCGTCTCGACGTTTCCGGCCACGACCGCGGACGGTCTTCTCGCGTTCACGAGGCTGCCCTCGGGTGCCTGAATGTCGAGCGGAGCGTACGTGCCGGCGTTGGCGGGGACGTCTTTGGGGAGGAGGACGCGCAGGGCGAAGTAGCACGCCGAGCGGGTCACCGGCAGGGGGCAGTTTACGTTGCCCCGCACGGCGCCCGAGGTGCCGGAGAAGTCTATTGTGATCTCGTCGCCATCCACCCTTACCGTCGCCCTCACGGGGATATCTTCGTCGGTGGTGCCGTCCCCTTCGAGGAAGTCCTCGGCGGAGCTTTCGCCGTCGGGTAGTGCCCTAATAGCTTCGCGGGTTCGCCTCTCGGTGTAGGAGATCACCTCGTCGAACGCCTCCAGGACGAGGTCCTCCCCGCGCCGCCGTATAAGCTCGCCGACGCGCTCCTCGGCGATGTTGTTCGCGGCGATCTGGGCGCGGAGGTCGCCGCGCCTGAGGGCCGGGGTGCGCACGTTCGCCAGGAGGAGGTCCAGGACGTCCCCGACGTACTCCCCCCGGCGCACGAGCCGGACCGGGGGGATGATGATGCCCTCCTGGTAGATCTCGCGGGAGTCGCTCGGCATGCTCCCGGGCCGCATCCCGCCGACGTCCGAGTGGTGCGCCCGCGTGACGGCGTACCCGACGATCCCGCCCTCGTGCGCCACCGGCGAAACTAGCGTGATGTCCGGCAGGTGCGTGCCGCCGGAGTACGGGTCGTTGATGGCGAAGACGTCGCCGGGCTCGGGGTTCCTCCTCATCACCGCCCGGACCGCCTCGGGCATCGCGCCGAGGTGGACCGGGATGTGTTCGGCCTGGGCGACCATGCGTCCCCTGGCGTCGAAGAGGGCCGTCGAGCAGTCGCGCCGCTCCTTTATGTTCGAGGAGTACGCGCCACGGATGAGGACCGCCCCCATCTCCTCGGAGATTCCGCCGAGCGCGCTCGCGAGCACGGAGAGCGTCACCGGGTCCACGCTAACGCCCCCTCTCGAGCACGAGCGTCCCGACCCCGTCCACCCGCCCGTGCCACCCCGGCCTCACCACGCAGGTCGCCTCCCCGAACTCCACGATCGTGGGCCCCGAAACCTCAGAGCCCCTGCCCATACGTTCCCGGTCGAGGACCGGTACCTCCATCCAGGAGCTCCCCTCGCCGTCGAAGCTCGCCCCCCGCCGGCCGCGTTCCGCCTCGCCGCTCGTCGGTCCTTCCTCGAGCGTCGGCTTCTCGACCGGCACGGTCGCGACGAGCCTCAGGTTCACGAGCTCCACCCCCTCGCCCTCCATCCGGTAGCCGTAGCGCTTCTCGTGGGCCTCGTGGAACCGTCCCTCCAGCCCGTCGAAATCGTCGGCCTCGACCGTCAGCTCGAAGGATTGCCCGCGGTAGCGCAGGTCCGCCCGGCGCACGAACTCCGGCCCGTCGAGGTCCCCTGCGGCGGCCTCCTCCATCTCCACGAACCGGCTCTCTACCTCCCCGGCCTCCGCCTGTGCGAGGTCCGCGAGGTAGGGGCGCACGTAGTCGCGGCGCAGATCGGAGATGGCGAGGCCCAGGGCGCTCAGGACGCCGCCCGCGCGGGGGATGAGGACCGTCCCCATGCCGAGTTCCTCGGCCAGGGAGCAGGCGTGCATACCGCCCGCGCCGCCGAAGGCCAGGAGGGCGAACTCGCGCGGGTCGAGGCCGCGCTCGACGCTTATGACGCGGAGCGCCCGGACCATCTCCGCGTTCGCGACCCGCACGATGCCGAGGGCGACCTCGCGGGCGTCGAGCCCCGTCTCCCTTCCCAGCCCCGCGAGGGCCTCCTCCGAGAGCTCGCGGCGTAAGGTCACCTCGCCGCCGAGCTTCGCGCCGTCCTCCAGGTAGCCGAGGTAGAGGTTCGCGTCGGTGACGGTCGGCTCCCCGCCACCCTTGCCGTAGGCAACCGGCCCCGGCTCGGCCCCCGCGGAACGGGGGCCTACGCGCAGGGCCCCGCCGGCGTCCGCCCAGGCCACGGAGCCGCCCCCCGCGCTCACCGTGTGGACGTCGACCATCGGGAGCTTTATGGGGACGCCCGCGACCACGGTCTCCGTCGTCGTCTGGGCCTCGCCGTCCATGATCGCCGCGACGTCCGTGCTCGTCCCGCCCATGTCGAAGCTCAAGAGGTCTCGGTATCCGCCGAGGCCCCCGACGTACGCGGCGCCCACTACCCCGCCCGCCGGTCCCGAGAGGACGCATCCTGCGGCGTCGGAGATCGCATCCTGTACGGGGACCACGCCGCCGGAGGACTGCATGATGAGCGGCTGGGGCACCCCCGCTTTTTTCGCCTTCCCCGCGAGGCTCCCCAGATATGTCGCGAGCCTCGGGGCCAGGTACGCGTCGGCGGCGGTCGTGGAGAACCTCTCGTACTCCCGAAACTCCGGCAGCACCCCGCTGCTCAGGGAGACGTGGACGTCCGGAAGCGCCTCCCCGAGCGCCTCCCCGACGCGTCTCTCGTGCGCCGGGTGCGCGAAAGCGAACAGCAGGCAGACCGCCACCGCCTCTACCCCGGCTTCGCGGACGGCGGCGACGGCCTTCCGCAAGCTCCCCTCGTCGAGCGGCTCGACCTCGCCCTCCGGCCCCATCCTCTCCTTCACGACGAAGCGGAGCTCGCGCGGGACGAGGGCGGGGGGACGGTCCTGCGTCAGGTCGTAGAGGGAGGGCCGGTTCTGGCGCGCGATCTCCAGGACGTCCCTGAAACCCTCGGTGGTCACCAGCGCGATCCTGGCCCCGCGCCGCTCCAGCAGGGCGTTCGTCGCTACCGTCATCCCGTGGGCGAGGGCGACGACCGAGGAGGGCTCCACCCCGGAGGCGGCCAGGGCGTCCATCACGCCCCGGGACTGGTCCTGTGGCGTCGAGGGCACCTTGGCGGTGACGAGGCGGCCCTCCGAGAGGGCGACGAGGTCCGTGAAGGTGCCGCCCACGTCAACCCCGAGCCGCGCCCGGGCCTTCAAGCCCGGCCCCGCTGTTCGGCGACGAGCCTAAGTTCCTCGTTCTCGCCGGCGTCGATGTCCTTGCGGAACGTCTCCTCGGCGAGGGCGTAGCAGACGATGCGCAAGAGGCAGAGGGCCGCGAACGCCGTGTACGAGAGCCTGGTCCCCGTGGCCTCGCCGAAGCCTTGGAAGAAAAGGGCAGGGAAGACGAGCACGGCTGTGGTCCCGTAGATGAAGTAGTCGTACCATCCTACCGTGGTCCCGACGAAGCTCGCGACCACGACCTTTCGTATGGAGTTCGGCATATTCCCGGCCCCGTCCGTCCCCTCCAAGAGCTTGCTCCAGACCTCGCAGAAACCCCTACCAGCCTCGCGCGGATTATAAGTTAGGCCGTAGTTTCGCTCCTCGGCCGGCCGGATGGAATCGCACGCTCTCTCGCACGCATTGACCCTGACACAGGGTTTGGCAGACTTGCCCCCAGGGACGTTGCCGCGATGGACGGGGGGAGAGGATCATGCCGATAGTAAGGGTCGAGTGGCTGGCGGGGCGCAGCCTGGGTCAGAGGAGGACGCTGGTTCGAAGGATCACGGACGCCCTCCAGGAGGTCGCCGGTTCGCGGCGGGAGAGCATCAAGGTCATACTTCACGACGTCCCGCCCGAAAACTACGGCAGCGCCGGAGAGCTGCTCTCGGAGCGCGAGCCCGACGCGTCTGATGTATCCCAATCCCCGACAACGGAAGCGTCCCGGGGCGGGGGAGACCGTGTGGAGGCTTCTCCGGCGAGGCGTCCCCCCGTACCGGAGCTCGGCGGCGTCGCGCGCGTCTTCGACCTGGAGCAGGCGCGCACGAGCGGGATGCCCATACACCCGGCCCACGCGCAGGCCGGATACTCCTACCTCCTCCACCGCCACCACGAGGACGAGTACAGGCCCGACGAGGCCGGGCCACGCACGGGGGCGGCCGGCGTCATCATCTGCGGCGAGCACACGGGCACCCACATCGACGCCCTCTGTCATCAGGCCGACGACCTTTCCCTGTACGGCGGCGTGCCCGTCGGGGAGGTCCAGTCCTCGCGCGGCTTCTCGAAGCTCGCCGCCGAGGAGATACCGCCTATCCTCGCCCCCGGCATCCTTCTCGATGTCGCGGCGCTGGAAGGCGTCGATGCCCTTGAGCCGGGAAGCGTCGTGACGGAGCGGGATCTCCAGCGCTGCTGCGAGGGTCAGGGGGTGACGGTCGAGCCGGGGAGCGTGGCGCTAGTCCACACCGGCAACTCCCGCCACTGGGGCGAGCCCGAGCGCTACCTCGCCGGGCCCGGGATGTCTGCGGGCGCGTCGCGCTGGCTCGCGGAGCAGGGCGTGATCGCCGTCGGCGCGGACAACATGGCCTGGGACGTCCCCGGTCTCGTGGATCCGGACCTCGGATGCATGCTTCCGGGGCACCTGATCCTGCTGGCCCGCCGCGGCATCCATATAGTCGAGAACCTCAAGACGGACGAGCTCGCGGCTTCTGGGATACGCCGCTTCACCTTCGTTTGTACCCCCCTCAAACTCGTCGGAGCCACCGGCTCCCCGGTCAGGCCCCTGGCCGTCGTTCAGGGGTAGCGTGGGAGAATACGAGCCCTTATTCTAATAACAGCGAGAGCAAGCGGAAGGGAGAAAGAGACATGGTGGAGATCCCGAAGGCCATGATCATCGAGAAGATCCGGAGCCGCGACGGGGCCGAGAAGGCCAGCGAAGCCGACAAGGAGCTCCCCGACAAGCTCGACTCCGACAGCGACGCCGGCCTGCTCCAGAAGTACGGCATAAGCCCCGAAGAGTTGGGCGGCCAGTTCGGTGGCGGGTCCCCGGCGGTAGGGTAGAAACCGACGGGGCGACAACGCGCCCGAACCCCGCGCCTGCGAAGGAGCGCCCGGTCGCTACGGCCGGGCGCTCCTTCGCATGTGCTCAACCAACAGCGGACCATCGGATGAAGGGGGTGAGGAGTGGTCGACGCATCGGAGAACGAGGAAGGCCGCTCGAGGCGGGAGCACAGGCAAGCCCTGATCGAACGCCTCAACGCCAACGACGATGGTCTTCGTAAGCTCGAAGGTCGCAGACGCGAGACTGCACAACTCTCCGAGGAGGAGCTTGCGCAAGAGATCGAACGAGAGCGCGAGCGCAACCTTTCCCGTCTGGGGTTCGGCCAAGCCGGAGGTTGAGTAGGCTTCCAGCTACGGCCGCACGGAGGACGCGAGATCCTTGTGCGCACGTATCACCCAGCCCCGGGACCTACCCACGCTGTCAGCCCCATTATCCCTCGCAGCACCGACCATCTCGTATCCCTCGAACGTGCCCCGTAAACCGACCACGAGGCAACCTTCTCCTTTAAGTTACGCTGGAAAAAGCTCGCTCCGAGAGACCCCTCTAACGACACGCGCCGTTGGGGAGGGTGTGCCGGGCGGCCTGGTGGCAGCGCACGGCTCGATGCCACGGCGTAAGGAGACGCAGCGATGCGAGCGGTGCGGTTCGAGGATTACGGCGACGAAGCCGTCCTCGATTTTTGAGGCCGACGATCCGCCGGGTGAAGGCGGCAAGCACCCCGGTCAAAGCTCACCTTCAAGAAGGCGCGGCGAATCCGGAACCAGCCGCGTTGGTCGACAAACACCCCCGAGCAAAGTTCTTGACAGCCCTACTTAACTAAGTTATTGTAACGTACATAGATAGGAGGTTGTGGGTTCGTGGGCATCAAGGAGCGCAGGCAGAGGCAGAGGCAGGAACTGCGAGGCGGGATATTAGCCGCGGCGCGTGAGATCGCCCGCGCCGAGGGCTGGCAGGCGGTGACGATCCGCAAGATCGCCGCCATCATCGAGTACAGCCCGCCCGTGATCTACGAGTACTTCGGGTCCAAGGACGAGATCCTGCTGGAGCTAATGCGAACGGGTTACGCCGAGCAACTCGAAGCCGTCGAGGCTGCCGGGAGGGCCGCAAGCACGCCCCAAGAGGCGCTGTTCGGCATAGGCCGCGCCTGGATGGACTTCGCCTTCCGCTCACCCGACCTCTACCAGGTCATGTACGGCCTGGGCGGCGTTTCCTTCCCCGTAACGGAGCTCCGGAAGGAGGGCGAGAAGATAGCCGAAGCGATAGGAGCGGTGCTGGAGGAACTCTTGAAGGAGAACGGAAAGGAGGCAGAGGACGTTTGGGGCAAGGTGACGATGCTGTGGGGGACGGTCCATGGCCTCGTAGCCCTCGCCATGGCCGGCCGGCTCGTGGGCGGGAACGAGGAGGCACGGAAGCTGGCGGACCAGTCCGTGCGCGACTACCTGGGCGCATGGGTCAGGAGTCGATGAGAGACCTCTTTTTTTGGTACTTACTTAACTTAGTTTGTAAAACGAGAGACGTTAATCAGGAGGAGCAATCACGAATTCCAACGAAAACCCTGGTCCCCTCACTCGTAGAGCAACCCTTCTGGATGCGCGAACGGCACCGACGATCCGGGCCGCCTGGACGCGCCTCCGGAGCGGTGACTGCACGAGCGTGGGGGCCATATTCGATGATGTCAGAGGTTCGATGATGTCCGCTCCGTACCGGATGCTCGGGCTTCGAGGTATCCGCGTCTGCTGTGCCGTAGTGTCCGGGCTCAACGAAGCTGGATCCCTTCTCCGCCCCTTTATGAAAGTCCAAACCCGGCAAGCCGTCCGGAGCGCGTTGCCGAACGGTCACACGCCCGTCTTCTACAACGCCCGGTCGAAATACGGTCTCCGTCCCGCCTTCCGAACGCACCACCGGGGGGACCTGAACCGGGTCTTCGGCCTCCTCGCCGACGCCACCCTCATCCCCAACGTTGCGGCCTGCTACCCGCTCAGCGAAGCCGGCACGGCCGTGACCCTCGCCGGATCCCGAACCCTCCGCGGGGAGGCGATCCTTGTGCCCTGGGCGGATCAGAGGGACCTGCCCCCTTTTTTAACAGCTACTTAACTTAGATAACTCTCTTGTGACGTTACCGAAAGGAGCCCTTATGACGACGAAGACGAACGAGACCGGAGCGGAGGCTGGCATGGTGGTGGTTATGCCGCACGAGGGTGGTCCGGGGGTGCTCGGGGTGGCACAGCGGGAGTCGACACGCCCGAAGGTGGGGGAGGCCGTCGTCCGCGTGGAGGCGGCGGGAGTCTCGTTTGCCGAGGTGCAGATGCTCAGGGGGCGGTACTTCAACCAGCCAAAGTTCCCCTTCGTGCCGGGCTACGACCTGGTTGGTACGGTGGAGGAGGTAGGCGAGGGTGTCGGCGAGGAGTTGTTGGGTCGGCGGGTGGCCGCGCTGACGGAGACCGGGGCGTGGGCCACCCGCGTTGCGCTCGACGCAAGGAATCTGGCGCTCGTACCCGACGGCCTCGACCCCGCCGACGCGGTGGCGGCCATAACCAACGGGGTCACCGCCTGGCAGATGCTCCACCGCGCCGCGAAGGTGCGACCCGGGCAGACCGTGCTCGTGCACGGGGCCTCCGGCGGGGTGGGGACGCTCCTGGTGCAGCTTGCGCGGCTCGCAGGGGCCGAGGTGATCGGGACCGCCTCGGCCTCCAAGCACGAGACCGTGACCGCCTTGGGCGCCGTCCCCATCGACTACAAGAACGAGGACGTGGCGAAGAGGGTGCGCGAGATCTCCCCCGAAGGGGTAGACGCCGTCTTCGACCACGTGGGCGGGCCAGGGCTCGTGGACTCGTGGCGGCTGCTTCGTCGGGGCGGGACGCTCGTCTCGTACGGCTCGGCGTCCACGCTCGGTGACACCGGGCACCGGCTGAAGCCCTACCTGCCGATCGTGGGTAGGGTGCTGCTCTGGAACACCGTGCCCAACGGAAAGCGGGCGACGTTCTACTACGTTCAGCGCTGGCCGAAACTTTTCAAGGAGGACCTCTCGAAGGTGCTCTCGCTCCTGGCCGAAGGGAGGATCGAGGCGCGCGTGGACCGGCGGCTACCGCTCGAAAAAGCCGCCGAGGCGCTGCGCCTTCTGGCTTCGGGCAGGGTGAGCGGCAAGGTAGTGCTCTTACCGGGGCTTGGAGCCGAGAGATAAGAACGGAGATCTAGAGCAGGGTGGCAATCCTCATCGTCCGTAGCGCCGCCCGCAACGGACCCTTCAGGCGCCCCCCGCCCCCCGCGACCTCGGGTACATCACGGCTCATACACTCGTGATCCACGGCTCCGACGACCGCTACGTGCCGGTCAGCAACGCCGCCCTTGCCGGAGCCATCCCCGACTCCCGGCTCGTGGTCCTCCGCGATGCCGGACACTTGGTCTTCATCGAGCGCGCCTGGGAGGTCAACCGCGAGGTAACCTCCTTCCTCGAATCCCGATAGGGGAGCCTCCCTACCGCAGGGCGCCGTTCAGGAGGCCGCGCCGGGCGGCCTGGCGCATAGCCTCGCCGACGTCGATCGTCAGCGGGCCTTCGGGATCCAGGCAGACCCCCACCTCGTCGGAGGGCCCGACCTCTATCTCTCGTTCCCCGTCCAGCGCGATGCTCCCGGCGCCGGAGGCGAGCGCGACGGTCTCGCCGGGCTCGATCCGGTTGACCTCCTTCACCCCGACCGGCACGACGAGGCCGGGGGCGAGGGGGACGGTCAGGACGGTCTCGGCCTCGTCCGGCGGGACGAGAAGGACGTGCAGGCCGTGCGGGGCGTCGCGGCCGGTGGGCTCCAGGAGCCCGGCGATGGAGGAGAGGCCCACGGCGTCCGGGCGGGCCGAAGAAACCACGATCTCCGAGATGTTGCGCGGGCGCCACAGGGCGCGGGCCCCGACGAAGCGCTCAGAGTTGACCGCCACGTCCACGAGGGCGCAGTCGTACCTCTCCTCCCCGTTCAGGCCGACCCGCAGGATCTTCTCGCGCCTCAAGGCCTCGTCCCCGATCCGGCCCATCGCTACGAGGCCCGTCGCTATGCCCGCCACGGTCGCCTCGCGCATCTCCGGGAACGCGTTGTTCGTCCCGGTGGACATGGTGCAGAGCGGCGTGTCGGGGTCGCAGTGGCGGGCGACTATGCGGCTCGTGCCGTCGCCGCCGAGGACGACGACCGCGGCGACGCTCCTGCGGCCCATCTCCGCGAGGGCATCGATCGTGTCGCGGGCGGTGTGCCGGACCGTCATCTCCACGAGCTCCAGCTCCGGTATCGGGCGCTTCTCCTCGACGGAGCTTCGGTGGGCCGCGCGTAAGGTCCGCTCCAGGCTGTCGTAGAGGCCGGAGGCTGCGGGCATCATCAGGACGCGGCGGACGCCCACGGCCGCGAGACCTACCATGAAACGGTAGATCATGTTGCCCTTCTCGCCGTTGTCGAAGACGGAGGCCCCCGAGACGAGCCTCCGTATGTCCCGGCCAGAGGCGGGGTTGGCGATAACGCCGACCGTCACGGCCTCCGGCATCCCGCTACCCGTCCTGGCTGTCTAGAAACTCCCCGATCAACCGGTTCGTCTGGCCCGAGGCCTCCATCTGGGGCATATGGCCCGTGTCGTCGAGCACCTCGACCCGGGCGTTGGCGGGGGCGTTCTCGGAGTGGGCGACCGGCACGATCTGATCATCGCGCCCCCAGATCACGAGCATCGGCACCTCGACCCCGGAGAGGTCCGGGACGTCGGCCTGCTTTCCGTTTGGAAATAGCTTGTCGGCGATCTTGCGGAGCGCCTCGTCCACCCCGTCGAGACGCTTGAACCGGATGACGTCGTTCACGAGCTGGCGGTTTACGAGGTCTGGGTTTGCGAAGAGGAGACCGAGCGTGTTCTTCATCTCCTTGCGCCGGTTCGCCGCGATAAAGCCCTCGATGTACTCGCCGTTGATCTCCTCGCCGAGGCCCGCGCTCGCGATGAGCGAGAGCGACTGGACCTTCTCGGGGTGCTGTAGCGCGAACGAGGCCGCCACCGCGCCGCCCATCGAGTGCCCGAAGAGGTGCGCCTTCTCCACCCCCATCTCGTTCATGAAGCCCTCGACGACACGGACCAGCGAGGCGAGGTCGCCCTCGCCGACGTCTTTGGTGGAGCCGCCGTGGCCGGGCAGGTCGACCGCATAGACCGTGCGTCCGCCCCCGGCGAGCGCCTCCTGGTTGAAGACCCAGATGTTGATGTCGCCGCCGAAGCCGTGCAGGAGGACGAGTGGGGTACCCTCGCCCTCGCCGATCTTGAGGTACTGGATGTTCTTGCCGTCGATGCTTACGGTTTCGGGCTCGGGGCCGCCGGCCTCCTCCTCCGAGGGGACGAAGTTCGCCTGGAACTCTTCTACATACGCGTCGATCTCCTCGTCGGAGACGGAGGCGTCGGCGATTACGCCGAGCATCGCGCCGACCGGGAGGACGTCGCCCTCATTGGCGACGCGGCGCCGCAAGACGCCCTCACCGGGCGTCTCGACGGCGTTGTTGATCTTCTCGCTCTCGACCTCGACTACCTCGTCGCCCTTCTTGAGCTCGGCCCCCTCCTCGACGAGCCACTGGACGACGGTCCCCTCCGTCATCGAGAGGCCCCACTTGGGCATGCCGAGCTTGGTCAGCCCCGTACCCTCGCTCAAGAAGCCACTCCCTGCCCGACGGTCTGCCTGACGGCGTTGGCGACCTTCTCGGGATCCGGGACGTAGAGGTCCTCCAGGGCGCCCGAGAACGGCGGCGGCGTGTGCGGGGCCGTCACCATCTGCGGGGCGGACTTCAGGTGCTCGAAGCAGTTCTGGGTCACGAGCGACACTATGTCCGACGCCATGCTGCACCTGGGGTTCGACTCGTCCACGACGACGAGCCGGCCGGTGTTCTCGACGCTCTCGTAGATCGTGTCCGTGTCCAGCGGGGAGGTCGTCCGCGGGTCCACGATCTCGACCTCTATCCCTTCGTCGGCGAGGGCCACCGCCGCCTGCTCGGCCATCGAGACCATCCGGCCTATGGCCACGATGGTGACGTCCTCGCCCTCGCGCACGATCTCGGCCTCACCCAGGGGTATCGTGTACGGCTCCTCCGGGACGTCCCCCTCGACCGCGTAGAGGACCTTGTTCTCGAAAAAGATCACCGGGTCGTCGTCGCGGATCGCGGCGATCATCAGCCCCTTGGCGTCGTACGGGTTGGACGGGATGACTACCTTGAGGCCCGGAATGTGCGTGAAGATCGGGTACAGGGCCTGCGAGTGCTGGGCCGCGGCCCGGATGCCCGCACCGTACATGGTCCTGATGACCATGGGCGTCACGGCCTTGCCACCGAACATGTAGCGGAACTTCGCGGCCTGGTTGTAGATCTGGTCGAAGCAGACCCCCATGAAGTCCACGAACATAAGCTCCGCGATCGGCCTGAGGCCCGAGGCCGCCGCACCTGCAGCCGCCCCGATAAACGCAGACTCGCTGATCGGGGTGTCGAGGATCTGGTTCGGGAACTTCCCGTAGAGGCCCTTGGTGACGCCCATGACGCCGCCCCACGCGTCTATCTCGCCCGGGCTCCCCGTTCCGCCGATGTTGTCCTCGCCGAAGACGACCACGGTCTTGTCCCGCTCCATCTCCTGCGCCATAGCCTCGTTTATAGCGTTCATGTACGTCGTCCTGCGCGCCAAAATGTTCCTCCCTGTGGTCGGAGAGCCCGTCGGCACCTCGACTTGCCGGCCTCTCCTGGACGAGAGCCGCCGGAGGCGGCGTGCCGACGGGCCGAAGGGTTCTAGTAAGAGACGTAGACGTCGGTGAGCAGCTTGTCGGGGGTGGGGTCGGGGGCCGCCTTGGCCTTCCTGACGGACTCGTCTATGAGGTTCTTGACCTCCTCGTCTATCTGATCGAGCTCCGACTCCTCGATGAGGCCCGCGCTCGTGACGCGCTGGCGGAAGAGCATCAGGCAGTCCTTCTCCTTGCGGACGTTCTCGACCTCGTTCTCGCCCCGGTAGGTCTGCGCGTCGCCCTCGAAGTGGCCGTAGTAGCGGTTGACCTTGCACTCTATGAGGGATGGCCCGCCGCCCTCGCGAGCGCGCCTGATGGCCTCGCCCGCGGCCTCATGCACGGCGAAGAAGTCGTGCCCGTCCACGACGACGCCGGGCATCGAGAAGCCGTCGGCCCTCTTGGCGATGTCTATGCCCTTGCTGGAGAACGCCTGGGCGGTCGCCTCGGCGTAGCCGTTGTTCTCGATGACGAAGATCACCGGCAGGTCCCAGGCGCTGGCGAGGTTCATGCTCTCGAAGACCGTGCCCTGGTTCGCGCCGCCGTCGCCGGTGAACGAGATGGCCACCTGATCGGTGCCGCGTACTTTGGCCGAGAGACCGACGCCGCAGACCAGCGGCGGCCCGCCGCCGACGATGCCGTTCGCGCCGAGCATCCCCTTTTCGAGGTCGGCGATGTGCATGGAGCCGCCCTTGCCCCGGCAGATCCCCTCATCCTTGCCGTAGATCTCGAGCATCATCCCCGTGACGTCGCAGCCCTTGGCGATGGAGTGCCCGTGGCCGCGGTGCGTGGAGGCGACGTAGTCGTCGCCGTCGAGGTGCGCCATGAACCCGGCTGCGATTGCCTCCTCACCGGCGTAGAGGTGAACGAAGCCCGGGATCTCACCGGTCGCGAACTCCGTGTGCAGCCGTTCTTCGAAGTCTCGGATCGTTTTCATCGTCCGGTAGGCATCGAGCAGGGCCCCCTTGTCGAGATCCCCGTGGCGCTCCCTTGCGCCAGCAACTTCGGTCATAGAGTCTCCTTCCTTTCCCAAGGAACAGATGTAGCGGAACGATAAGTCCTGACACCATCAGCGTCAAGATCGTCAGAGCTCCGGGATACTCAGGCGAAGAGGACACCGCCGTCGATCATCACGGATTGGCCGGTCATGTAGTCCGAGTCCCTCGAAGCGAGGTACGAGACGAACGACGCGACGTCCTCGGGCGTCTCGACGCGTCCCAGAGCGATAAGCTCGGAGAACTTTTGTAGCGCCCCTCCTCGCTCGATCCCCATGCGCTCCGAGAGCTTCTCGTCGATGAGGTCCCACATCGCGGTGCCGACGATGCCGGGGCAGTAGGCGTTGACGGTGATCCCGTGCTCCGCCCACTCCTGCGCCGCCGCCTGCGTGAGACCGCGCACGCCCCACTTCGAGGCCGAGTAGTGGCCGAGCATGGCGAAGCCCTTGTGGGCGGCGATGGAGGCCGCGCCGATGATCTTGCCGCCCTCGCCCTGGCGGATCATCTGCCGCGCAGCCGCCGTGTAGCACAGGAAAACCCCCCTGAGGTTCACCGCCATCAGCCCGTCGAAGTCCTCGGGCGTTACCTCCAGAAGCGGCGCGACCTGCGCGATACCGGCGTTCGCCACCATGACGTCGAGCCGCCCGAGCTCCTGCGCCACGCGCCCTACCATCTCCTCTACCTCGTCCGCCCGCGACACGTCCGCGATGACCGTCGCCGAGCGCCTCCCGAGGCCCCGAATCTCCTCGGCCACCCCGTCGAGCCCGCTGCTGTTCGCCCCGATGTCGTTGACCGCCACGTCAAGACCGTCCGCTGCCAACCTCAGCGCGATGCCGCGCCCGATCCCCCTCGCCGCGCCCGTGACCAGCGCGACCCTCGCCGAACCGTTTCTCTCCATCCCGAAGGCTCCTTTCCCTGGATACTCCGGATACATGATGTGTGGACGCCAAAGCCAGAGTCAAACACGCTCCGAAGGATAGGTCGCTACCAGGAGCCGAGAAAGGGACAAAACGCTCCCGCCATCGACCCATGCTTGCACGGGAGAGAGCCCTCTGTATAGTGAAACATGTTACGAGCGTTAGGGGCGTTCGGGGAAAGGAGGAGCGGTATGGAGGGATCTCCTACGGGGATCTCGTCCGTGGATCAGGTCGCCGTGGTGGTGCGTGATCTGGATGCGTCGATGAAGAGGTACGTGGAGGAGTTCGGGATCGGGCCGTGGCGCGTCTACACGTTCAGCCCGGATTGGATCGAGGGGATGACCTTCCGAGGTCAGGAGCAGGGCTACAGCATGAGGCTCGCCCTCGCCGACGTCGGCGGGATGATGTACGAGCTTATCGAACCGGTCCAGGGCCCGAACTCCTACCAGGAGTTTCTCGACGAGCACGGCGAGGGGCTCCATCACCTCGGCTACTTCGTCGACGACCTCGACGTCGCTATAAAGGAGATGGAGTCGAAGGGCTACGGGCCACTCCAGAGCGGCCGGGGCATAGGCACGAAGGGCGAAGGCGGCTACGCGTACTTCGAGACGGAGAGCGCCCTGGGCCACATCGTCGAGGCCATCGAGATGCCGCAGGAGATGCCGCCGCCCGAGAAGACCTACCCCGAAGGGGCATAACCCGCGACTCAAGAAGGGAGCGAAGCATGAAAGCAGCGGTATTCTACGGACCACGCGACATCAGGCTAGAGGATGTTCAGGAGCCAGAGATCCGTCCCGGAAACGTCAAGGTGAAGGTTGACTGGTGCGGCATCTGCGGCACCGACCTGCACGAGTACCTGGCCGGTCCGATCTTTATCCCGCCGGTCGGGAGCCCCCACCCCATCACCGGCGAGACGCTGCCCCTGACCCTGGGGCACGAGTTCGCCGGCGAGGTCGTCGAGGTGGGGGAGGACTCCGACGGGATCTCCACCGGCGACAAGGTAGCCATCGAGCCGGTCTTCCGCTGCGGCGAGTGCGCGGCGTGCCAGCGCGGCGCCACCAACCTCTGCGAGAAGCTCGGGTTCTACGGCCTCATGGGCGGGGGCGGCGGGATGTCCGAGTACGCGGTCATACCCTCGTACATGATCCACAAGCTCCCCGAGGGGCTCACGACCGAGCAGGGGGCGCTCGTCGAGCCCATCGCCGTCGGCCTGCGCGCCGTGCGCCGGGCCAGCTTCAAGGAGGGCCAGAGCGCGCTCGTCTTCGGGGCCGGGCCCATAGGGGCGGTCACCGTGCAGTGCCTCAAGGCGCTCGGCGCCGGCCAGATCATGGTCGCCGAGGTCTCCGAGGCCCGCAAGAAAAAGGCGATGGAGATAGGGGCCGACGCGGTCATAGACCCGACCGAGGAAGACGTCGTCGAGAAGGTCCGGGAGCTGACGGGCGGCGAGGGGACGGAGCACTCGTTCGACTGCGCCGGCATTCAGCAGACGCTCCAGACCGCGCTCCATGCCACGCGCAAGGGCGGCCACGTCACCATCGTCTCCATCTGGGAGGGACCCGTACAGATCAACCCCAACGATATCGTGCTGGCCGAGCTCAACGTGGGCGGCATCATCTGCTACACGCCGCAGGACTTCGCCGACACCATCGACATGCTCAAGGACGGCAGCATAAAGACCGAGGGGATCATCACCGAGCGCATCCCCCTCTCCGACATCGTCCAGGGCGGCTTCGAGGAGCTCGTGGACCACAAGGACCGCCACGTGAAGATCCTGGTCAACTCCACCCAGTAGAAACGCTCCATGCTCGGGACGCCCGGAACTGCTACCTTCCGGGCGTCCATCCTGCGTCCTCGCCGGTGTGCTGGCCGAGCGTCGGGGGCGGGCGGCGGATCGGCAGCCGCTCCCCGTCCACGAGGATGGGCGAGGCTAGCATCTTCAAAGCCCCGGCCGTCGGGTGCTCGACGTCCTGCAACATGCCGGAGGCCAGCACGTGCTCGTCGGAGAAGACGTCCGCGAGCGTATTGACCGGGCCGCAAGGGACGCCCGCCCCCCGTACCTTCTCGACCCACTCGTCGGCGGTCCCCTTCGAGAATTCTTCCTGCAACTGTGCCACCAGGCCCTCGCGGTTCGCGACGCGGTCCGGGTTCGTGGCGTAGCGTTCGTCGGTAGCAAGCTCTTCGCGCCCGAGGGCGCGGCAGAGGTTCGCGAACTGCGCGTCGTTGCCGACGGCGACGGCCACGGGTTTGTCCGATGCGTCGAAGGTCTGGTAGGGGACGATGGAGGGGTGGGCGTTGCCCATGCGGCCCCTGTCCTCGCCGGAGACCAGAAACTCCTGGGCGCGGTTGGCGAGCCAGCCGAGCTGCGTCTCGAAGAGCGGGACCTCGATGCGGGCGCCCTCGCCCGTCTCCGAACGCTTGTGGAGGGCGGCGAGGATGGCGGTGGAGGCGTGCAGGCCGCAGACCATGTCCGCTATCGCGACCCCGACCTTCACCGGGTCGCCGTCCGGGAAACCGGTGATGCCCATGATCCCGCCACGGGCCTGCACGAGAAAGTCGTAGCCTGGCCGGGTCTCGTCCGGCCCCGGTCCGAAGCCGGTTATGGAGCAGTACACGATACTCGGGTTGATCTCCTTGAGGACCTCGTAGCCGAGGCCGAGTTTCGCCAGGGCGCCCCTTCGCATGTTCTCTATGACGACGTCCGCCCCAGCCGCGAGCTCCTTTACCTTCTCCAGCCCCTCCGGCGTCTTGAGGTCGACGGCGACCGAGCGCTTGTTGCGGTTGATGGAGAGGAAGTAGGCCGATTCGCGGGCTTCGCCCTCTCCCGCGAAGGGCGGCCCCCAGTGGCGCGTGTCGTCGCCGCGGCCCGGGTGCTCGACCTTCAGGATATCTGCCCCGAGGTCCCCGAGGATCATCGTCGCGTAGGGACCGGCCAGGACCCGCGATAGGTCCAGCACCCGCACGCCCTCCAGCGGCAGCATCGCCCTAGCCCTCCATCGCGTCGTCGATGAGGAAGAGCCGCGTCGCCCCGCGCGCGAGGTTGCGGCCCCGGTGCGCTCCCCTCCCCAACGGTGCGGTTGGAAGTAGGAACGCCTGGCCCTCGGTGGCCCTCAACGGCGCCCGGCCGTCGTCGAACTCGTACTCGATCCCGCCCGAGAGCACGAAGCCGCGGTGGCCGTCCTCGCACCACTCCTCGCGGCCAACACCCTCCCCGTACTCGACGAGCGCCCAGCGCGCGCCGCCTACCTCGGCCTCCCGCGCCCGTATGCCCGGCGCGTCGTCTGTCCAGGCCATCTCGCCGAAAGGCACGGTGCGCGGATCTTCCATGAAGAAGTTTCTCCCCTCTCTCGCCCTCCGCACGAGTATATAGAACGTCCCGGTATAATCCCCCGCAGGGAAAGCAAGGCAGGAGGATAAGCATGACGCTGAACCTTGCGGTGTTGTTGGAAGAGAGCGCGAAGGAGCGGCCCGAGAAGTCCGCTCTCGTCACCGGGGGGCGCGAGATCTCATACTCGGCTCTGCGCGACGGGGCGAGAAGCTTCGCGAGTGCTTTGTCTTCGATGGGCGTGCGGCCGGGGGACAGGGTCGCGCTCATGGTCCCCAACGTGCCGCAGTTTGTCGTCGCGTACTACGGCATCCTGGCGACGGGAGCCTCGGTCGTGCCTCTGAACGTGCTGCTCATGGGGCCGGAGATCACGTACCACCTCGACGACTCCGACGCGAAGGTCCTCGTCGCCTGGGAGGGCTTCCTGGAGGAGGCCAGGAAGGGCTTCGAGGGCTCCGGCGGGACCTGCGAGAGCCTCGTCGTCGTCGAGTCGCCGGACGGCTCCGGGGCGACCGGCGACGAGAAGAGCTTCGACGCGCTGGTGAAGGAAAACCCGCCCGAGTTTGACTCGCACCCGACCATGCCGGACGACACGGCGGTCGTGATCTACACGAGCGGAACTACGGGACGCCCGAAAGGCGCCGAGCTGACGCACGCCAACATGTTCATGAACGCGATGTGCAACGCGGACAAGCTCCTCAAGATGGACGAGGACGACGTCGCCATCGCCGTCCTGCCGCTCTTCCACATCTTCGGCCAGACCTGCGTGATGAACGCCACGATCTACCGCGGAGGCACGACCGCCCTCGTCCCCCGCTTCGAGCCCGGGGCGGCCCTCAAGGCCATACAGGACGCGGGCGTAACCATCTTCTCCGGCGTCCCGACGATGTACCAGTACCTCCTCCGCTACCCCGAGCTCGACGACTACGACATCTCGTCCCTGCGGATAGGGGTGTCCGGCGGCGCCTCCATGCCGGTCGAGGTCATGAAGGCCGTCGAGGAGCGGTTCGGGATCGTGATACTTGAGGGCTACGGCCTCTCCGAGACGAGCCCGACCGCGACGTTCAACCGCTCGGCAGAGAACCGCAAGGTCGGCTCTATCGGGCTCCCCATCTGGGGCACCGAGGCGATGGTCGTCGATTCGAACGACGCGGAGGTACCCCCTGGCGAGCGCGGCGAGCTTGTCCTGCGCGGCCACCACATAATGAAGGGCTACCTCAAGAAGCCCGAGGCAACGGCGGAGGCCATAAAGAACGGCTGGTTCCACACCGGGGACCTCGCAACGATGGACGAGGACGGCTACTTCTACATCGTGGACCGGGTGAAGGACATGATCATCCGCGGCGGCTACAACGTCTATCCGCGCGAGGTCGAGGAGGCCCTCTACGAGCATCCCGGCATCGCCGAGGTCGCCGTCGTCGGCTTCCCGCACGAGGAGCTCGGCGAGGAGGTCGCCGCCGTCGTCGCCATGAAGGACGGCGAGGCAGCGACGGAGGAAGAAATCATCTCCTTCGCGAAGGATCGGGTCGCCGCCTACAAGTATCCGCGCCGCGTCACCTTCATCGACGAGCTCCCGAAGACCGCGACCGGCAAGATCCTCAAGCGCGAGCTCACGAAGGGGGCCGCCGACGCCGCGGAGTCGGCGCGCGTCACGGGCTGAGGAGCAGGACCACCAGCAGGTTGTGGAGGGCGTGCAGACCGTACGCGCTCCACAACGAGCCGGTCCTCACCATCGCCCAGCCGAAGAGCATCCCGAAGACCACGAGGCCCACGAAGTCCACGGCCACGAACGACGTCGCGAACCTGCCGAGGGCGAGCCAGCCGGGGACGTGGATCAATCCGAACAGCACCGCCGACGCGAGGTTCGCACGCCAGAAACCCGTGGCCTGCCGGAGCTTGTTCAGCAGGAAGCCCCGAAAGTAGATCTCCTCGACGAGCGTGGCGGGGGAGAAGACCGTGAAGATCACGACCGCGGCGGCGGCCCCGCCAGCTCTCCCGTCCCCGATCACCCGGTCCAGCAACAGAAACCAGCACGCGAGCAGCGCCCCGAGGAGGGGCAGGAGCCACGCCGCGCCTCTCCCCGGAGCCCGAATCCGCAGAAACACCAGGGCCGGAGCCCGCTCGGCGTACCTCAGGTAGAGCAGCACGGGCACCACGAAGATCACGGCCCGCAACACCTCGTTCAGCACGCCAGCGAGGGTCAGGTCGGCCAGGGCGTCGAAGCCCAAGAACGACACGCGCAGGGACCACGCGATGAACGTGGTCAGGACGACGACCATCAGGAGGCTCATCCCCCGGCGTCCCCCGAAGCCTCGTCCCTCGCGCGTTGAAGCCGCTCCTCGCATCCCTCATTCTTCCCCCGGGTCTCTATCCCAGCCGCCCCGCGAAGCCGGGCAGAAGATAGATCGACGGGGCGACGTATTCAAGCTGGGGTATAGTTTGCCGCTACGAGTCGTGGTCCGTACGCTGTTGATAGGAGGGGAGATGCCGCAGATGAAGGCGATCCGGGTGGAGGAGTTCGGGGACCCGAGCGTGCTCGAACTCGTCGAGGTCGAGCGGCCGGAGCCGGGCGAGGGCGAGGTCCTCATAGAAGTGAAGGCCGCCGGCGTGAACTACGCCGACACCATGCGCCGCCAGAACCAGTACGTCGTCCGCCAGGAGCTCCCGTTCACCCCCGGCTCCGAGGTAGCGGGCGTCGTCGCGGGACTCGGCCCGGGTGTTGAGGGCGTCTCCGAGGGGGACCGCGTCGTCACGCTCCTCGGCACGAACGGCTACGCCGAGTACGTCGTGGCCCCGGCACGGAACCTCATCCCCGTCCCTGAGGATATGGGCTTCGACGAGGCGGCGGCCATACCGCTCCAGGGCCTGACGGCCTACCACGTCATAAAGACGAGCGGGCAGTTGCAGGAGGGCGAGTCGGTGCTCGTCCACGCGGCGGCCGGCGGCGTCGGCTACCTGGCCGTCCAGATGGCGAAGCTCCTCGGCGCGGGGACCGTCATCGCCACGGCCAGCACGCAGGAGAAGCTCGACCTCGCGGGCGAGCTTGGGGCGGACGTCCTCATAAACTACACGCAAGAAGACTGGCCCCAGAAGGTCAAGGAGGCGACGGACGGCAGGGGGGCCGACGTCATCATGGAGATGGTCGGCGGGGACTTCCCCGAGAAGAACCTGCGCTGCCTCAACACTTTCGGGCGGATGGTAGTCTTCGGGGCGGCGAGCGGGGACCGGGGGAGCCTGGTACCGGCGGCGCTGATGAAGAAGAACCACGTCGTCGCGGGGTTCTACCTTCCCCAGATCATGAGCCGCCCCGAGCTCTTCGGCCCGAGCCTCGAAGAGATGCTCGGCTGGATAGCCTCCGGCCAGGTCAAGCTCAACATAGGCGGCCGCTACGCGCTCTCGGACGCCAGCAAGGCCCACGAAGACCTGCAGGGCCGCCGGACCACCGGCAAGCTCGTCCTCAACCCGTAACCACCCCGAGAAGACCGGAGAAGGATGGCCCCGCGCGCAACGAACCACAAGGAGGAAGACGGCCGTCTCCTCAGCTACTTCGAGGTGGGGGACG
>CADCVI010000209.1 GCA_902806105.1 uncultured Rubrobacteraceae bacterium
GGTGTGAGCCGCCTGACGAGCAGGTAGACGTCCTGGAACTCCCTGTCCATACCGGCGGGTATCTCCAGCTCGTTCCTGCGCGTCCCGAGGGGCGTTACCTCGTCGGCCCCCACCAGGAGCCCAAGCTCCTCTTCGAGCTCCCGCAGCCCGTCGAGCCCGCTCTCACCGGCCATGAGGTGCCCGGCGGCGGTTACGTCCAGCTTGTTCGGCCAGGTCTCCTTGCCTGAGGCACGCCGCTGGACGAAGAGATAAGGACCATCAGAGGCTGCACCCGGGTCGACGATCCAGAGGTGGAAACAGCGATGCCACAGCCCGTCGCGGTGCGCCTCGCTCTTCCACGCTACCCGCCCGGTCTTCTCCCCGCGCTCGTCCATGATGTCGATCTTCTCGTCCATGGAGACAGATTAGTACAGAATCCGGGCCGAGGAATGCGCCGCTCCTCCGAGAGACAGTGGGGAACCGATTGTTGCTCGCGGGAGAAGACACCCCAGGGGGATCCAAAGGCAGCAAGCTCTAGTGTCGTTGGCGCGATTGAGAGGCTTGCGTCGCCGGAATCGCTTGCCGGATGTTCTATTCTCAACGATGGTCGGAGTCTTACCCCTTACGCGACCCTTCGACATCGCGAGGCGGGTTAGGTCTCTCGGAGGGCAGACGGAACCCTGACTCGCCATGGCAAGGTCTTTCGTTACCCTCCCTCGATGCGATCCAGGGCCTCCCTTTTCGCCGATGTCGTGTCGGGGACGGGCAGGTCGACGCCGGGAGGTAGCTCCAGGCGCAGGTCTCCCTCCCCGTCGACGCACAGCTCGCCGCTCTCCAGCCGAAAGTCGAGCACATGCCCACCGAGGCTCCGATCCGAGTCTATAAAATGGAGGTGGTAGCCGGCGACGTTCAGACCCTGAGAATAACCGGGGAATCGAAAACCCACGAGGCTGCCCGAGACGTCGGCGAACTCGAAGGTCGGCTGGTTCTGAACGGCCTCGGCGAGCGGCGGGTAAGGCTTCTTCTGCCGGGGCACGCTTCGCGTCCTGACGTAGCCGAACCGACCGTCCACGCGCACCGCGTGGCAAGCGTCGCCGCCCAGCAGCGCGTCGAGGATTTCACGCAAAGCCGCGAAGTCCGTCGGCGCGGACAGTACACAGGATACGTCCGGCTCGAAGAAAGTGACCACGGCGAACGGTGTTTTGGACGTACCGGGGATCGCGTAGGCCCGCCCGTCTGCTCGAACCTGGAAGAATTCGCCGTCCAGCGCGATCATCTCGCCGTCCAACGCATCGAGCGTGCCCAGACCGAAGTCTCCGAGATCCTTCAGCTCGGCGAAGCTCATGTCCCCGTCATACTTCCCCTCCAACAACGCGTCCACGGTCGATGTCTGGAACAGGGTGTGGTGCAGGTGCTCACCCCCGCCAAGCTCCCGCTTGTTCAGATACTCCACGTGCAACGCCCCCGCCAGCGCTATATCTATCGACACGATTCCTCCCCGTCAGGCCACCCTCGAGCAATCTATCCTGGTTGCAAGGTAGGCTTACACTCTAACTTTAATACTAATGGAGCGTACTTCACGTTCGTTTTGTTACTTTATGATGAAATATTAGATCGACAAGAATTCGTTGTATGAGTGTCGATTCGCGGAAGCACGAAGGATGGCTGAGCGACGACCTCCTTCGCGCGCGGGTTCTCCCGCAGCTGCTCCCTTATGGAGTTGTTGAGGTTCACGTCCGCGTCGTCGGAGCCGACCGACATCGCTTACCCCTTCTCGTCCATCGCCCGACTCCTGCTCGCGGGCCTTGGATCGCGAGCATCACGCTGATCCCGGCCCGGTTTACAAACGAGGAGGGCGGTCGACGCCTCTCTCAGCCCACGGCGGCTCGCTCGCCCGCCTCGATGATCCTGCGCATCTCCGTCGCCGGGTCGCCCTTGTACACGGCGGAGCCCGCCACGAGCACCCTGGCCCCGGCCTCCACCACGAGGGGCGCGGTCTCGGCCGTGATGCCGCCGTCTACCGCTATCGGCAGGTCTGTCATCTCCTTCAAGCGCCGGATCTTCCGGGTCATCTCCGGGATGAAAGCTTGTCCCCCGAAACCCGGGTTGACGGTCAGGACCAGTATGAAATCGAGGTACGGCAGCGCCCACGCTATGGTCTCGGGAGGGGTGGTCGGGTTGAGAGCGACGCCGGCCTCGGCGCCTCCGGCCCGGATCATCCCGAGGACGCGGTGCAGATGCGTGACCGCCTCGGGGTGGACCGAGATGCTCGCCACGCCCGCGTCCAGGAACATCGGGATCAGGTTGTCCGGGTTGTCGACCATGAGGTGGGCGTCGACCGGGAGGTCCGTCGCCGGGACGAGCGAGGCGGCGACGGGTGGGCCTACGGAGAGGTTCGGCACGTAGTGGTTGTCCATCGCGTCGAAATGGACGAACCCGGCTCCGCCGTCTCTGGCCTTGCGGACATCATCTGCAAGGTTGGCGAAGTCGGCCGCGAGGATCGAGGGTCCCCCGACCACCCGGTCGCCTAAATCGGAGAAAAACGTCATTCCTGCCTCCTACATGAGTAGTTTTCCGGCCCCGGCTGCTCTCCGGCCTGCGGCCGCTACGCTGGGGCTTCCATGACCACGGCTCGGGCCTTCCGAGCCACGACCGTCGTCAGGGCGGGGTCGCGACGGTTGGGCGCACTCCGGCCCCCGGGACGGGCCCTAACCGGGTTTCGGGCGCTGTGGGGCTCGTCGTCGAGGGGGATGGAAAGCCCGGCGTGCAGTGACGCCCATCAGACCGGGATCGAGATTTGGTCCAGCCCAGCCTCCGCCGGGGGGAACTTCGGGTCCATGGCCTCAAGGGTGTCGGCGATGGTGCGGGCGACGACGAGGTTGCGGTACCACTTCTTGTTCGCCGGGACGACGTACCAGGGGGCGTGCGCGGTCGAGGTGTTGTTGATGGCTTCCTCGAAGGCCTCCTGGTAGTCGTCCCAGAACGCGCGCTCCTTTATGTCGTTCTTGGAGAACTTCCACCGCTTCTCCGGGTCGGAGAGCCGGCTCTCCAGGCGCCGCTTCTGCTCGTCCTTGGAGATGTGGAGGTAGAACTTGATCACCGTGATCCCGTTCAAGCTGAGGTTCTGCTCGAAGTTGTTTATCTGCTCGTAGCGCGGGCGCCACACGTCTTCTGGGACGAGGTTCTTCACTCGCACCACGAGCACGTCCTCGTAGTGGGAGCGGTTGAAGATGCCGATGCGGCCCCGGGCGGGGACGCTCTTGTGGTAGCGCCACAGAAAGTCGTGGTTCGCCTCCTCGGGGTTCGGCGCCTTGAACGAGGAGACCCGGCACCCCTGAGGGTTCACGCCGCTGAAGACGTGCTTGATCGTGCCGTCCTTGCCGCCCGTGTCCATGGCCTGCAAGACTATCAAGAGGCCCTGCTTGTTCTCCGCGTACTGGCGGGCCTGCAGATCCTGGATGCGCCGGCGCTGCGTCTCCAGCTCCCCGAGGACTTCCTTCTTCTTCGTGTAGTGCTCCGACTGGTCCGCATCTACGGCCGCCAGCACTACCCCCTCGCCGGGCGAGACGCTGTGCCTCGGGTAGTCTTTGTTGTTCGCCGCCTGCGCGTCCTCACGCGACTTCCCGTTCCTTTTCGCGTTCTTAGACAAGGAGATCTCCTCCGGTCGCTCTCTCGTGTACAGCGCCGAAGCGGGGCTGGCGCCGGGGTTTCGCGAAACCCCGGCGCCAGCCCTTCCGGACGCCGGGGTCGCTGCCCGCCCTGGAAGCGCCTATCGGGCTCTGGCGCATTAGAACTCGAAGGTCTCGCTCGCTCCTGGCCTGAGCTCTCTGACCTCGTCGCCGACGCCGATCTTGACGGGGCGGCCGAGGCCGTCGGCCTGCGCGGAGACCGTCATCCTGTTCCCCTCGAACGTCAGCTCCAGGCGGATGCCGCGGAAGCGCATGGGGAAGGAGAGGCCGTCGAGCTGCTTCAAGGCCTTCGGCCTGAAGTACAGGACGCCGTCGCGGACCTCGCTCCCGGCGTAGCTCCGTTGGATCAGGTCAAGCGTACCGGCCATCACCCCCATGTGGATGCCCTCCTGGGTGGTTCCGCCCTGCACGTCCCCGATGTCGCTCTCGAGCGCCACCATGTACCGGTCCCACGAGCTTTCGGGGTCGATGCCCGCCAGGATGCTGGCGTGCGCGACGTAGCTCAGGGTCGAGCCGTGGGAGGTGCGGCGGTCGTAGTAGTCGACGTTCTTCCGGACCATGTCCGGGTCGTAGTCGTAGCCGAGCCGTTCGAAGAGCCGCTTTATGTCGTCGTCCGCGAAGAGGAAGAACAGGAGCACGGCGTCGGCCTGCTTGGCGAGCTTGTAGCGGTCGGGATCCTCGCCCTCGGCCCTGAGGATGCGGTCGAGACGCTGGATGTTGCCGTACTTGTCGCGGTAGTGGTCCCAGTCCAGCTCTTCGAGGTCCTCGTAGCCCTCGAACTGGCTGATGATGCCGTCGCCGTGGAACGGGACGAACATCTTGTGGCTCATCTCGCCCCAGAGGCGAACGTCCTCGTCCGTCAGTCCGGTCTTCTCGCGCAGGGACGCCCGGCGGCGCTCGGAGAGCAGGTTGAGAACCTTGCCGACGGTCTCGGAGATCCAGGCGACCATCACGTTGGTGTAGGCGTTGTTCCTGAGGCCCTCTTCCTCTGTGTCCGGGAGCTTCTCGTGGAACTCGTCAGGTCCCATGACGCCGTGGATCTCGTAGCGGTCACGCTCGGGGTTGAAGTGCGCGATGCTCGCCCAGAAGCGCGCGATCTCGACCATCATCTCGGCCCCGTAGTCCCGGAGGAACGCGTAGTCTCCGGTCGTCTGGTAGTAGTTCCAGATGTTGTAGAAGATCGCCGCGTTGACGTGGCGCTGGTTGTGGCTGAGGTCCGGATCCCACTTCCCGGAGTTGGGGTTGAGGTGGACCTTCTGGGTCTCTTCCTGGCCGTCGGAGCCGCTCTGCCACGGGAACATCGCGCCCTTGAACCCGGCGGCCCTCGCCGCCGCGCGCGCCTCGTCCAGCCTGCGGTAGCGGTAGAGGAGGAACCCGCGCGTGACCTCCGGCAGCCGGAAGTTGAGGAACGGGTAGATGTACAGCTCGTCCCAGAAGATGTGCCCCCGGTACGCCTCGCCGTTCAAGCCGCGCGCCGGGAGCCCGGCGTCGAGGTCGGCGGTGTGCGGCGAGCAGACCTGCAGGACGTGCGAGATGTGCAGGCGGAGCAGGAGCTGGACGCGGTCGTCCTTCGGGACGCGCACGTCGCAGACCGCCCACAGCTCGTCCCACGCGCTCGCGTGGCGCTCGAAAGCCTCCTCGAACGTCCCGTAGCGGCCGACGGCCTTCCCGGCATTCGAGAGCGGCTCGTTTATGGCGCTGTCCCGCGAGGTGTAGAAGGAGACCATCTTCTCGACCCGGACCGTCGAGCCCTCCTCGACCTCGAAGGAGAGCACCTGATGGATGTAGTCCTGCATCTGGTAGAGGCTGCGCTCCACGTCCAGGAGCCCCCCCTCGCCGTAGATGCGGGTCCGGGCCGCCTGGGCGACGTAGATGCGCGACTGGCGGGTCCGGACCTCGATCGCAATTACCTCCGGCCCGAAAGTCCTCGGGGAGACGGGGTCTAGGTGGCGACCTTCCAGGGCCTTGTAGCGGGCGACGCCCCGGTTCGTCACACGTCCGTCCAGGGCGGAGATGATCTCCACCCTGCCCGACCAGTTTTCGGGCGTGATCTTCCACTGCATCGCGCCCATGTGCATCTCGGCCATGCTCACGAATCGGCGGGCCTCCAGCGTGGTCTCGCGCCCCGCCCGGTCACGAATGCGCATGGTGCGCACGCCCATGGCGTTACGGATGTCGTACTCGTGGCGGTAGGAGAGCAGCTCGACGTTGTCGGTCCCGATTGCCTCCTCTCCCTCGATCCTGAGCTCCAACGAGAGCCAGTTCGGGAGGTTGACCAGGTCCTCGTTCAGGACCGGCACCCCGTTCATGATGGTGGTCTCCCGGTTGAAGCCGCCGTGGGCGTAGGTGCCCGGGTAGCTGACCCCGTCCGCCTCGGACCAGGCCATCGCCCCCCGCGAGCAGAAGTAGCCGTTGCCCGTGGACGTTATGGCCTCGCGCAGCCCCTCCTGCTCGGGCTCGAACGAGTCGTAGGAAAGGGTCCAGTTCGGGCCCGTATTCTTTCTTCTCTCTTCCAGCAACGTTCGCTCCTTAAAGGTTTGGACGACAGACTCTAGCGCGCGAGCGTACCGAGGAAACGCTCGACCTCGGAGACGTTGTAAAGAACGTAATCGGCCGACGTGGTCCGCCCCGCGACCTCCGGGTCGTCCGCCTCGCCGACAAAGAAGCCGATGCCGCGCGGAGAGGTCTCGTTGAGGGCCTCGAAGGCGTGCTCGTCGGTGACGTCGTCGCCGAGGTAGATCGGCAACACGTCCTCGCCGTCCAGCTCCAGCGTCTCCAGGAGATAAAGGACGGCCTTCCCCTTGTCCCAGTCGATCTTCGGCTGGATCTCGTAGACCATCTTGCCGGGCGTCACCTTCAACTCGTCGGCGCGTTCTTCGAGCAGCCCCTCTACGATCTCTCCTATCTTCGGCTTCTCTTCGTCGGAGACGAGCCGGTAGTGGACCGCGACCGAGGCCTTCTTCGGCTCGATCGCGACCCCCTCGAAGGGCTTCGTCTCCTCCCGCAGCCTCGCCTCGACCTCCTGCAACAGGTCCTCGGACCCGGCGCCCGCGTCGTGCTGGATCTTCCCCTCGTCCGGGCTCCAGATGTCGAAGCCGTGGCTGCCGGCGACGATGAGGTTGTTCAGCCCCATGAGCTCCTGCACGACGGGCCGGTCCCGCCCGCTGACCACGCACACCACGCACCGCTCCGCGAGCCCGCTGACGGCGTCCCTCATGCTCTCCGAGATGACGGCGTCCTCCGGCCGGTCCACGATCGGCGTCAGCACCCCGTCGTAATCCAGGAACACGGCGAGGCGCTTCCCCTCCAGGCGCCGCTCTATCTCGCCGCTCCCGTCCAGCGCGTGCGTCAGGTCACCGATCTCCCTAGCCAAGCTCTCCTCCTTCGATGCGTTCCGCGGTCCTTCTCCCGCCGGCGTCCTCTATCCTACGGGAAACGACCTCCTCGACCTCCCCGGGGTCGTCGACCGTCCAGCGCGGGTCCAGAAGCTCTTTACCCACAAACGCGGGCCCGGTCAGCCGGGTCGGCACGGCGACGACCCTCATGCCGGCCGCCACCGCCGCCCCGACACCGGCCGGCGAGTCTTCTATGACCAGAACCTCCTCCGGCGGCACGCCCAGCTTCTCCGCGACGAGCAGGTCTATCTCGGGGTCGGGCTTGCCGCGCTCCACGTCCTCCATCGTCGCGACCACGTCGAAGGCATTCTCGAGGCCGAGCACGGAGAGGACGCGCTCGACCTGCTCGCGGTGGGACATGGTGGCGCACCCCGTCGGGTAGCCCTCCCGCCGCATCTTCAGCAGCAGCTCTATGTTGCGCGGGTAGCGCTTCTCGAGCAGAAGCTCCGCATCCCCTAGGAGCGTCTCGTAGATCACGCGCCGTATCCTGACGAGCGCCTGCCACGGCTGCTCCTCGAAATCTGCCATGCGCTGGCGGAGCGCCTCCTCGAGCCCGAAGCGCTCTATCAGCGTCTCGGCGACGACCCGGCGCGAGTGGCCGACGAGGTCGCTGCCGTAGAAGGCAACGACCTCGTCTTCCCGTACCTCGGGCCTCAGCTCCACGACGGAGCGGGCGTGGGAGAGTGCTTTCAGCTCCTCCGTCTCGACCAGGGTGCCGTCGAGATCGAAGATCACGGCGGAGATCATGGCCGGCCTTTCGAGGGCTCCATTCTAGGCCCGCGCCGATTCGCGCTCGCGGAACCGCTTCGGGGTGTAGCGCTCGATCCACTCGCGGTACTGGCGAACCTCGCGCTCGGCCCGCTCCCTGTCCCAGCCGAGGTGCTTGACCCCGACCTCCGCCGCGGCATCGGCGACGTCGAGGGCGACGTCGGGACCGTACCCGGCCATCGTACGCCTGAGCAAGACGTCCGAGAGCGTCTGGGCCATCTCCTCGCGGAAGGCCCAGATGACCTCGGCCCCGATCAGGGCGGTCTCCACGCTCACGTTGGGGGAGAGCGGTGTTGCGAGCTCCGGATCGTCCCCGGCTACCCGCAATACCTCGGCCGCTCGCACGCCGTAGAGCTTGAGGAGCCGCTCGGCGAGCACCTCGGGGATGTCTGTCGCGGCCTTGAAGCCCGCGGCGTAAGCCGCGAAGTCCGTGGTCGCGCCGCCCGGCAGCGGGACCTTGCGCGACGTGCTCTTCGGGCCCTTCCGGCCGAGCTTCTTGAAGACGGCGTCCGTCGTCTGGCGGCTCAGGTTCAGATAGGTCGTCAGCTTGCCGCCGATGATGGAGATCAGGCCGCCGACCTGCGGCATCTCGGTCATGTCGGTCTTCACCTTGCCGCCGGCCGCGGACTCACCCGCGGCGTGGTCGTAGACGACGTGGCTGCGGGTGACGCCGCCCTCGGACCCTTCGGGGTTGTAGGGCAGGGGGCGCACGCCGGAGTAGGTGAATAGGACGTCGTCGCGGGTGAGGTTCGCCGACGGGATCACGTAGTTCGTCTCGTCGAGGAGGTACTGGATCTCGTCCTCCGTCGCGGAGACGTAGTCGAGGTTCCCGTCGTAGCGCAGATCGGTCGTCCCGATGAGGTAGCGCCCGTTCCACGGCACTATAAAGTACGGCCTCCCGTCCTTGCGCGCCTCGATGTACAGCGCCTCGCCCTTCGGTGCCCCCGGGAACGGGTCCACTATGAGGTGGCTGCCCTTGGTCCCGCCCATGAAGCGCCCGGCGTTCGCGGCGTTGCCGGGGCTTTGCAGGTCCGCGAGGACCTCGTCCACCCAGGGACCGGCGACGTTGACGGTGACAGGGGCGCGAACGGTGTAGCTCTGCCCCCCGTTCAGCACGTCGCGGAACTCGACGCCCTTGACCTCGTTGCCCTCCATCAGCAGGCGCTCGACGTTCGCGTAGGTGACCACCGTGGCGCCGTGGTCGCGAGCGGAGATCGCGCTCTCGACGGCGATCCTCTCGGCGTACTCGACCTGGGCGTCGTAGTAGAAGGCGGCGGCCTTCAGGCCGTCTGGGTTGAGGCCGGGCTCGCGCTCGCGGGCCTTCTCGCGGTTGAACATCTTGTGGTTGGCCATGCTCTTGTCGTAGGAGAGGACGTCGTAGAGGGTCATGCCGAGCCGGACCAGGAGCGGGCCACGCTTGCTCCGGTCGTAGATCGGGACCATGAAGCCCAGAGGATGCACGAGGTGCGGGGCTACGTGGAGGATCGCCTCCCTGTCCCTCAGGGATTCCCTCACCAGCGCGAACTCGTAGTGCTCCAGGTAGCGCAGGCCGCCGTGGATCAGGCGGGTCGCCCACTGCGTCGTCCCGCTGGAGAGGTCGCCCTTGTCCAGCAGCAGCACGCGCAGGCCGCGCATCGCGCCGTCGCGAGCGATGCCCGCGCCGTTTATGCCCGCGCCGATCACGATCATGTCGAACTTCCTGGTTTCTATGTCCTGCGGTATGCGTGCGCTCATCTCTATACCTTCCCTGCTCTCTGTATAGGTTCGCCCCCGAAGAACTCCTCCCAGGGCATGTTCACGGGCGCGTCGTTGGCGACGACGTCGTAGAGGTGACGCATGAGCGGGAAATCCCCCGCCCCGACGATCCCGCGCTCGGCGAGCTTGGGCAGCGCGCCCCCGATGACCCGGATCGCCGCCACCCCCTCGAGCGTCACGCCCTTCATCTTCTCGTTCTGCACCTCCGAGAACGGCACCCCAGCCGCAGCGAAGCGCCCCGCCTTGACGTTGCGCCCGCCCATGGTGGTTACGAACATGTCCCCGACCCCGGGTAGCTCGTACGGCGTCTCGGGCCGTCCCCCCAGAAGCTCCACCCACTGCGCGAGCTCGCGCGTCGCCTGCCCGAAGAGCGCGGCCCCGTAGTTGTAGCGGCGGTACTTCGCCTCCGACTCGCCCTCCTTGTCCAGCAAGCCGTCCATGAAACCGCCACCGAAGGCGTAGCAATTCTTCACCGCAGCGCACACCTCGCACCCCACAAAATCGGTGCTCGTCCACACGTGATAGTAATCGGTGCGGAACGTCGCGGCGAGCTTTTCTATTACACCGGGGTCGCGGCCCGTGAAGGTGACGCACGTGTCGTGGCGCACCGCCACCTCACCCGCGATGGCGGGGCCGGTGATCGCGGACCATGAGACCCCGTCCCTCACCTCCTGCGGAACCCCTTCGGCCAGCACGTCCGGCAGGATCTTCAGGTCGCCGTTCTCGGCGGCCTCCATGCCCTTCGTCACGGCGATGACCATCATCCCCGGCTTCAAGAGCGACGCGAACTGCTCGCCCGCCCAGCGGACCCCGAAGGAGTTGACCCCGCTCATGGCGATCTCCGCCCCGTCGAACGCCTCCCCGGCCTCCTCCAACTGGTAAGCACGCACCCCCTCGGGGAGCTTCAGGCCCAGGCCGGGGTGGACGCCGGTCTCCTTGATGCTGTCGATGATCTCGCGGTCGAGGTGGGTGCCGACCAGGCGTACCTCGTGGCCGTTGTCCGTCAACGGCCACGCCAGAGCCGTCGCCATTATCCCCGAGCCCAGTACGGTTACCGTAGTCAAGTTAGCTCTCCCCCCGTTGTGCTGAAACATGCCTCGCGACCCACCCGAAATACAACTCCCACGCAAGCTCCTTCCTCACAGCTGTCCTGATATTCCCAGCCTCCAACCGTACGGATCACGCTCCCTCCGTAACGGTCTTGGCGCCTCTGGCTTCGTGCCCGACCACCTCGTGCATCAGATCCCTCATCGCCGGATAAGTCTCGATGTAGCGGTCCACGTAGAACTTGTAGGCCTCGTGGGCGTCGGGGTTCGGCTCGATGGTGTCCTCCGTGTGCACCATGTTCTCGGCGGCCGTCTGCAAATCCGGGTAGATACCGGCGCCTACGGCGGCCATCATCGCCGAGCCGAGAACCGGGCCCTCGCTCACCCGGGTCAGGGAGATGGGCACGTTGGAGACGTCGGCGTGCATCTGCATCCACAGCTTGCTCTTCGTCGGACCACCCGAGACGACGCTCGATCTAGGTTCGAAGTCGTGGCCGCGCATGGTGCGGAAGATGTGCTCGGTGCCGTAGCAGATCCCCTCGATGATCGCGCGGAAGACATGCGCCTCGGTGTGGCCCAAAGAGAGGCCCCACATCATGCCGCGCACCAGCGGGTCCGTGTGGGGCGTGCGATTCCCCTGGAAGTAGTCTATGACCACGAGGCCGTCGGAGCCGACGGGGATGTTTTCCGCCATCTCGTTGAGGATGGCGTAGGGGTCCTCGCCCCGCTTCTCCGCCTCCTCGTTGGCCTTCCTTGCAAACTGGTTTTTGAACCAGGCGACGACGGAGCCGGTGGAGGCCTGCCCGGCCTCGATGGTGTACTGGCCCGGGATCACGGCGTCCGTGTACGCCCCCCAGAAGCCCCGTCCGTGGATAGGCGCCGCGAGCTGCCCGAACACCGCGTGCGAAGAGCCGGTGATGAGCGCCGTCTTGCCGGGCTCCGTCATCCCGAGGCCTATGGCCCCAGAGTACCCGTCCATGGCCCCCTGAGCCACCGGCGTGCCGGCTTTCAGGCCGAGCTCTTCCGCCACCTCTCCCCGCAGCCCTCCCACCACGACGCCCAGATCCAGCACCGGATCAGGAAACTTCTCCAACAAGTCCGGGGCGCCGACGGCCTCGTAGAGGCTCTCCGGCCAGCCGCCCGCGTCGCGGTCGTAGTGGTACTTCCCGCTGACGATGTTGATGGAACTGGCCCATTCGCCGGTGAGGCGATTTACCAACCAGTCCTGACAATCGCAGACGTGCCTGGCTTTCTCGTAGGTCTCGGGCTCTCGCTCCTTGAGCCAGAGTGCCTTCGGGAGCCCCCACTCGGCGGAGACCGGGCCATATCCGTTATATTTCAGCGCCGGGTCGCCGGTCTCGCTCACGCGTTCGGCCTGGTCGGAGGCGCGCACGTCCATCCACATGATCGCCGGCCTCAGGTGCCGATCCCGCGCGTCCACCGCCACGACCGTGGAACTCGTGGTGTCCACGGAGATGCCGGCTATCTCATCGGGGGAGAGCCCGCTCCCCTCCATCGCCCCCTTAGACGCCCCCACCAGCGCCGTCCACCACTCGTCCGGGTCCTGCTCCGCCCACCCGCTCCTCGGGTAGCGCGTCCCCCACTCCACCGCCCGGAAGACCACCGGCGTCCCCTCGCGGTCGAAGATGCCGACCCTCGCCCCCCCGGTCCCGAAGTCGATCCCCAACAGATACGGTCCCTCAGCCATGATTCCCTTCCCTTTCCCCTGCCCGTGAGATCACGGGCCTCGTTGCGGCCTACGGCACATCAGATCTACATCCGAATGCCCCCTCCTTCCCCGTACCCGCCCCCGAAGACGACGCGGCTCACGAAAGCGCCTCCGCGAGCCGCCTCAGCCCACCGTCCACGTCGGAGCCCAGGTCGACGCGGACTACCCTCCGCCCGGCGTCCAGGAGCGCCTGACGGTCGCCGAGGGCCTGCGCCTCCTCCAGGACCCCGAACGTGAGCGACGACGCGGGCTCGCCCGCCTCGTCCGGTATGTCCGCGTCCCGCCCGTGTCCGGCGGTGATCTGGACGAAGAGCCCGTTCCCGCCGTCCCCCTTGTGCAGCTGCCCGGTAGAGTGGAGGAAACGCGGCCCGTAACCGAGCGTCGTCGCGACCTTCAGCGCCTCCTTGATGCGGACGCGCAGCTCCTGGAGGGTGGCCGTCGTCCCTTCGGAGGGCGGGAGATATGCCTGCAAGGCTACGTAATCGCCCGGGCGGGCCTGTCCGAAGAATGATCTCAACGCCTCGTCGACGCTGGCGGCCCCCTCGGAGGTGTAGACGGACATCTCGCCCTCCACGACCGTGGGCTCGAGCTCGGGCAGCTCGCCCTTCTCGGCGTACTCGGAGATCATGCGCCTCGCCTGCGTCTTCGCGGACTCCACGTTCGGCTGGTCGAACGGGTTTATGCCGAGCCTCCACCCGGCGACCGCCGTCGCAACCTCCCAGCGCAACATCTCGGCGCCGAGTTCGTAGGCATCGTCCAGCAGTATCTCCACCACCGGATGCCCGAGGCGCCGCATCTCATCGGGGGAGGGACCGTCCACGCCCTCGCCCTGTAGGCCCAGGTACACGAAGAGCCTGTCGTCGCCGTAGGAGTCCACAGAGCCCACCGGCTCCTCGTCCACGGGCAGGATGCCAACGCCTTCCTTGCCGGTGCTCTCCGCGACGAGCTGCTCCACCCACGGGCCGAACGCCGCGAGCGACGGCGAAGTTAGCAGCGTCAGCTTGTCGCGCCCGTGCGCGCGGGCAAGCTCGCCCATCACCGCCCCGAGCCAGGCCCCCGGGTTCTCCTGCGGGCCTGTGCTCGCCGCCCTGAGCTCCTGGGCCGCGGCTTTCGCTCCGTCCAGCAGCTTCTGTACGTCGACCCCGACAAGCGCCGCCGGGACCTGCCCGAACAGAGAGAGCCCCGAGTAGCGCCCGCCGATGTTCGGGTCGTTGAGGAAGATGGACCTGAAACCGTACTTTTCGGCGGTGTCTTGCAGGCCGCTGCCCGGGTCCGTGATCGCGACAAAGTGCGAGCTTGCCCGTTCCCCACCCACGGCTTCGGCCACGAGGTTGTAGAAGTACTTGAAGAACGAGAACGTCTCGACGGTGCCGCCGGATTTGGTCGAGACGACGAACAGCGTCTTCGCCGGGTCGAGGCCGTCGGCGAGGCCGAGGACGGCCTCGGGGTCCGTGCTATCGAGGACGGCGAGGTCGGGGTAGCCCTCCTGGCGCTTCAGGGCGAGCCCGAAGGTCTCGGGGGCGAGGCTGGAGCCGCCCATCCCCAGCAGGACCACGTGCTCTATCCCCTCCCCGCGCACGGCCTCGACGAGATCCATGATCTCGGGGAGCGCCCCCTCCGTCGTCTCTGGACTCCTCAGCCAGCCCAGGCGATTGGCTATCTCCTCGGGCTCGGGGCCCCAGACTGTGTGGTCGCCCTCCCACATCCGCTCCACGACCCGCTCGTCGCGGAGATCCTTCAGGGCGTTCTCCACCCCGCCCGCGTAGCCGCCCAGGGAGGCGGCGTCGCTGGAGATCACGCTAAGACACCCTTTCGAGGCGGCCCTGCGCTATACCGTCCAGGGAGACTTCGTCCAGGCTCGTCACGACGAGGTCCGCGTTCGCCCCGGCCAGCGCCGCCTCGTCGTCGGCGCGCGCGATGCCCAGGGCCGCCATCTCGCCCGCCTTCGCCGCCTGGATACCGTTGACGGCGTCCTCGATCACGAACGCCTCCTCGGGAGGCGTCCCGATCTCGCGCCCGGCGGCCAGAAAGATCTCCGGGTGCGGCTTGCCCTGCTCGAAGTCGCGCCCGCTAACGTCCCCGTCGAGGATGTCCAGGAGCGTGTAGCCCGGCCTCAGGAAATCGTAGCTCAGGCCCTCCCTCTCGGCGAACTCGTCGAGGCGGACGAGCCGCAGGAAGGCGCCCGCGTTCTTGGAAGAAGAGGCCGCCGCTATGAGGACGCCGGCGTCCTTCAGGGCCATCACGAAGCGGAGGGCGTCGGGGTACTCCTTGAAGTCCTTCGCCTCGATCAGCTCCACGATCATCGCCTGCTTGCGGTCGCCGTACTCCTTGGCGCGCTCCTCGGCGTCCGGAACCCCGAAGTACTCCAGTGCTGCCTGGGCACCCTTGAAGCGCGGCTTGCCGCTCATCTCGCTCTGGTAGACCTGCGGGGTAAAGGCGTCCGGCGACCACGAGGTCTGGTCCCGTATATCGCTCCAGTCGCCCTCCATCAACTCCCGCAGACCCTCGCGCCACGCCTTCTCGTGCGGCGAGTCGACCAGCACCCCGTCGACGTCGAAGATAGCCCCCCGAAAACCTGTTGCCACCCTTTTCTCCCTTCCCTCGAAGAACCGGAACCGAAAACTACCCCTTGCGCCGGACTATTGACGGACCAGCTTCCGGCCCTTCTCGCGGATGACCTCCAGCATCTCGTCGAAGGAGTCCATGAACTTGGCGACCCCCTCCTCCTCCAGCGTCTCCGTGACGTCCTTGTAATCCACGCCCGCCTCGGCGAGGAGCCTCGGGAGCCTCTTCGCCTCATCCAGCCCTTCCTTGAGGGTAGGCCGGATCTCGGCGTGGTCCATGGTCGCTTCTAGCGTCGCCTCGGGCATCGTGTTCACCGTATCCGGGCCGACAAGGTTGTCCACGTAGATCGTGTCCTTGTACTCCGGGTTCTTCGTGGAGGTCGAGGCCCACAGGGGACGCTGCTTTCTCGCGCCCTTGGACTCAAGAAAGTCCCAGTCGTCGCCGGAGAAGATCTCCTCGAACGCCGCGTACGCGAGCTTGGCGTTGGCGATGGCGAGCCTGCCCTTGAGGTCGGGACGGCCTACCTCGTCGAGCCTCTTGTCGCCCTCGGAGTCGACGCGCGAGACGAAGAAGCTCGCCACGCTCGCGACCTTGGATGGGTCGCCGCCCTCGGCAACGAGGCGCTGCAGGCCGCGGATGTACGCCCGCGCGACCGCCTTGTAGCGCTCCAGCGAGAAGATGAGCGTCACGTTCACGGACTTGCCGCTGCGTATGACTTCCTCTATGGCCGCGAGGCAGGGCTTCGTGGCCGGTATCTTGACCAGCAGGTTGGGCCTGTCGACCAGACCGTGCAGGCGCATCGCCTCCTCGACGGTCTTCGGGGCGTCGTAGGCTAGGTTGGGCGAGACCTCCAGGGAGACGTAGCCGTCCTTCGCCGCCGTGCGCTCGTAGACGGGGGCGAGGATGTCGCAGGCATCCTGGATGTCCTTGCGGGCTAGTTCGAGGAAGATCTCCTTCGTGTCGTCCTGGTTTTTGGAGAGCTCCTCGAGCTGCTCGTCGTAGAGCTCGGACTCGGAGATCGCCTTCTGGAAGATCGAGGGGTTCGAGGTCACCCCCACGACCCCGTCCTCGATCATCTTGCTCAGCGCCCCGCCCTCGACGAGATCGTCGCGCGAGATGGAGTCTATCCAGATCCCCTGCCCCAGCTCGGAGGCCTTTTGAAGGTTCGCGTTCATCTTTTTCCTCCCTCTGTGCGGGGCGGAGAGCCCGAGCTCCCCGCCCCCTTCGTTCCCACTCCCCGGCAACCTGCCCCTATCGTTACCCTACGAATGCCCCTCCGAAGGGTCGGTATCCGAGACCGCGGGCGTATCACCGTGGTCTTCTTCTATCCGTTCCGAGCGGCCGAGCAGGTCGAGCGCCTCGTTGGCGACGTTCTCGGGGCTGATGCCGAGCTCCTGCAACAGCTCCTCGCCCGGCGTGGAGGCCCCGTAGCGGTTTATGCCGACGCTCCGGCCGCGGAAGCCGACGTAGCGCTCCCAGCCCGTCGGCACGCCCGCCTCGACCGAGACGCGCGCCTCGACCGAGGGCGGCAGGACCGAGTCCTTGTAGGCCTGATCCTGCGCGTCGTAGATCTCCCACGACGGCATGCTCACTACCCTGGCGGAGACGCCCCTGTCTGCGAGCAGCTTCCTCGCCTCAAGCGCCACGGCGACCTCGGAGCCCGAGGCGATCAGGATGGTCTCCGGGTCCCCTCCGCCCTCCGCATCCTCACGGATGTAAGCGCCGCGCAGGGCGCCCTCGGCGGGACCGGGGTCGAGAACCGGGACGTTCTGGCGGGTCAGGAGCAGGGCGACGGGACCGTCGGTGTCGAAGACCGAGCGCCAGGCCATCGAGGTCTCGTTGGCGTCGGCGGGCCGGATGACCGTGAGGTTCGGGATCGCGCGGAGCGACATGTAGTGTTCGATGGGCTGGTGGGTAGGGCCGTCCTCGCCGAGGCCCACCGAGTCGTGCGTCCAGATCCAGGCGACCTTTATGCCCATGAGCGCCGAGAGCCGGACCGCCGGGCGCATGTAGTCCGAGAAGATCAGGAACGTCGAGCCGTAGGGCCTGACCATCCCGCCGTGCAGCGCGATGCCGTTGACGGCCGAGCCCATCGCGTGCTCGCGGATGCCCCAGGCGATGTTCCGCCCGGCGTTGTCCGGGGAGAAGACCCCGCCGTTGGAGAAGGTCGTGTTGGTGGACCCGACGAGGTCGGCGGCCCCCCCGATCATGGTCGGCGTGTAGTTCTGGAATGCTTCCATCGCAGCCCCGCCGGCCTTCCGAGTCGCCATCTTCTCCGTCTCGGACGGATCCCACTTCGGCAACATCGCCTCGTAGCCGGGCATGGGCTCCCCGCTCCACGCCTGGTCCCACTCCTCGCCGAGCTCCGGGAACTCGGAGCGCCACGCGTTAAAGCGCCCGTTCCACTCCTCTTCGAGCTCGCGGCCCCGCCCTTTCTGGTCCATATGCTCATAGACTTCGTCGGGGACGGAGAAGTGCTCGTCCGGGTCGAGGCCCATCGCCTCCTTGGCGGCGCGGACCTCGTCCTCGCCCAGCGCCGCGCCGTGCGCTGCCGCCGTGTCCATCGCGTTCGGCGCGGGGTAGGCGATGTGCGAGCGCACTATGACGAGAGACGGGCGCTCTTCCTCAGCGATGGCCTGTTCCGTCGCCTCGGCGAGGGCTTCGAGGTCCTCGGAGTCCGCGACGTGCAGGACGTGCCAGCCCTGCGCCTCGAAGCGCTTCGCCTTGTCCTCGCGGTCGAAGGAGATGGCGGTCGTACCGTCGATGGTGATGCGGTTGTCGTCGTAGAAGTAGACGAGCTTGCCGAGGGCGTTCTGACCGGCGAGGGAGGCCGCCTCGTTCGAGACGCCCTCCATGAGATCGCCGTCCGAGCAGATGGCGAAGGTACGGTGGTTGACTACCTCGTGGCCGATGCGGTTGTAGCGCTCGGCGAGGAAGCGCTCGGCCATCCCGAAACCGACGCCGTTGGCGAAGCCCTGACCGAGCGGCCCGGTCGTGGTTTCTATGCCGGGGGTCAGGAAGTGCTCGGGGTGACCGGGCGTTATGGAACCCGACTGGCGGAAGCGCTTGATCTGCTCCATCGGCAGGTCGTAACCGGTGAGGTGCAACATGGAGTAGTGGAGGATCGAGGCGTGACCCGCCGAGAGGATGAAGCGGTCGCGGTCCGGCCAGTGCGGGTTCTCGGGGTTGTGGCGCAGGAACCTCGTGAAGATAGTGTATGCAAGCGGGGCCAGCGCCATCGCCGTGCCCGGGTGCCCGTTCCCGGCCTTCTGCACCGCGTCCATCGCCAGAGTCCTCACGGCATCTATGGAGCGCCGCGCTACGTTCGCCTGAATCTTGAGGTCCAAATTTCCTCCCGATCTCAAATGTTAGTCCGTACTCCGAAAACCAAGGGCCCCCGCGCCAGGCACGGGGGCCCTCAACCCCTAAGAGCTCCGGGCAGCGCCGTGGTAGCGGCGGTCGATCTCCTCCATCTTCTCGACCTTCTTGGCCGAGGAGCCGCCCGCGAACTCCGAGTCGAGCCACGCATCCAGCACCGTCTTCGCGGCCTCCGGCCCGATCACGCGCTGGCCCATCGTCAACACTTGCGCGTTGTTGGACTTGCGTGCGCGCTCCGCCGAGTAGACGTCGTGGCACTGCGCCGCCCGCACCCCGGGGACCTTGTTGGCCGTGATGGACATACCCAGGCCCGTGCCGCAGCACAGGATCGCCCGGTCGTGCTCACCGCGGGCGACGGCCTCGGCGACCTCGACGGCGACGTCCGGGTAGTCGGCCCCCTCCTTGATCCCGTAGTCCTCGACCTCGTAGCCCCTGTCCTTCAGGCGCTCGATGAGCGCGGCCTTGAGCTCCAGGGCCGCGTCGTCGGCGCCTATGCCGATCTTCTTCATCTCCGTGCCTCCTTCTCGCGTTCGTGTCCAACTATATTCTTCCCGCGCACCGTGATTACAAGCTCGAAGCCTCCCGAGCTTCTCCCGCGCGCAAGCTCGCACGGATCGCTCACCGCGCCGCGCCCGTAAGCAGCAGGCCGCGGCAGCGATCCGAGGTCCCCGCCGTCCACCTCGACGAGGACCGCCTCCGGCCCCCGAAACACGGGGTTCCGAACCGGCCCGAAGCGGGTTTCGCCGCTGGCGATCCGCATCAAGCGGACGTCTCTGCCGTCACGCGCGCCCAGAAGCCACCAGGCGCGAAAAGCTCCTCGACGCACTCGTCCAGGATGCCAACCTCGAGCGCGACGTCGAGGCCGGTGTAGCGCTTGCGGAGCATCTGTGCCCTGCGGTACGTGGCCTTGAAGTCCTCGGTGCTGAGCCCGATCTCCCCGGGGCTCGTCGGGCACCCGGCGGCCCTCAGCTTCTCCCGCAACTCGTCGGCGGACATAAGCTGCGCCTCGACCTTGCCGCGCAGCTCGGGCCATGCGCCGCGCAGCCCTTCGAGCCGTTCCCGGAGCGCGCCGGCATCTACGTACTTGGCCTGGGTCTCGTTCACGGCGGCCTGCTCCAGCTTCGAGCCCGCGTATGCCTCGCGCACCCCGCGTTCCATCTCTTCCCAGGTCGGCCACTCATCCACCGCCGCGTCGACGTCCAGGTTGCCGAGGTCCCGCCTCAGCAAGACCTCGTAGAACGCGGCGATGGCGATGGAGCCCACCCCGACCTTGAAGCCGTGGGAGAGCGGCGGGTCGAGGTCTCGGCCGAGGCCCTCGCCCTCCCACAGGTGGCTGAACTGGTGCTCTGCGCCGGAGGCGGGGCGGGAAGACTGATGGGACTGCATGGCCAGGCCGGACATGATCAGGCCCTCCGTCAGCGCATCCATCGCCTCCTCGTCGCCCGCCCGCAGCTCGGCCGGCTTCGCGGTCCACTCGCGCAGCGAATCCTGCACCATCGACCAGGCCTTCGGGTCTATGGGCTCGGCCCCGAGAGCGTCGGCGATCAGCCAGTCAGCCCCCGCCGTCACCTTGCCCAGAAGGTCGGCGTACCCGGAGGCCGTCATCCGCTCGGGGGCGTTGACTAGAATCTCGACGTCCCCGAGGACCACGCGCGGCGCGGGACAGGTCAGCGTCTGCTTCTTGTTGTCCTTCTCGATGGACGCCCCGAAGGCCGTGTAGCCGTCCATGGAGGCGGCGGTCGCGACGTTCATATACGGCCGGTCGCACTCGTGTGCCGCCCGCTTGACGATGTCGTTGAGCGTCCCCGAGCCTACGGCGACGGGAATCGCGTCGTGCTGCCTGAGGGCCTCGACGAGGGTCTCGATGTTCGAGTACCCGGCGTAGAGGGTCGGTTTGCCAGGGAAGACGTACGGCTGAATGGTCTCGCGCCCCGCCTCTTCGAGGCGCCGCTGCACCTCCTCGCCCGCGACGGCGAACTCGTTCTCGTCGGAGACCACGATGGCCCTGCGGTCACCGAAGCCCTTCTCGAAGGCCTCCGCCACCGAGGCGAGCGCCCCGGGGCTGATCATCACTTCCCGCGTGTCCGTAGCGTCGCGGAGCGCCGCTGCTATACGTTCGTCGTTCATTCGCTGCCTCCCGTTCTCGTGCGAGGGTGCGACCGTTCTTCCGTGCCCGCCGCCTCGCACCCCGACGAACTGCTCGATCCGCGCGGCTGGCGTTGGCGCACCCGGCGCTCTAACCTTCGTCCTCGGTCCAACCGAACTCCTCCCACATCTTCCCGGGGATCAGGCGGTCGATCCTGTCGAGCACGTAGTCGGGCTTGTTCTCGGTCTCTCCGGCGAGCATCTCGGCGGTGGTCTCCCCCGTCAGCACCACCGCGGACGGCATCCCGGCGTCGAGCGCCATCCGTATCTCGGTGTAGAGCCTGTCGCCGGCCATCACGCACTCGGAGGCGTCGAGGCCGACCATGCCCATGATGGTTTCCAGCATGATCGGATCGGGCTTGCCGACGTTGACCCGACACTTCGTCCCCGTACACGCCTCTATGGCCGCGACTATGGAGGCCGCGTCCGGCTCGCCGCGTCCCCCGGGGAACGGGCAGTAGCGGTCGGGGTTGGTGGTCACCAGGAAGGCGCGCCCGTGAAACCAGATGGCGTCGAACGCGATCTGGAGCTTCCGGTACTCGAAGGTCCGGTCGTAGGAGGCGATCACTATGTCTATCTCCTCAGGGTCCTCCGACAGCCTGATGCCGGCCTCCCTTAGGGCCTTCTTCAGCGGCTCCTCGCTAATGGGGAAGACCGTGGCGTCCGGGTGGTTCTGCAGGAGCCACTGCGTCATCGTGACGACGGTGTTGACGGTCTCCTCCTCGGGCGTGGGCAGCCCGAGCTTCGTGAGCTTCTCGGAGTACTGCTGGGGGTCCTTCGTGGGGTTGTTCGAGAGGAAGACCACCTTCTTGCCCAGCTCGCGCAGCTTCAGGATCAGGCGCTTCGCCCCCGGCAGCAGGTCGTCACCGAGGTAGATGGTTCCGTCGAGGTCGAAGATGTAACCCTCGTAGAGCCTATCCGGGGGTTTCCCGATACCGGTGGAAGACCCGTGCGCGTCCGTGTTCGTCATCTCTCCCCTTCTTACGAGCGCGAGCTCGCGCTCCTCTACTTCTTCGGTAGCGCGTCGCCCGCCGCGCGCAGCACGTAGAGCATGGAGACGGCCCCGGGGTCCTTGTGACCGCGGCTCCTCTCCCCGAGCTTCGAGGCCCGGCCTCGCGTGCTGATCATGTCCGCGGTCGAGTCCGCGCCCTTTTCGGCGGCGGGAAGCGCTTGCCGCCAGGCGTCGTCGAGCAACGCGCCGCCTCCGACGGCCTCGCCGAAGGAGCGGACGAACGGGTCGAGCGCGTCGATCATGGTTTTGTCCCCGGGCTTGGCCTTGCCGATATCTCGGAGGGAGGCCAGCGAGGAATCCAGGGCCCGGTGTACCGCCGAAGCGTCGGGTTTTTCGCCGTCGCCGAGGGACTGCCCTATCGCAGAGATCCAGGCGCCGTAAAGCGCGCCCGATGCTCCGCCGGCCGCGCCGGAGAAGGCCATGCCCGCCCTCGCGAGCACCTGCCCGGCCGACCCTCCGCCGCCCCGCGCGGCCTCGACGGCGGCCTCCATGCCGCGGACCATGCCCGCGCCGTGGTCGCCGTCGCCCGCCGCCGCGTCCAGCCTCCCTAGCTCGTGCTCGGCGTCTTGGAGGGTCCCGAGGGCACGTTCGAGGGCGTCGAGCGCGACGGCGCCGCTCTCGGAGAGGTCGCCGCCCGCGTCGGTCGCCGCCGCGCTGGAGGTCGGGGCGGCCGAGATCGTTTCGCCTG
>CADCVI010000210.1 GCA_902806105.1 uncultured Rubrobacteraceae bacterium
GGCCTTGGTCAATATGATCCCGGTAAAAGCGAACGCGCCGGTGACGACGATTATGATCGCGGCTGCCGAGGTGATAATGCCGGCGGTCGCGACGAGGCCCTTGGAGACGCTCGCCGTGTTCGAGTCGCCGTTCTCGTAGGCCTCGCGGATGCGGGAGAGCAGGAAGACCTCGTAGTCCATGGAGACCCCGAAGATCGTGCAGAACATCAGGATCGGCAGTGTGGCGTCCACGAAGCCTAGAGGCGTAAAGTTCAGGAGGCCGGAGAGGTTGCCGTCCTGGAAGACGAAGACCACCGCGCCGTAGCTGGCGGAGAGGCTCAAGATGTTCACGATCACGGCTTTGAGGGGGATAAAGACCGAGCGGAAGGTAAGCAGCAGGACCAGGTACGTCACCCCGATCACGAACCCGGCCGCGAGCGGCGCCTTCTTGTAGAGGCTCGATATAAAGTCCTTCTGCCCCGCGGAGAGCCCACCGACCAGGAAGCTCGTCCCCTCCGGGGCATCCACGGCCCGCACCGCGTCCACAGCACCATAGGCCCTCTGGGTGTAGGGGTTCTGCTCCGTGACCGCCCTGATGAGCGTCCGGTCCCCCGCAACGTAGGAATCGACCGCGTTCCGAAGCTCCTCGGAGTCGCGGGCGGCGGGGAGCTTCAAGAAGTTCGCCACCCCTTCAGGCGTGACGTCCCCGTCCGCCGAGACGCCCTGCGGGAGCGCGGGGACGCGACGGTCCACCTCCTCCGAGACGCGGCGCTCGACCTCGGCCCGGATCTCACCCTCTGCCGCCCGAACCTCCTCGGCCACCCGCGGCTCCACCTCGGCCCTGACCTGCTCCTCCGTGCCGGGCGGAACGGCGCCGTACGTTGCCTCTACCTCGGAGAGTTGCCGCTGGACCTCTCTATCGGTGTTCCTCTCGATCTGCTGCCGGATTTGTTCCTCGACGAGCCCGTCGACCCGTCCGGCAGCCTCGCGCTCGGCGTCGGAGCGGGCGTCGCCGACCCGCGCGGCGTAGTCGCGGGCCGCCCTCTCCCCAACCGTGTAGACGCTCTCGACGCGGGAGACACCATCCGCGGCGCTTATCCTCTCGCCGAGAACTTGCGCGTCGGCGAGGCCCTCGGCGGTGAGCGGGTCGCGGCCGAGATCGGCGACGACCTCCATGGGGTTCAGGGCGGCGTACTCGAAGTTCTCCTTCAGAAGGTCGTCGCCGGCGCGCGACTCGTACTTCTCGGGCAGGACCGTCGCCTCCGGGATGCCGACCTTCATGTGCGTCACGGGGAAGAGCAAGGCGGCGAGGATCCCGGCGACCAGCACGATCACGATGAAGGGCCGCCGCATCACCACCTCGGCGCTCCGGCTCCAGAAGCCCGCGCCCGGGCTACCGCTCTGGCGCCGGATGCGGAGCAGGTTGACCCTCGGTCCCAGGACGCCGAGCAGGGCCGGCAGGAACGTCAGGGCGGCGAGGACGGAGACGAAGACCACGATCACGCCCGCCGCCCCGATAGAGCGCATAAACATAAAAGGAAAGAAGAGCAGGCCCGAGAGCCCGATCAACACCGCGGTTCCCGAGAAGAAGATCGAGCGTCCCGCCGTCGCCACGGTGCGCGGGATGGCCTCGGCCGTCGAGTAGTCTTCCAGCTCCTCGCGGAACCGGCTCACGAAGAACAGGGCGTAGTCGATCCCGAGCCCGAGCCCGAGCATCGTCGAGAGCGTGAGCACGAAGACGGACATGTCGTAGGAGCCGGCGATAAAGTAGATGATCGCCAGCGAGGTCAGCACGCTCGCCCCTCCGATCACGACCGGCACCCCGGCAGCGACCAGCGTCCCGAAGGCGAAGATCAAGATAACCACCGCGAAGGGGAAGGCGTACTTCTCCGCTTTGCGCACGTCCTCGTTGCTCGCGGCCTCGAGGTCCTGGTAGACGGCCGGCGCCCCGGTGACGTAGGTGTTGAGATCGTCTGAGCGTACCTTCTCCCTGACGTCCGCGACCACGTTGCGGGCCTGGTCGATGGAGACGCTGAAGGCGATGATGGCGTACGACTTCTCCCCGTCCCTGGAGATGAAGCGCCCGTCTTCGGAGTTCGCGTAGGAGGCCACGTAACGGACCTGGTCCATCTTCCTGACCCCGGCCAGCGCCTCCTCCTGGGCCTCCTGGAATGGTCTGCCCCTGGCCTCCCGGCCGTCTCCCGTGAAAACGACCGTCAGGGCGGCCGGGGAGACCCCGAACTCCTCGGACATGACGCGCTGCACCCGCTCGGCCTCTGAGTTCGAGCCCTCGAAGCCGCCGCCTTTCAGCCGCCCGGAGAGGTCGGGGGCAAAGAAGGCGCTGAAGACGAGGACGACGGCCCACACCGCGAGCACGGCCCACCTGAAACGGTAGGCGAACGCGCCGAGCCCGTAGAAGCCTCTCACGCTTTGTTGCGGCTATCTTTGGAGGACCTTCGCATCGGCGCTATGGTACCCGAAGGGGCGAGGCGGAACGGTGTTTGGTTACACGAACGTGAGGCCGGACCCTGTGCTCAGGCCCCGCCGGGAGCCCCGCCGGGGGCGCGGGTTCTCCCAGGGAGCGTGAGGGCGAGCACGAGGCCGGCGACGGGGAGGGCGGCTATGGCGAGCATGGTGGTTTCGAGGCCGCCGGCGTCGGCGAGAAGGCCGAGCAGGGGCGCGCCCACGCCCCCGAGGCCGATGGAGAGCCCCATCGTGACCCCGGCGGCGAGGCCTATGCGGCCGGGCAGGTACTCCTGGCCCATCACCACCGTCACCCCGAAGGTCCCGACCGTCGCCGCGCCGACGAGCGCGAGCAGCGCCATCCCGGGGTACGGGCCGACGAACGTGAAGGCCAGCACGAGCGGCGGCAGCACGAGCATCGACCCGACCAGCACTATCTTCCGTCCGAACCTGTCCGCAAGCGGCCCCATGAGCAGCGTGCCGACCGCGCCCGCGGCGAGCATCACCGTAAGGGCCACGTTGCCGAGGGCGACCGACGCGCCGAGCACGCGCTCGTAGTAGGAGGCCACGAACGCGATGAGCCCGAAAAAGACGAACGAGCGTACGGCGACGACCGCGATCATGACGGCGAACGGCCCCCAGCTCTCAGGCGACGACTCCACCTCCTGCGACCCGTTCGCCGCCTCCTCAGGCGCGAGCCGCAGCATGCGGGAGGTCTCGGCGAACATGACGCCCGCCATCAACGCGGCCGGTAGGGCGAGAAAGAGCGCGCCGGGCAGGCCGAAGGCCAGGACGAGCGGGGTGGCGACGATGGGGCCGAGGGCGAAGCCGGCGTTCCCCCCGACGGAGAAGAAGCTCATGCCCCTGGCCCGTCGGGCGCCGGAGACGTAGTTCGCAAAGCGCGCCGCCTCCGGGTGGAAGGCCGCGACGCCGACGCCGCTCAGGACTACGGAGGCGAAGATCAGAGGATAACTAGGGGCAACCCCGACGAGCGCCATGCCGACCCCCGCCAGGAGCACGCCGAGCGGCATCAGGGCCGGAATGGGGTTCCGGTCGGAGAAGATACCGAAGAGGGGCTGGACGAGGGAGGAGCTGACGGTGGCGGCGAAGACCAGCGCCCCCGCCGCGGTCAGAGAGAGGCCACGCTCGGAGATAAGGAACGGCAGCAGCGCCGCGACGGCGCCCTGGTTGAGGTCCGTAAAGAGGTGCCCCGCCGAGAGGACGCCCATCGCCCTGCGGTCCACACCTTTCTTCGAGGCCGCGCTCACGCTTCCCTCCTACGATCTCCGATCCCGAAGATGCTACCAGTCATCCCGGATCCCGTACGGCCCCATCGCCCACACCCGGCCGGGAAGCTCCAGGAACTCGCGCCTCAGGCCGCCCACGATCTCCTCGACGACCTCCGCGGGTTCCCCCGGCGCCGGCCGCCCGGTCCGCGGGACCGGCACCCTCAAGAGCACCTCGGCCGGACTCCCCTCCCCTATGCCGCCGAGCTCGCGGGCCCTCCGGAACGCCTCCCGGAAGCCACCCACACCGTCAACGAGCCCCAGATCCAGGGCCTCTGCGCCGCTCCAGACCCTGCCCCCGGCGATGCCGTCCAGCCCAGGGAGGCTCCGGCCGCGCGCAACCCGGCCCTTGAACTCGTCGTAGATGCGCCCGATCTGACGCTCCAGCACCCGCAACTCATCCTCCGTTGGCCGGCGGCTGGGGTCCATCAAGCCGGCCCGCTCTCCTCTTTCGAGCCCGACCGGGTTGATGCCAAGACTACCGTAGAGCCGGTCGGCTACGGGGCGGATCGTGATGACGCCGATAGAGCCCGTGACCGTGGACCGGCGGGCGACGACGTGGGCTGCGGGGGCCGAGACGTAGTAGCCGCCGGAGGCCGCGACGTTGCCCATAAGCACGACGACGGGCTTTTTGGCGGAGATACGACCGACCTCGCGCCAGATCAGGTCGGAGGCAAGCGCGTCCCCGCCCGGCGACTCGACGTGGAGCAAGACGGCACCGACCCGCCGATTCTTCTCGGCCCCCCTGAGCGTCGCCACCACGGACTCGCTTCCCGCGCGCTCTCCCCCCAGAAACGGGATCGGCACGGGCACCCGGCGGCTCCTGCCGCGCATGATCGTCCCCGACACCTGCACGAGCCCGATCCGCCGCCGCACCCGCCTCCGGTACGGCACCTTGAGAGATTTTTTCGCCGCCGCCCACTCTGCGATGCGTGGTCTCTCCCCACCGGCCGCGAGCCTCTCCGGCAGCCCGTCCTCGTAGAGGACGCCGTCGAGGAGGCGGGCGGCCACGGCCTCTTCGGGGCCGTAGGGTGCGCCGTCGATCGCATCCCGCGCCTCAGCCTCCGTGAGGCCCCTCGACTCCCGGATGGCGCGGAGGACCTCCTGGTAGCGCCCGTCGAGGAGGCGCTGGGCCTGCTCGCGGGCCTCGCGCGAGAAGTCGTTGCGGGTAAAGGGCTCGCCCGCGGACTTGTACGGCGAGACGGCGACCACCTCGGCCCCGATACCGAGACGGTCCAGCGCCTCTTTGAAGAAGCTGACCCTGGTCCGTACTCCCGTCACGCCCACGGTGACGAGCGGGGCTGCGAGGACCTCATCGGCCGCGCAAGCCAGGTAGTACGAGCGCGTGTCAACCGGGTCCGCCAGGTACGCCACGACCCGGCCTCCCCCCTCCCGGAACGCCAGAAGCTCCCCCCTGGCCTCCTCCAGCGCGGCCCAGCCCGCCTCGACGTCTTTGATGCGTAGCACCACGCCGCGGACCCGGCCGTCCAGAGAGATGCGGCCGAGCCTCTCGCGCAGGGTTTGAAGCGTGACGGGACCCGGCCCACGGTTGACGCGTCTGCGCAAGAAGCCCGCGGGCGTCTCGAACTCGGGCAGGGCGCCGCTTATCTCTAGCCACACGAATCCCGGCGGCCGGCCGAGCAGGCGTCTCAGGGCGTTGGAGATCAGATGCCAGAGGTTGGCCAGAAGGTTAGCGAGCACGGACACTGCCACTATGGTACACCGCGGTCGCGGGACGGCCTTATGATAGACTCGCGAACAGGAACGGTTACTGATCGGCGAAGGGAACGGGCGACACGTGGGCGGAACGCCGGAGAGGGACATACGCGAGCAGTTTCGCCGTTCGGGCTACACGCTCACCTCGCAGCGCAAGGCCGTACTGGAAGCCCTGGGCGAGAGCCGGGGGCATCCGTCGGCCGAGGACGTCTACCTCATCGTCAAGAGAAAGAACCCCCGGGTGGCGTTGGGCACCGTCTACCAGGCGCTCGGCGTGCTGGAGGAGATCGGGGTCATAGAGGCCAAGCACTGGTCGGAGTCGCCGACGCGCTACGACCTGAACCTGGGGCCGCACCTGGACATCCGGTGCCTCAGTTGCGGCGAGGTCTCCGAGGTACCCGGCGTGGTATTCGAGGACCTGGAAGAGAGCATCCAGGCCGCCACCACCTACCAGGTGACGCGGGCCACGGTCGTCGTGGAAGGCCTCTGCCCCGCCTGCCGCGACGCCGGCTGAACCATCCTCCTGCCTCCAACCTGCCGCCGGCAACGCCCGGAGACGCCCGGCGGAGGCCCTTTACCTCATCGCGCGATACGTTTAACCTTTCGGGCCAAGGACGGCCCCAGCGTCGGGCGATGAGGAGCGAGGTTCCGTTGAAGGGGAGCAGATGAACGGGGAGCGCGAAGACGCGGCGGCGGGGCTCGCCTCGGGCCTGGAGGCGGCCGGCGCCCTCATAGAGAGCCTCGAAGAGGAGGCGGCGGGGCTCCGGCGGGACCTTGAGGCGGCGACCGCGGCCCTGAAATCGGCCCAGGAAGAGGTCGCATCCCGCGCAGACGCGGAGCGCGAGGCGGCGGATCTGCGCGCCGAGATCTCCGACCTCAAGCGGCGCTACTCCGACGAGCAGCTCCGCATGAGCAACGAGCACATCGCCGAGGTCGCCGCCGTCCGGCGCACGCTGGAGGAGCAGCGCCGCGCCGACGTGGAGGCGGCCTCATCGCAGACCCGGGTCGAGGAACTCAGGGAGGAGTTCGCGCACGAGCGCGCGGCGCTGGAGGAGCGCCACAGGGCCGAGGTGGCGGAGCTCAAGACGTCTTCGGAGACGTGGGAGGAAGAGCTCAGGACAAAGTACAGGGAGCAGGAGCACCGCCACAAAGCCGAGTTGGAAGACGTACGGCGCGCGGGCGAGGAGCGGGCGGCGGAGCTAGAGGCCTCCAGGGACGAGGAGATCCGGCGCCGCGTCGCCGAGGAGCGCGCGTCCCACGAGGAGCGCCACGAGGCCGCCGTGCAGGCGCTCAAGAGCGCGGCGGCGGGCCGGGAGCTGGATCTCCAGAAGGACTACCAGGCCATGGTGGAGACGCAGCAGGCCGAGATAGAGTCGCTGAGGCGCGAGGTGGAGTCCCGCGCGCGCCAGGTTGAGGAGGCTCGAAAGGAGGAGCGCCGGCAGGTAAAGGCCATGGCCGACGGCAGGGAGCGTGACCTGCGCCGCTCGCAGGCGGCGAAGCTGGCCGAAGCCCGAGAGGCCGCCGACCGCCGGCTGACGGCCTTGCAGGGCCAGCGCGAGGCGGACAACCGGGCGCTGCGGGCCCGTAACGCCGAGGAGATGGCCGCAACCCAGAGGGAGTACGAGCGGAGGCTCGCCGTCGAGGACGAGCGCAGGAAATCCGAGACCTGGGCCCTAGAAGAGCGCCTCCAGGAGGCCGCCATCCGCCGCGAGACAGAACTGCGCGTCTATGGCGCCCGGCTAAAAGAACTCGAGGCCGGGCGTCTCGCGCAGAAGGCCGAACTCGAGAAGGAAAAAGAGACGACCGTAGAGAGGCTGGAGGCCGAGCTCTCCGCCAGGGAAGACCGGATCTCCTCGCTCCAGGAGGCTCTCGAAGAGGCCGAAGGTCGGCGGGACGCGGCGCCGGACCGGACCGAGCCCGCGACCGCGCAGGCCCCGACGGAGGAGGCCCGCGAGACCCCCGAAGACCAGCAATCCCGGTCCAGGGCAGAGGAGGCAGAGGCGCGGACGGTTCTCGCCGAGGAGCGAATAGCGGACTTGGAAGCCCGCCTCCTGGAGGCCACGGAGGAGGCGAGACGCAATGCACAGGAGCGGGAGGCGGCCCACGAGCAGCTCGCCCGCCTCTCCGACCCCGAGCGCAAGTTGCGGGAGGGTCTCGCCCTCTTCAACGAGAGCGAGCACGCAAGAGCGGTCGCCTCTATCTCCCGCTCCTTCGGCCTCCCGAAAGTCCACGCCGGCCTCGGGGACGAGGCCTCGGGCAAACCGACCCTGACCCTGCTCTGGGGCGACGTCGCCTGGCGCCGCTACGTCTCCGACCCGACCGAGGGCGTCCCGGACCCGAGGGTCTACCTCGCCGGGACCGGGGACGACCCCTCCGAAGTGCCCGCCCCGGAGCGCCGCCCAAACGCCCGCATGGACGCCCGGGGACGCCTAATGCTGGGGGTGCAGGCGCGCTGATCAGGCTCAAGGTCCTGAGGCACTAGGGGCGCGGCCCGGAGCCCGACATCGCCACCACTACTAGCTCAAAAAGGTTGCATGCCCGCAGCTTCGCGATCCCGGAACAGCTCAAAACCTAGAGCCTCAAAACCTCGAACCTCGATCAGGCGCGGCCCGTGCGGCGCATACGGCGAAGGACGCGCTCGTTGTGGGCCTGGATGGCATGGCCGCGGCGGGAGCCGACGTATGCCGCGGCGACCGAGGCCGCGAGGAAGGCGGCGGCCAGCAGGGCCGTTCCGACGCTGTCTATGCCGGGAAATGGGGTCTTGCCGACGATCAGGTTGACGGCCGGGGAGATCACGAACGCCGCGGGGGCGACCAGCGTGCCGTGCAGCCGCTGCCGGTCCGGGGCCTTGTACGCCCCGGCCATCCCCCCGAAGTAGAAGGAGAGGGCGCACACGAAGAGCAGCAGCGGCGCGAAGTTTCTGAAGGAGGTGGACGACGGCTCGAGTTGGAAGACCCAGGAGAGCACAGGCGCGAGTATGCCGAACACGATGAGGAGGACGAGCACGAACGCCACGAGCATTCCGACACCCACCGCTGCGAAGCTTCTCATAGGCGAATTCTAACAGCCCGGGTGCGATACCCCGTGGCCGGGTTCACCCGCGGAGACCGCGGAACGGGCGACGCCCGCTTGTAGGCCGGGGCGCGGCATAGTAACCTCTCGAACCGTGAGAGCGCGCCGGTTACAGACCCTCAGCCGCAGAGAATTCCTGAAGCTCACAGGCGCCGGGATGGCTGGCGCTGCGCTGCTCGGGGCCGCGGGTTGCGACCTCACCGAGCGCATCCCGGGCCTACCAGGCACCACACCGCAGGCGAACCCCGGCAACAACGTAGTGCTCATCATCATGGACAGCCTGCGTAAAGACCACGTCGGCGTCTACGGATACGACCGCGCGGCCCGGACGCCGAACCTCGACGCTCTAGCGCAGGACAGCCTGCGCTTCACGCGGGCCATTCCGGAGTCCATGCCCACCATCAACGCGCGGCGCGCGATCCACACCGGAACCCGCACCTGGCCGTTCAGGAACTGGGACCCGCCCCAGGGTGAGGACATCATCCTGCAGGGGTGGCAGCCCATCCCCCTCGACCAGACGACCCTGGCCGAAGTCATGCAAGCAAACGGCTACCAGACCATGATGGCCACGGACAACATGCACCAGTTCAAGGCCTCCTACGACATGCACCGGGGCTTCGACGTGTGGGACTTTATCCGCGGCCAGACCACGGATAACTACATGCCCAACTGGACATACCCGCCGGAGAAGGTCGAGCAGGCCCTCATGAAGGGCAACGTCCCCGCCATGACGGCCCAGATGAAGCAGTACTTCGCCAACGTCGCCGCCCGGCAGACGGAGGAGGACTGGTTCGCCCCGCAGGTCTTTAACCGCGCCTCCGAGTTTCTGGAGTTCGCGAAAGAGGATGACAGGCCGTTCTTCCTGACCATCGACTCCTACGACCCGCACGAGCCCTGGGACCCGCCCGAAGAGTACGTGCGCATGTACGACGACGAACCCTACGACCTCAAGGAGCCGTTCTCCGTCATCTACGGCCCGAGCGGCTACCTCGTCGAGCGAGAGCTCCAGAGGATGCGCGCCCGCTACTCGGCGGAGGTCACGATGGCCGACCGCTGGCTCGGGCGGTTCATGGACAAGATGGAAGAGTTGAACCTCTTTGAGGACACGCTGGTGGTGCTGCTCAGCGACCACGGGGTCGCGCTCGGGGAGCACGGGTTCACCGGCAAGCCCGCCTACGCGCTGTGGCCGGAGATCACGGACGTCCCCTTCTTCGTCCGCCGCCCGGACGGCAAGGGCGCCGGAGAGACGAGCGAGTACCAGGCCTCGACCTACGACGTGGCCTCGACCGTGCTCGGCTACCTCGGTATAGAGGCGCCCGAGCAGATGCAGGGCCAGGACCTGTCCGCGATCGGGGCCGGCGACGAGCCCGAGGAGCGCGAACACTTCACCGCCGGCTACCACGACCACGTCTGGACCCGCGACGAGCGCTACGTGATGTTCTGTAAGAACGACGGCACCGGGGGGAAGCTCTACGATATAGAGGCGGACCCCGAGATGAACAGCGACATAGCGGGCCAGAACCCGGACATCGTCAGGCGCATGTACGACGGCTACGTCCTGAGGGACGCGGGCGGCCCCCTCCCCGTCTACAGCCCCCTGCCGAAACCAACCGTCTAGACCAACCCGCCATGCGGACCCGCCCGCGGTCCACCACGCCTCTCCAGAGCGACCAGGGGTATAGAGACGCGAGACGAGACGCTAGACCGGGCAGACCTCGAGTCAGGTCAGCCCCCGGCGAGCGCGGCGACGAGCTCGCGGTTGAAGGCCGGGATGTCGGCCACGACGCGGCCCCAGACGAGGTTCCCGTCCCTGAAGGCGGCCTCATCTACCCAGGTGGCGCCGGCGTTGACGAGGTCGTCCTTGATGCCGAGCGAGCCCGTGGCGCGGGACCCGTCCACGATGCCGGCGGAGATGGCGACCAGCCCACCGTGGCAGATGATGCCGACGGTCTCGCCCCGTTCGTGCACCGTTTTGACGAGGCCCGTTATTCCTTCGTAGCGCCTGAGCTTGTCGGGCGCCCATCCGCCCGGGATGACGACGCCGTCGAGAGACGCCGCGTCCACCTCGTCGGCCGTCGCGTCGGCCCGGGCCGTGAGCGCGTTCTTGCCTGTGACCTCTTCCTTGTCCGGGCCTACCGTGACGACCTCCGCACCCTCTTCCTGCAGGCGCATCAACGTCACCCAGTACTCGAGGTCCTCGAAACCCGCCGCGAGCAGGACCGCGATCTTTTTTCCTTCAAGCTTCATTCTGGTCTCCCTTCGGTCGAGGAACCGCTGGCTTCGTCTGCGCTTCTAGCCCGGCGCTACGCCCTGCGGGCTCCGCTTTCAACTCCTTCTCAGCAGGTCGTCTATCTCCCCGCGGGCCTCTTCGCCGCCGAGTTTCAGGGCGCGGGCGAGCTCGGGGACGGCGTCGGCGCCCCTGCCGGCCCGGATCAGACCTGTGGCGGCTTCGAGGTGGTGGCGGTAGCCGTTGGCTTCCGGTGGTCCGGTAGTCGATGCTGATTCGATCTCTTCGCCGTTTACGAGGGCGAGGAGCTCGTCTCCGTAGCGGGCGGCGCGGCGCAGCCCGACGCCTTTTATAGAGCCAAGCTCCTGGATGGTTCGGGGCTTGCGGGCGGAGATCTCCTCCAGGTGCGAGTTGTGCAGCACGACGTAGGCTGGGACCCTCTGTTCCCTCGACTTCTCCCCCCTCCAGCTCCTGAGACGCTCGAAAAGATCCGCGTCGACGTCGGGGTTGGACCCGTTCGCGGGGGGCGCTGCGACCGCGGTCGTCTTCGGGGCCTGCCGGACCTCGCCGAGGCAGAAGTCGCAGCCGGAGCAGGGGGCGACGTCTTCGGCGTCGCCGAAGTGGCGGAGGAGGTGCTCGCGGCGGCAGGCCGAGAGGTTCGCGTAGGACTCGACGTCCCGGATCTGCGCGTACGCGTTGGAGGCCCGGCCCTTGAGCCGGGAGGCGATGTCCCTGCGGCTCTCGTCGTCGAGGGAGGTGGTCTTGAGCCGCACGTCTACGAGCGAGCCCCGGGGGACGACCTCCGCGATCCCATCGACCATCATCCTGTAGATGGCCCCCTGCACCACGGCCGGGCGCAAACCCACCTTCCGGGAGAGCTCGGGGAGCCCGACCGAGCCCGCGCCGGGCAGCGCCGCGTGGACGGCGCCCACCTCCTCGCGCATGTCCCCCGGTTCCTCGTCCAGCCGCCGTACCTCGACCTCGGACCACAGGTCGTAGCCGCGCGAGACGAGGCCGGAGTGTTCGAGGCTCCCGAGCACGATACCGGCCGCGTCCGGCTCGACCCCGCCAAGGGCCGCGAGCGAGCCGAACGGCGCGTTGACCCGTCCATCCCTCTCGACCCCGACGAGCCCCCGGAAGAACGACGACACCTCATCCTCCCCCGAGGTGCCCAGCGTCACGAGCCTCTTTCGACGGCCGACGTCGGCGCCGCGGTAGAGGACGACGCACTCGGCCGCCCCGCCGTCGCGGCCGGCCCGGCCCGACTCCTGGATGTACGCGGGGAGGCTGCCGGGGACCGCCGCGTGGATGACGAAGCGGACGTTCGGCTTGTCCACGCCCATCCCGAAGGCTATGGTCGCCACGACGACCCCCACCTCGTCGGTCATGAACCGCTCCTGCACCTCGTTGCGCCGCGCGGCACCAAGGCCCGCGTGGTAGGCCACCGCGTCGACGCCAGAGGAGCGCAGCTCGGCGGCGAGCTCGTCGCACTCCTTGCGGGTGGTCGCGTAGACGATACCGGGCGGGGGAGAACTCCGGATCACGTCCAGGATACGCGCGAGCTTCTCTTTCTTCTCGGCCGGCACGACCCGGTAGGTCAGGTTCGGCCGGTTGAAGCTCGTTACCTCGACGTGCGGGTCCCTCATCCCAAGCGAACGCCGGATGTCCTCTCTGACGCGCGGTGTCGCCGTCGCCGTCAGGGCCAGGACCGGCGGGCTGCCGAGGTCTCGAACGGCGCGCGGCAGAAAGAGGTAGTCGGGCCTGAAATCGTGGCCCCACTCGCTGATACAGTGGGCCTCGTCCACCACGAAGAGCCCGACGCCGGCCCGCCGCAGCGAGAGTACGAACTCCAGGGAGCGCAGCCGCTCGGGGGCGACGTAGAGCATCCGGATCTCACCCGTCCGCACCTTCCGCTCGACCTCCCACCGCTCCTCCGGCGAGAGCCCGGAGTGAAGCGCCGCGGCGTCGGCGACCGAGCTCTGCAGCAGGGAGTCCACCTGGTCCTTCATCAGCGAGATGAGGGGCGAGACGATCACGGTGAGGCTCTCCTGCATAAGAGCGGGGACCTGGTAGCACAGGCTCTTGCCACCCCCCGTCGGCATCACCGCCAGCGTGTCCCGACCCTCAAGCACGGCCCGTATGACGGCCTCCTGGCCGGGCCGGAAGGACTCGAACCCGAAGATCTCTTTGAGTACGCCTAGGGGCATAGGTTTCAGGTCTCAGGTTTCAGTGGTCAGCTCCCAGCACGGCCGCCGTCCACCTTCGGGGAGGGCGACACCTCGATATTTGATCGTCCCCCGATCGCGTCGGCTTTAGTATCCCGCACACGGCCCGACGTCCCAACGCCCAGAACACGATGCCTGAATCCTCAGAGCTATTCATCGCGGGGCGGCGAGGTGAACCTCGGGATCGGCTTGAGACCCTTTATGGTGCCGGGCTGGCGGTCGCCGCGGTCGGAGGGTTGTTCCTCTCGAGAGGGATCCTGCTCCACCGCGTCGAGGAGGTCGTCGAGGGCGCGGCGTATATCTGTGGTCGTCCTGCGGTAGGCGATCCTGCAGCAGAAGGCCGGGGCCGCGAGGGCTGGCAGGACACCTAGCAGGAAGAGCCCGTTCTGGATGCCGGCGAGGATAAAGAGGGCGGCGAGCGTCGCGCCGATGATGCCGCCGAGGGAGAGGTATTCCCCGCGCTGGTTGGAGACGTCGGCGGTCAGGTTCGCGGCGCAGCGTTCCTCGCCCGCGGCCTCGACGCGCATCTCCACGGAGCGGGTCTTCAGCAGCGTCCGGTCGCCGGAGAAGTCCAGGGCGCGGCGGACCATGCCGAGCTCGTCGCCCGGGTCCCACAGGGAGCCCATCTCCGTCTTGCGCCGGACCTTGAGGCCCTGCTCCAGGCGCAGGAGGCCTTCGAGGTGATCGCGGGTGCGGCCCGCGGGACGGTCCACCTCGCGCACCACGCGCAGGCGGGCCGGACCGTAGAGTTTCCAGGCGGGCGAGTGGGGTTCGGCCGTCTTCTCCGAGGCCAGGTCCCACATGGCGCGGCGCACGTCCTGCTCCGGAATGCCCGCGGCGGCGGCCACCTGCACAAGGATTTCAGGGGAGACAGAAGGGACGTCTTCAGAGCCCCGTTCCCACCGCCGGGCATTCAGTTCCGAGGCGCGGCGCAGGATCATCTCGACCTCGGCCGGCCTCAGCCGTCTCTCCGTGTTCTCCGCCATCGGGGCGTGATTCTACAGCTTTTAGAGGCGCTGATCTCGCTTGGAGGTGATCGCGAGTATGCGCGGCGTATCCCGCAGGTACGACCATCCCGAGAGCAGCGTCAGGAGCACGGCGACGAGCATCACCCACCAGCCCAAGGTGGAGACCGCGCCACGCCAGCCCTCCGCGCCGGGGGCGCCCTCAGGGACCCCGAGGAGCAAGATAAAGACGGCGATGCTCTGGGCGTTCATCTTCGCCTTGCCCCAGCTGTTGGCGGCTATGACCTCCCCGCCTTCCAGGGCGACCATGCGAAGGCCGGTAACGGCGAACTCCCGGATCACCATGATCGCCGCCATCCACGAGGCCATCGAACCCTCGCCGACCAGCGCGAAGAAGAGCGAGACGATCAGGGCCTTGTCCGCGATCGAGTCCATCAGCTTGCCGAAACCCGTTACCTCGTTGGAGCGGCGGGCGAGCTTGCCGTCGAAGTAGTCGGTGAGGATGGCGAGGACGTAGATCCCGAGCGCCGCCCACCGCGCCCACCCGAAGGGCAGGTAAAGCATCGCCATCACGGGCACGACCGCGACGAGCCTGACCAGCGTGAGCTGGTTGGCGAGGGTCACGAGATCTCCTTGTGCACGGCGTCTCCGATCATGCCCCGTCTCCCGGCAACTTCCGCCGTTAACGTAGCACTTCCGGGCCCCGCCCTCAAGCCGGAGGCCCCGCGCCCGGGCCCCCGCCGGGGGTTAGTCCCTGGAGGTGCTCCTGGTCTGGGTCACGGCCGGACGCAGGATGGCGCCGAGTACCCAGTCGGCCGCGATGCGGGCCTTGCTCTGCGGGCTGTTGAGGCGCACCAGGTAGGCCATCCGCCAGAACAACGCTGCCAGAAGGCCGGTGAACCGGACCCCCATCACCTCGTTGACGGCGAAGTCGCTGCCGAGCTCGACGAGCTGGCCGATCGGCTTGTACTCGAACTCCTCGAGGTCGCCCCGGCCGTCAACGGCCTTGATCACGTTGCGCGCGACGACGTGGCCCTGTTGTATCGCGGCCTGGGCCGTGGGCGGTACGATCTTCCCGTCAGGCTGGCGCGTGTCCAAGATCGCGGCGCAGTCGCCGATGGCCCAGACGTTCTCGTGGCCCTCCACGCGCAGGTCCAGGCCCACCTTGATCCCGGTCCGCTCGTCGTAGGGCAGGCCGAGATCCGCTATCGTCTGATTCGGGCGGTTGCCGGCGGTCCAGATCACGTTCTCCGTCGAGATCTTCTCCCCGCCCCTGAGCCTGACGCAGTTCTCCGTAATCTCCTCGGCCATGGCGTTGGTCTTGACGTCTATGCGCTCGTTGACGAGACGCGTGCGGGCCGCCTTGCGCAGCGCGGGGTCCAGCTCCGGCAGGATGTTCGGCAGCCCTTCGAGCAGGAAGATCCTGACGCGGTGCGGGTCGATGTTGGGATAGTCGGGCGCCAGGCTCTCGTGGACGAGGCTGTGGATCTCCGACGCCGTCTCGACCCCTGTGGCCCCGCCCCCGATCACCACGAACGTGAGCTTGGACTCCGGGACGTCCCCCCGGATGAGGGAGACCTCCTCGAAACGCTCTATGACCTTGTTCCGGATGCGCTCGGCGTCCTCCACGCCCCGCATCGTGAGGCTGTGCTCCTCGACACCCGGTATCCCGAAGAAGTTGGGCTGCCCGCCCAGGGAGATGACGAGCTGGTCGAACGGGAACTCCAGCCCCCCGTCGGCCACCACGACCTTGCGCTCGTAATCTACGCTCTTGAGCTCGGCCCGCCGGAAGCTCGCCCCCGAGGTTATGAGCGCCCGTCTCAGGGGCTGCGCCACGTTGCGCGCGTCGATGTCGCTGCTGACGATGCCGGGCACCATCGGCCAGAACGTAAAGAAGTTGTCCCGCGCGATGACCAGCACGCCCACGTCGTCGCGGGCATCGACGAGCTTGCAAAGGTCCCTCGCGGCCGTGTACCCGCCGAACCCGCCGCCGACCACGAGTACCTTGTTCTCGAACTCGCCGTAGGGCGGCTTCTCCCAGGGCGCGTACCGGGGCCGCGGGTTGAGCGCCCTCTTGAGCGCCACCATACCAACGACCATCCCCCCCAAGGCCAGACCGCCCTTAGCCAATCCGTTCACGCGAGCCTCCAAAAGCTTTGCCATCCACCGGGCACGATCCAGACCAAAAGAACCGTCTAACCAAGGTTATTCTACCGAAACCGCAACCGTAACTAAACAGGCTGGACCGGCCGACCGTGAGCTAGAACACCGCCACCCGGACCGTCCTCCGGCGGGGCCCGTCGAACTCCGCGAGAAAGACACCCTGCCAGCGGCCGAGGTCCGGCTCGCCGTCGCGGACGAGAAGCGTCTGCGAGGGCCCGAAGAGGCTCGTGAGGAAGTGCGAGTCGCTGTTGCCCTCCATGTGGTCGAAGCGCACGTCGAGCTTTTCGAGAAAGGCCCTGCAGGCGGCGGCCAGGTCTCGGGGCACATCCCTGTCGTAGTCCTCGTTGACCGTGACGGCCGCCGTGGTGTGGGTCGAGGAGATGAGGCAGATCCCCTCCTCGACGCCAGCGCTCCGCACGGCGTCCCTGACCTCCTCCGTTATCGAGACGAGCTGGTAACGCTCGTCGGTGCTTACAGGTATATCCTGTATCTTCATCCTTCTGCCTCCCATCGGGCCAACGCGTCCGGCAGCTCCGCGACGCTGTCCAGGATCAAATCCGCCTCTATCGTATCCCCTCCCCGCCTCCACTTCCCCATCCTGACCTGCACCGCCCCGAGCCCGGCTCGCCTCGCCCCGGCCACGTCAGACTCGGCGTCGTCACCCACCATCGCCACCCTGCCCGCTTGGAGCCCCATGTCTTCGAGGGCGAGGCGGAAGAACGCCCCCGCCGGTTTGCCGACCGTAGTGGCTCCTTTGCCGCTCGCGTACTCCAGGGCCGCCACGAACGGCCCGGCGTCGAGCGAGAGCCCCGCCCCCGTCTGCCAGTAACGGTTCTTCTGCAACGCGATCAACTCCGCGCCCTCCATCAGAGACCGGAATGCCCTATCGAGCCGCGCGTAGGTGAACCCGTCGCCGAGGTCTCCGACGACGACGTAGTCAGGCCGGTCCCCGCTGAACGTCGCGTTCCCGAGGTCCTCCAGCAACGCTTCCTCCACGAGCGGGAGGCAGGTCTTGTTCCCGATGAGGGCCGCGGCGGCCCCCGCCGGCATGAAGATCTCCTCCTCCCCCACATCGAACCCGAGGTCCTTCATACCGGCCGCCACCTCGCGCCGGGACTTGCGGGTGGTGTTGGTAACGTAGCGGAGCGCGAGACCCGCCTCCTTGAGCGTCGTCAGGGCCTCACGGGCGCCCGGCACCAACTCGTCCCCGACGTAGAGCGTTCCGTCCAGGTCGAGCAGCAATCCTTCTGCGCGCATGCCGCCATGATAGTCCACCCCGACGGGGGCCGTCGACGCCGGGGACGACCTTACGTGACCGGTTTCGTGTCCAGGGACTCCCAGAGGTAGAAGCTCGCCAGCGTGCGGTGTGGCGACCACGGCCGGGCGAGATCCCGCATCGTCTCCGCGTCGGGTATCTCCGGAAGGTCGTAGGCCCCCTCGACAGCCCGGCGGACGCCGAGGTCGCCGACGGGCAGGACGTCCTCGCGCCCGAGGTGGAACATCAGGAACATGTCCGCGCTCCACGGGCCGAGGCCCTTGACGGAGACTATCTGGACGATCACCTCCTCGTCCGGGAGGTCGTGGAGCGACCGGAGGTCCAGCCCTCCCGAGATGACGCGGTCAGCGAGGTCCCGTAGGTAGCGGACCTTGGGCCTGGAGAGGCCGCACGTCCGCAGAAGCTCTTCGTCCGTGGAGACCAGTTCCCGCGGGGTCGGCGGACGGCCGTCGAAGAGAGCGGTGAGCCGGCCGTAGATGCTGCGGGCGGCCTTCGTCGAGAGCTGCTGGCCGACGATGGTCCGGACGAGCGAGCCGTAGGCGTCGTCGGGACGGCCGCGGCGACGTTCCGCGGAGCCCAGAGGCCCGATACGCCGGACCAGCCCCACCATCACCGGGTCGCCACACCCGAGGAGGTGCGTTTCTCCTGCAACGATTTCGGCACCTCCCCGAGGTCAAGTTCCGGCCCCATCGTCAGTGTACCCTCGGCGTCCACCGTGAAGCGGGCGCCGAACCTTTTGTACGCCTTTCTTATGTTCTCCGGGCTCGTCGCGTGGGTCAGCACCTCGCCCGGCTGGATCGCGTCGGGGTCCTCGTACCACTCCGCGTGCACCAGCGAGTAGCGGGCGGCCTCGATCCTTTGGGCGGCCTCGGTTGCGTCCTCGGCGGCCCGTAGTTCGCCCGAGATCGCCGCCTGCTCCTCATCGATCTCGACGAGGCGCTCCTTGAGCTCCGGGAGCGTCATCAGACCCTCAGCCTGCTGGCCCTGGAAGTTGCGGCGCATGTTCGCCAGGACTCCCATACGCTCCGGAAGCGCCGCCTGCCTCTGGAGTGCGGAGCGTAGGCCGTCGCGCCCGTTCTCACGCTCGACGGTCTCGTCATAGAGGCGAATCAGGGTATCCGTGCTCGCGTAGGTCTCAAACATGGACGCCGCCTCGTGCTCCACTTGCTCAACCGAATGCGACTTCCGGTTGTCGCAGGCGTCCGCTCCGATGCTTGGCCTGCACCTGTAGTAGCTGAAGTACGACCCGTCACTCCTTCTGCGTCTGAAAACTCCCATCGCCCGGCCGCACTCACGGCACCGGAGCACGCCCCCGGAGAGCTCATAGTAGCGGCCGTCAATCTTCGAAGGCACGCGGTTGTCCTTGATCTGCCCCCTGGCCCCGTCGATCATGGTGCGATTCGGGCCCGCCCCAGTGACGTCCACGGGGACGGCTATCCACTCGCTGCAGTCCGTCCACTCGGCCTTGCGGGACCCGATCCCTGTCGGTCGTCAGGCGGCCGGCGTTGTGCTCGGCGTTGAGCGCCTGGTTGAGAGCGCGCCGCACCTTCCTCGTCAGCTTCGTGTGGCCGAGCTCGCGGGCGGCGTCGATGAGTAACGCGTGCCGCTCGACCTTCTCACCATGGGGGACGCAGGCGTGGAGGGCCGCTGCAGCATCGCCGTGGCTGAGTGTTTCGGGAGCAGGATGCTCGAAGAGGGCATCCTGGGGCTCGTTGAGAACGCGTTAGGATGACGGCCCAGTCACGGTAAGAGCTTCCTCCGTCGGCTCGGCTGCAGCTGCACCGTTTGGCCCCCCTTCGGGTTCAAGGCTGCTGCGGACCAATGTCGTAGCCTCGTTTGCGGACATCTCTTCTACCACCCGATCGGGGTCTGTTGGCGGCCGATCCGACCAGGCACGAGGGTGCAAAGCTGCGACGGTGGCGGTGCTGGGTTCGCCCGCGGCCAAATCCAACTCCACCGGCGGAGGGTTGAGTACCGTTTGATAGAGTTGTCCAGTCTCGGCCGCGCGGGTCATCTGGTCGTAGATCTGCAGGATGACGCGCTTTGTGCGGGCGGGCAACTGGGACGACATCCAGAGCCTCGACCGCAGCCCCCGCCGCATGTTCAGCGACCCGCTGTACGCAGTCGTCGGCAGAAGCACCGGACCTTACGTGGAACTTACGTGGAAGAATCAGAAGCGCCTCGTCCGTGATCCGCGGGTTTCACGACATAACCCGCGATACTTCTCGGCCACATTCGGTGGCCGAATGTGGAAGGCCAAGCCGCGATCATTATCGTGTGGAAGACCAAGGACGTGAGGTTCGTAAACCGCCCTTAATCGCACGCGGGTGGATAGACCCCCGGCGGGTCGAGCACGTGAGGACGCCAAAACCTTCACAAGGATACCTCGCACCCTTCACAGAAGGGTAGAGCAGCCTGCCGTGCTCGACCGTTACCTGGAGGTGCCCTTTGGCCGCCAACGCCGAGAGTATCCGGTCGGCCTCCCCCACCGTAAGCGACGTCTCCAGCGCCACTCCCGCCACCGTCAGCTTTCCGTGGCGTCCAAGCGCTTCCAGTAGCTCCTTTTCCTTGCCCGTCGTTATGGAGGTTTCACCGGTGGGCAGCCCAACACGAGCTGCTCGCGGTAAGGCTCAGCGCTCTGGTAGGCCAGAGAGCGGCCGATCCTACGCCTGACACGACAAGCCTGGGCAGTGCAACAACCAGCCCCACGAAGAGCAACAGCCCCGATGCCAACGTCACTAGTCCGCTTCGCAGGGGGTTCGGGCTCACGGGCTCCTCGGGTACGGGCGCCCGCTCCCATAGCCTGGCGGTCACGCCGTTGCCATCCTGGCCCACCTCGGAAACCTGCTCCGAGAGTACGTCACCCACGGTGTTGGTCACCACCCGCGCCCGTTCGGGATCCGGATCGGTGTAGGACAGCTCGATGAACTGGGTGTTCCCGACCGGCTCAGCCTCCAGGCGTTCCAGGAACGCGTCGGGCGTCATCGAGAGTCCCAAATGCTCGATAGTCTTTTCGGCTACCGGGCGAGACTGTGCCGCCTCGGCTAGGGTCATAGTCAACTGTTGGAGTCCTTGTACCCGTGCGTTTAGGGGCGGTCCCTCGAGTAGGCTCCGATCTTGCCCGATCAGCAACGTGGACGAGGCCTCGTACTGCGGGGCCTTGACCAGGGAAGCTACGGTCACCGTCACCGCGACGAGCACAACCGCCACCATACCCTCGCGGCGGCCCTCGGCTCCATGGGCAGGAACGTGTTCCTCGACATCGCGGTACCCCTCTCCTGTAGCGCGGTGAGAGCCAGGTCCTAGAACGCCCCACCCCACACCCTAGCCAACTCCGCCGTGCCTCCCTCCTCCAGCCCCTCGCGCGACAGGTCCGCAAAGTCCCGCCGCATCTCCTCCGCGTACCGCCGCCGGAAGGCCCTCGGGTAGAGCGCGAGCAGCGCACCGTACATTAGCTCGGAGACTGCCAGGAGCAGCAGCACCGCCCGCTTGCGGTCCTCCCAGCCCCCGCCGGGGGCCATCACGCGCCTCCGGCAGCCCCGGAGGGCCGCGCGCTGGGGACCAGGCCCTTTGAACGCGCCGCGCGGACCAGGCCCTCGAGCCGCTCCACTTCGGCGACGGCGACCTTCCTGCCGACATCCGTCAGCCGGTAGTAGCGGCGGCGCTCGTCATCGAGGTCAGGGTCGGGGCGCTCCTCAGACTCCTCGACGAGCCCCCTCTCCTGCATCTGCCTCAGCGAACGGTAGAGCGTGCCGGGGGCCAGGCGCCTCCCGCCGTCGGTGCGCCGCCTCACCTCCCGCATGATGCCGTAGCCGTGCAGCTCCCCGTCGCCCAGGGCCACCACGATGTCCAGCACCGCAGGGGTCAAGGGCAAATACCCTTCCGGTCCCCGCGCTCGGTCCCCCACGCACAACCTCCCCGCCGGCTAGATCCACACTTCTAATACCATTGTGGATATATTCACGTCGGCACTATAGTAGAGCCTGGGTTTTGGCGCAACCCGTCGCCACGATGGAGACGGGAGAGATGATGATCTTACGAGGTCGTCCTTCCACGCACTCGGTTGGATAAGGAGCTGCTGGTCTGACCGCTACCCCTCGACACCATCTCGGGGCGCAACCACAAGGGCCTTGCTCGGGCCACACGGTGGTCTCTTTGGTGCCCCCTTCGCGGTCCGGCACCACATCTGGGGACGCGATACGCGCCCTCTTCCAAGCGGTTAGCATGTCCCCACATGGGAAGCACGTTCGAGGAAATCCGAGTCCACAGGCCCCAAGCGCCGAGGCGACCGCCCGCGAAACGCCCGACGGCTAGATGAGTGTTGCATGGATTGAGGGTACAACGAAGGCCATCCGACTCCCCGACGAAAGGAACCTCGGATGGCCCAACCGAAGGATACCCCGTCGCTCGCCTCCCTGGAAGGGATGATCACAGTGCTGTTCTGCCTCGTCGACGACACCTACCGCCTCCTCAACCCCAGGGCAAACGGGTACGCCTCGCTCAAGAAGCTCTCCGACTCGGAGGTGCTTACCCTCGCGCTCCTTCAGCAGTTGCGCGGCGTCGAGAGCGAGCGCTCGTTTCTCAGGGACGCTGAGCGGTTCTTCTCTCACCTGTTCCCCGGGGTCGTAGGTCTTCATCCTTCCTCGCTCAACCGCAGGGTGCGCAACCTGCGCCGCTTCCTGGAGCCGCTGCGCCGAGCGGTCTCCTCGCCGAGTTGGTTGGGGACCCGGAGACCCTGGTTGTGGACTCGACGCTGCTTTC
>CADCVI010000211.1 GCA_902806105.1 uncultured Rubrobacteraceae bacterium
CGCAGCAGAAGCCCAGCAGGAGCGCCTGGGGGTCCCAGCCCGTGATCACCAAACTCCGGATGCCCTCGACGAGGTAGGAGATGGGGTTGATCGTGGCTATAAACCGGAACCAGTCCTGCTCTATGAGGTCTCTCGGGAGGTTGATCGAGGACATAAAGATAGCCACGAAGAACAGCGGAAAGGCGCTCTCGACCGCCTCCACCGACCCGGTCCGTATCGCGAGCACAGCCCCGAGGCCGCCGAAGGCGAGGGCCACTAGCACCGTGAGCGCCACGATCACGAGCATCCCGAGAAAGCCGCTGCTGATGTTCACACCCATCAAGAGCCCGAAGAGCAGAAACACGACGCCCTGGATAAGACCCAGCGCCACCACGCCGGCGAGCATCCCGCTCAGGAGTGCGGCGGGACGCATCGGGGTGAGGGAGAGCCGGTCGAAGAAGCCGTTCTCGATGTCGCGGGCGAGGTCGCTGCCGGCCGTGATGGCCCCGAAAAGCGATGCCTGCACGAGCGGAAACGCGAACGCGAAGTCCAGGTAAGAGTCCGTCGGAAACCCCGGCAGCCGCGAGGCCGCATTCAATCCACTCGCGTTTATGGAGAAGAACATCATCGGGAACAGCAGCGCCGAGACGAGCACCGCCGGCTGGCGCAGCGTCCTGACCGTCGAGCGGCGCGCGAGCGCCGTGACCTGCGTGAGAAACGAGGAGCCCGTCACCCTTGCGCCTCCTCGGCCTTGTTCTCCTCGCCGTCCCCGGCTCCTTCGAGCGAGCGGCCGGTCTTGGCGAGAAAGACGTCGTCGAGGCTCGGCTCCTCGAGCCTCAAGTTAGAGACCTTCAGGCTCTCGGCGTCCAGGGCGCGCACGACGTCGGCGAGGCCAGAGGCGCCGCCGGAGAGGCGGACGGCCACCGTGCCGGGCTGCGAGGGGATCTCCTCCCCGAACCGGCTGAGGATGCCCACGACGGCGTCGCGTTCCGCGGGGCCTGCGGGCGTCGCCTCGACGCTGGGGCGCCCGATCTCGGCCTTCAGCGCCTCGGGTGTATCCTCCGCCACGATCCTGCCGCGGTCGATGATCCCGACCCGGTCGGCCAGCACGTCGGCCTCCTCGAGGTACTGCGTCGTAAGGAAGACCGTGACGCCCTCGTCCCTGGCCAGCCGGCTCACCTCGCTCCACAGCGCGCTGCGGCTCTGCGGGTCGAGCCCCGTCGTCGGCTCATCCAAAAACAATATGCTGGGCTCGTGCACGAGCGCGAGCGCGAGGTCGAGCCTCCGCTTCATCCCGCCGGAGTACCCACGCACCCGCCTGTCGGCCGCCTCCTGCAGCCCGACCCGCTCGAGCAACGCGTTTCCCCGCTTTTTTCGCTCCGCACGCGGGATGCCGTGCAGCGCCGCCTGCAGATTCAGGTGCTCCCTCCCCGTCAGGAAAGGGTCGAGCGCCGCCTCCTGAAGCGCGGCCCCGATCGAGGCCCGCACCTGCGGCCCCTCCTTGACGATGTCATATCCGGCGACCCTCGCCGTGCCACCCGAGGGCGGCAGCAGGGTCGTCAGCATGAGGACCGTGGTGGACTTGCCGGCGCCGTTCGGGCCGAGAAAGCCGTAGACCTCGCCGGGCTCGACGCGCAGGTCGATGCCGTCCACGGCCCGCGGGCCCTTCTTGAACTCCCGGACGAGGCCCTCGACGATTATCCCGCGATCGCGCCCCACTACGCCGTCACCCCGAGGCCCGTGAGCCTCTCGCTCTCCTCCCACAGCCTGCGGCGGGCCTCCGGATCGTTGGCGATCTTCTTGGGCTCGATGGGCTTGCGGTCCGCATAGTACCGGCCGCTGACGCCCTCCACATCGAGCGACGTCGCCAGCCAGATCACGGTGTCGGCCCCCTGCTCCGGCGTCCTCATGAACGGCTTGAAGGCCCTGAACAGGATCGTCATCGGCCCCCGATTGTTCGTGCCGAACCTGGTGTTGACGGCCCCGGGGTGCATGCAGGTGGCCGTGACCCCCGTGCCCTCCAGCCGCTCGGCGAGCTCGTAGGTGAACATGATGTTGGCGAGCTTCGTCATGCCGTAGACCGGGAAACCCCTGTACCTCTTCTTGGACTGCAGGTCGTCGAAGTCGATGTTGCCCCACCGCTCGGCCTCGGAGGAGACGGTGACGACCCTGCTCGGCGCGCTCTCCTTGAGCATGTCGAGCAGCAGGTTCGTGAGCAGGAAGGGTGCCAGGTGGTTGGTGGCGAAGGTGGTCTCGAGGCCGTCTGGGGTCTCGGTGCGCGTGCTCTGCACGAGCCCCGCGTTGTTGACGAGCACGTCGAGCCTGTCGTAGCGCCTCCTGAACTCATCGACGAGCCCGCGCACCCCCGCCCGCGAAGCGAGGTCCGCGAGCGCCAGGTCCACACGCGCACCGGTCTGGTCCCGTATCTCCGCCGCCGCGCTCTCGCCCCGCTCGCGGTCGCGCCCGACCACGACGACGTCGGCCCCCATCGCCGCCAGCGCCATCGCCGTCGCCTTCCCTATGCCAGAGGTCCCGCCCGTGACCAGCGCCACCTTCCCGCCCATACCGGGGTTTTCCAAACCTGCTCCTCTTCGTCTCTACACCTCGCAGCGACCTGAGTCTATACCCTGGCCGCCGACACCAACCCAGAGTCTCGACCCCGCCGCACCGGAAGTCCGTAACCGGGGCCACCTTCCGCCCCCGCGCGGCGGCCTCAGCCACGGCGCTCCCCTTGCTTCCCCCCGACGGACCCGGTCAGCACCCCGACGGCGACCACCCAGGAGGCGCCGTGCTCCACCATCAGCGTGCCGACGCCGGCCACGGTCGTGCCAGGCATCGAGCCCGAGAACAGCATCAGGACGTCCGGTACCAGCGAGATCACGAGCACTATCAGGGCCACCCTCCGGAAGACCCGCACCGGACGCCGCCGCGCGAAACGCAGGATCAGGCCGAACACGACCACGGCACCGACCGACGCGGGCTCGCGCACGATGGAGACCCTCTACGACGAGCACCGCAAGCCGGTCGCGGATCTCTTCGCCGCGCTCTCCGGGGATAACAGGCGAGAGCTCGTCCGGTTGTTAGGGTCGCTGCGCGGGCGCCTGCAGGACGGCTGCTGCCAGGGTTCGGCCTGACCCTCAGGTGGCCTAACCCGAGTAGCGGGTCCAGTCCACGTGAAGGTAGGAGTCCACGAGCGGCTTCTTTCCGTCGAGCCACGTCGGGAACCAGAGGTTCGTGTAGAGGTACATGGACCCTTTAGGAACGCCGGTCTTCCAGGTTTGCATGACGTTGCCGTCTACCACGAACCGGGCCAGGCCCGCGTCGTAGCGGAACGCGTAGGTATGGTAGCCGGCGGTGGGGTCGAAGGGCAGTTGCTTTGTTACGGTGTGGGTCTGGCGCCCGCCGGAGTAGGTGGTGAACAGGACGCGCCGGGAGGAGTCGTTGAAGACCTCTATGTCGATCTCCCTCTCGTGGTCCGGCGGCCGGTAGAGGAAGAAGCCGGTTATGGAGGAGGGGGCGTGCGGGAGCTTCATCCGCGAGGAGTAGACCCCGTGGTGGTAGAGCTCGTCGGAGCGAATCTCGGCTCCCTGCAGCGTACGCCCGGGTATCTTGAACCGCGCGTTTCCGTCCACGACCTCGACGTTTGCCGGGTTCAGATGGCTGCGGCCCAGGTCGTGCTCCGTCTTTGTCCAGCGGGATTCGTCGAAGGTCAAGAAGTCGTCGAAAAAGCTCGCCCCGACCGCCTGGGCCATACCCGCGAACAGGAGCACCTGCGCGACGCCGACCGCGAACAACACCCAAACACCCCTCACAGAGACCCCCCGCCTGCCTAGCAATAGCCGAGACTGGCTTGTTTGCCCATATTCTTTATAACGTATACGTAGGTTATCCCGGATAGCACGCGGCGGCAGTAAACGGGATTGCTTCTCGGCGGCGCCCGCCGCCGAGCCTCGCCTCCCCGATGCACGGGGAGGGCCCGGTAGAGTAACCTACGCGGTATGGAGGCCGACCGACAACTGGACGTCCTCACCATCGGGGAGATGGTGGTGGATTTCATATCGGCGGAGAAGACCGACACCTTGAGCAACGCGACCACGTTCAAGCGGTACCTCGGGGGGTCGCCGGCCAACATCGCCGTCTACGCCTCCAAGCTCGGGGGGCGGTCGGCGGTGATCGCCAAGACCGGCATCGGGGCCTTCGGGAAGTTCCTCAAGAGCGAGCTGCAGCGCCACGGGGTGGTGACCGATTACCTGCAGATGGACCACAGGACGAACACGACCGTGATCTTCGTCTCCTCCACCGCCACCACCCCGGACTTCGAGGAGTTCCGCATCGGGGACTACAGGCTCGAAAGGCACGAGATACCCGACGAGGCCATAGAGAGGGCGAAGGTAGTCCACTCTTCGACCTTCGCCCTCTCGCGCGAGCCCTGCCGCTCGGCGATCATAGACGCCTTCCGCAGGGCGAGGGAGATGGGCAAGATCGTCTCGCTCGACCCCAACTACAGCAGGCGCGTGTGGCCGGACTACAAGGAGGCGCAGGGCGTGATCCGGGAGGCCTACAAGCACGTCAACGTGACCAAGCCCTCCGCCGACGACGCCCGCCGGGTCTTCGGCCCGGACCACGAGCCCGAGCGGTACATCGAGATGTTCCACGACCTCGGCCCCGAGACCGTCGTCTTCACGATGGGCGGCGAGGGGAACCTGGTCTCCGAGAACGGCAAGATCACTTGCCACGTCCCCACCCGCCCCGTCGACGTCGTCGACGCCACCGGCGCCGGCGACTCGTTCTGGGCCGGCTTCCTGACGGCGCTTCTTGACGGCAACGACGTGGAGCGCTCCGTCCTCTTCGCCCGCGAGATCGTCGAGCGCAAGCTCACGACCAAGGGCCCTCTCCCCGCGGACATCGACCGCGACGAGGTCTACGCCAGCCTGGACGACGCCGAAGGGGGAGCAAGATCCCAAAAAAACTGAGGACGGTCTGATGCGCGTCGCATTCGTGAACCCGC
>CADCVI010000212.1 GCA_902806105.1 uncultured Rubrobacteraceae bacterium
AGGCCGTTATGCTCGCGGGCCTCTGCCGCGCCCTCGTGCGCACCTGCCACGAGCGGGCCGAACGCGAGGAGCCCTACCCGAACGCCCGCCCGGAGCTCGTGCGCGCCGCCCACTTCGTCTCCTCCCGCCACGGCCTGGACGCGGACCTCGTGGACGTCGAGGCCCGGCGCTCCGTCCCGGCGCGGGAGATGGTCGAGAAGCTGCTCGCTTTCACGCGCCCGGCGCTCGAGGAGTTCGGCGACTGGGAGGAGGTCTCTGCGCTCGTGGGCGAAACCCTTCGGGGAGGCAACGGCGCAAGCCGTCAGCGCCGGGCCTACGGACGCGCGGGGCGGCTCGAAGAGGTGGTAGACATGTTGATCGAGGAGACGGCGCAGGGGACAAACCCGGTATGAACCAGGCCGTTGACGACGGCCCCCGTGCCGGCCGGGTGACGGTGGATGGATATGGGGCCCGTCCCGAGTTCCGTCTCGAGCCACCTTAAGCCCAACGCATCTATCCCCTCCTCGTCGACCACGGGTGGGTGACGCTGCTCCGAGGACGCGCTCGAGACTCAGCCGCTCTTGTCTTCTTTACCGGATAGGCTCCAAGACAGACCCGCAGAGTTCTTCACTGAAGGCCCACAGCCTCCTCCTGGCCCCTTCGTCGTAGGCCCGCCGGTTGGCGCGCGCCTCGCGCGTCCCGTCGAAGTAGCGTCCCGTGACCCCTTCGACCTCAGGCGAGGCGGCCAGGCGGACGACGGCCTCGGCCCCCTCCTCCACCGTGCTCATCGTGTAGCCGAAGGTCTCGTGGACCATCTTGGTGTCCATCAGGGAGGCCGGGTGCAGGGCGTTCACCGCCACGCCGGTGCCCGAGAGGCGTTCGGCCAGCTCGAAGGTGAACACGACCTGTGCCAGCTTGCTTTGGGAGTAGGCCCTCATCGCGTCGTAGCCCCGCTCGAGCATGGGGTCGTCGAAGTCTATCTGGCTCTGGGCGGCCGAGGCGACGTTGACCACGCGGGACGGGGCGGACCCGCGCAGCAGCGGCAAGAGTAGGCCCGTAAGCAGGAAGTGGGAGAGGTGGTTGACGGCGAAGGTGAGCTCGAACCCGTCCCCGCTCACCTCGCGCTCCCGGGAGATTATGCCGGCGTTGTTGACGAGCACGTCGAGGCGGTCGTGCTCCGAGAGGATGCGCTCGGCCATCCCTCGCACCTCGCCGAGAGAGGAGAGGTCTGCCACGTAGGAGCCCAGCTTCTCGCCGCCCGTCTCCCCCCTCAGCTCCTCGAGAGTGGCTCCGAGGCGTCCGGGGCTGCGGCCGTGCAGCAGCACGGTGGCGCCCTTCCCGGCGAGCTCCCGGGCGACGCGCCTGCCCAGGCCGTCGGTGGCGCCCGTCACCAGTATCGTCGCCTCGGACGCGTCTCTCATGGTCACTCCCCCCGGCTACGACTTCACCGTTCGCCAGCTGTGCGGTCCATCCTAAAGCACGGGCCTTGAGATCGCCGTCTGGCGCGATGCGCAGTGCCTTCGTAGACGGCACGAGCGTTACTGACCCAGGGGCGCCGGAGGGATGACCCTTGGGTCTTTCAACGCCGCCTTAAAGACCGTTGAAGTGTCGAAGACCACGGGACCGGGCAAGGGCTCGCTTCGGTGCCCGGGGGCCTTAGAATGGCTTTGTGCGCGGGCCCCGACCGGTCCGATGCATTCGGCCGTGCCTAGGAGAGGAGGTTGCGGCGGAAAGCATCTGTAGTGAACGGTGGTTAGGCAGAAGAGACCGCAACCGGACCCACTTGTGCAGTTCAAAGTTCGCCTCAAAGGCCGCTGATACGCTGTCTTGGGCCCTGTATCCAGGCAGGTACGAATCTGCGTCCTTCAAGTCCTGTGAGAGTCAAGGCGTTCGAGGAGGCCTTCGCGCGCCCATCCACCGTCTCCATCCCTTCCGCTGTCCCGTCCCTCGATTCGCCTCGAGTACCCCTTTCAGTTCCTCGATGCCGTACGCGGGTGTTCTCCTGTGGATCATGGCATGGCAGTTGGGGCACACGGGGCGCAGGTCCCTTACGGGGTCGACCCTATACTCGCCCCTTATCTCGGAGAGCGGCTTGAGATGGTGGACCTGGACGAAACCCTCGCCCACTTCGCCGTAGTTCCGTCCGAAGTCGAAGCCGCACACGCTGCAGGCGTGCCCGTAGCGGTCGACGCAGCGTTCGGCTGCTTGACGGCTACGCTCGTACGCGTTCACAGTGATCCGCTTGGTGACTCCCTCAGGGTAAGTCCCCGCGCTGGGCACTTCTTGCGGCGTCTCGAGACCGGAGAATGAGGCCCACTCTTCCTCCAGCGCTACCGCCACGTGCTCCCGAATCTCTATCTCGGAAGATTGCGTGTCCCAGTGTTGGTCGGAGAAGGGTGGCACGTCGAGCGATCCTCGCGCAAGGATCGGCCGCTCCCTCGGGTCCAAGAGCACGTCGAACTTCACGTTCACGTAGTGGGTCGTTACGCCCGCTCGGGCCTTGGCTTCGTCCCAATGTAAGCCTTCGTACCAATCGGAGTCCGCCACCCCCGAGGCGAAGATGCCCCTGGGTTCCTCGCCCTGTCGGATCAGGAACAGGCGAGCGCCCTCCCTTATCCGCTTCGAGTTCGCGCAGCTCCAGCGGCGTACCGTCGCCCCCTTCTCCTCGACCTCTCGGGCTCGTTCGGGCAGATCGCCCCACTGCCAACGATTCGGGTTCCAGGCGAGCAGGTACGTGGCCACTCTTTCTCCTATTCCGGCGCCAACGCTTCACGGTGCATAAGGGCCCAGACGACTACGCTGAGGATCAAGTCGTGCGTAGCGTCCCTTTGTCGGATCGCACCTTCAACTCTATCCGCGCCGCCTCAATAAACCGCTTCTTCCGGCTACCGATCCTGCCTTTGGTGCCAACGTCCGGGTCGTCGTAGAAGTACCCGCTGCCGATCAGCCAGAACAGCTTGTCGACGTTGTAGGGTGTAACGCCCGCGTGTCGTGCTACCCTAGCGACCGCCTTGAACACCTCGTAGTCGCCGGTTCCCCAAGGACAAAGCCCAATGGCCCAGAAGATGTCTTTGACGTGCACGTCTGGCTTGGAGAAGTTCTCGTAGCCGAGCTCCTTCAGGAAGTCGCACGCTAAAGCGAACCCGAAACCCTCGACCTCCTGGGCCACCAGCAACGGGAGCGCCGGCCTGGCCCGTTCGTCCTCGTCGAAGAAGTCCACCCACCCGTAGAAGTCTTCGGCCGAGGAGAACCGCGACAAGAACCTGGCGCCAGAGAGTACGGTCCGGCAGTAGCTCGGCCAGATACTCCTCGCAGTCCTGCGGACGCTGCCCCTCGGCTTGAGCTGTGCCACGACGTCGTCGAGCACGCCTTCCCACCCGGAGGGATACTTCTCGAGCACCAGCGAGGGTTCGAAGTCGCAGAGCACCGGGCCAAGCTTGCCCACGCCGCCTATGGAGCCGCCGATCACGCCCGCCTTCCTGTTGGCGTTCTGCGCAGACTCCAGTATCCGCTCGTAGAGGCCGGGTACTGCTCTGGGACGCGTCGCCTTGTCGAGGTGCAGATAGTTCTCGACCAGCTCGGGCGTGACGCCTTTCTCCGCGCCCGATTGCACGAGGAAATCCCTCGCCAAGTCGTACGCGGCTTTGTCGAGATCCGGTTGGTTCACTTGAATCTACCCGTCGATCTCCCAAGGACGCGCCCCTACAGCCGCGGCAAGGCCGCAAGTCAGCATCATTTGACTCCCTCTATCAACTGGGCGACCTCTTCACTTTCTAGAGTTCCACGACGGAGCAAACAGATGGCCACTGTCTCTATCTGGACCCACCTTTCGGATACGTAGCGAAGTGCTAAGCCACAGACTTCCGCGTAGCAGGCCCTTCGGGTCTTATCCCGATCCGCTGCACCGGTCGCTGCAAGTTCGATGAGCGTGTACGCTCGTGCCGCGTCAGAAGTGAGCCAGCCTATCTCCACTCTAGCCTGTCGCGATGCCTCCTTCACTCTGCTCACAAACGCCTCGAAAGGAACAGGTTGCGGCGTAGACCCGTGGTGATGCCTGTGGAGCCCGTAGCCGCCCGCGAGGTACATCGCCGCCGCTTCTATTCGCTCATCTCGCGACATGTACACGGGCATACTCAGAGGCACGCCCCCTAGGTTTGTGTGGGCTCGCCCCTCGATGGTGACCGATCCCAGGATTAGATCCGCGGCGTGGTGAGCGTAGACCGCATGAGACGCCTCGTGGTAGGCGCAATCTTCGCGCGAATGTTGGGCGGTATCGTCGAGAGTCACGGGACTCCGGTCAGGTTCAGTTCAGGATTAGAGATGTTTGGCTACCTTCTTGCAGACTCCCCCTACCCTCTTCTTTAAGTCTCGGGCATGGCCCAAACTGAGGGTTTGGTCGGGCAACCTCACGGTGCCCCCTGGCTGCTCCTCGGGATACAAGCAGCTGTTACGTATGGAAAAGACCAGAGAGGCGACGTACGCAACATCGAAACCCATGGTCGGTCGGAACGCGCCCCTCCCCGCGACGGAGACAAACTGGTTCATCTTCGCGGCATGGCCTTTCGGATACTTATCGCCGGTGGACGCGCATAGCGCTCCGCCGATAGATTCGAACGCGTGATACGAATGGAAGCCAGCGGCTTCTTGGATGTCAACCGATAACGCAGCTTCCGCCGAGCTGAGTGAGCGCTTTGCAAGGGCGCCCCCGCGAGGCTCACCCCGCCCAAGACGAGGAGGAGCCTAAGAAGCGTGCGCCTCCCCCACTCCGCCGTGCAGGCACTCCTCCGCCACCAAGAGTTCCAGGAGGTGGAGCGTGCTCGGGCGGATGGCTCCTGGCGCGATTATGGGCTCGTCTTCCCGAACACCCTGGGCGGGTACGCCGACTACACGAACTTGATGCCCCGCCACTTCAAGCCGCTGCTAAAGAAGGCGGGCCTGCCTAACATACGCTTCCACGACCTGAG
>CADCVI010000213.1 GCA_902806105.1 uncultured Rubrobacteraceae bacterium
CGCCAAGCTCGAAAACCTCGTAGTCCCTCTCCAACCTGGGCCTCCTTCCCGGATTTCGCCCCCGCTACCGTCTTGCCACCCGCTATCGGCCCCGATCCGTGATCCGAGGGGCCTTTCGGCTTCAGTGTCCCAGCGCCCAGGGCCTCCCGTGCCTGTGGCGGTGCTCATGGCCGGACGCCCCGCTTCGAGCGGGCCGCCGCGCCACCTCCGGCTCGTGGGCGCTCTTCTCGGCCCGGTCCATGGCCCTCGAGAGGCCCGCGTCCGTCCTCTTCACGCCAGGCACGGAGTACACCCGCCTCGCCTCGGCACCGCATCCGGGGCACGCGGCCAGCTCCCTCGGCTCATCGAGGGAGCGTCGCTCCTCGAACGGCCCGCACCCCTCGCACAGGAATTCGTAGAAAGGCACCGCTCCTCCTCTTGACCTTGGTCCCCTGTTTATGTAATTCTAGGCACATCCGCCGCCCCGGGGAAAGGGCGGCCGGGGATAGGAGGGAAGCCTGGGCGGCTAGACGAGCGGTACGCGACCCGTTTTAGTCGAGAGCAGGCATGCTCGGAGGCGGGGCATGCCGAGAGGTCAGGAGCGGTCAATGGCCGAGAGCCTGTTCAAGATAGACGTCAACAAGCCCATGCAAGAGCAGGAGGTCCCCGGGCACAACCGCTGGCACCCGGACATCCCGGCGGCGGCGTCGACGGACCCCGGGACGGACTTCCGCATGGAGTGCCTGGACTGGACCAACGGGCAGGTCAGGAACGACGACTCCGCGGACGACATCCGCGACATGGACCTGACGCCCTGCCATGTCCTCAGCGGCCCGATCCACATCAACGGCGCGGAGCCGGGCGACCTGCTGGTGGTGGACATCCTCGACGTGGGGCCGCCGAGCGGGCCGGGGGAGCAGTGGGGCTACACCGGCATCTTCTCCAAGCAGAACGGCGGGGGCTTCCTCACGGACTACTACCCGGACGCCCACAAGGCGATCTGGGACCTCAGGGGCCTGTACGCGAGCTCTCGCCATGTCCCGGACGTGCAGTTCGTGGGGATAAAGCACCCCGGGCTGATCGGGTGCGCCCCTTCCCACGACCTGCTCGCCGAGTGGAACAGTCGGGAGCAAGCCCTCATAGACACGGACCCCGACAGGGTGCCGCCGCTGGCGCTCCCGCCGCTGGCGGAGAACGCGCTGCTTGGGACGCTGACGGGCCAGGAGTTCGAGCGTGCCGCCGGGGAGGCCTGCCGGACGATCCCCCCGCGCGAGCACGGCGGCAACTGCGACATCAAGAACCTCACGGTCGGCTCGCGCGTGTACTTCCCCGTGTACGTCGAGGGGGCGAAGCTCTCTTTGGGGGACCTGCACTTCTCGCAGGGGGACGGCGAGATCACGTTCTGCGGCGCCATCGAGATGGCCGGCTACATAGACCTCGGGGTGGAGCTGATAAAGGGCGGCATGGCGAGGTACGGCATGGACCGTCCGCAGCACATGCCGATCTTCGAGCTCTCCAACCTCGAGCCCCGATACTCCAGCAACCTCGTCTTCGAGGGCATCGGGGTCGCCGAGGACGGCACCCAGCGCTACCTCGACCTCACGCAAGCCTACCGGCAGGCCTGCCTGAACTGCATCTCCTACCTCAAGCAGCACGGCTACACCGACGAGCAGGCCTACATCATCCTGGGGGCCGCCCCGGTGGAGGGCCGGGTCAGCGGCGTCGTGGACATACCGAACGCGTGCGTCTCTATCTACCTGCCCACCGACATCTTCAAGCGGCCCATCCACCCGCAAGGCGTCCCCGCCCGCACCCGGAGCGAGGCCCAGCTTGCGCACGAGCCGGGCGAGCCGCGGATCCAGGAGACGCGCGTGCACTGGGGGGGCACCCAGGCCTAGGGAAGAGACGAAGGCCTGGAGGGGAGACAAACACGACGCTCGGAGCGGTCCGCATTGAGGACCTCTGGGACCACCGGAGGCACCTTGCCGATAGTTGGCGCTCTGGAAAGGGGCGGGGTTCACAAACCCCGCCCCACTGCACGTGAATGAACCGCAAAACGTAAGGAGACAGATATGGCTGCCGTAGGACTGCTCTACGTCGGGGGGGCGCTGTTCGTGAACGCCGTGATGCTACTGGGCAAGGCCGAGCCGCGCAGCGTGGGGGTCTTCAACCTGTTCGTGGGCGCCCTGCAGGTGGTGGTGCCCTTCTACATCATCGCGACCGCAGAAGACCCGAACGTGATCCTGAACGCTTCGGGCATCTTCCTCTTCGGTTTCACCTACCTCTACGTCGGCATCACGAACCTGTGGGGGCTCGACACGAGCGGGCTCGGTTGGTACTGCCTGTGGGTCGCGATCATAGCGATCGTGTACTCCCTTCTGAACTTCTTCTACTTCGGGGATCCCGTGTTCGGCGTCATCTGGCTCGCGTGGAGTTTCCTCTGGACTCTGTTTTTCATGCTCCTTGCCCTAAAGAGGGAAAACCTCACGCGCTTCACCGGGTGGGTCACGATGGTGGAAGCCTGGATCACGTGCGTGATCCCCGCGTACCTGTTGCTCACGGGCGTGCTGCCCCTCGGCGGGTAAAAAACGTTGGCGAACGTTGCGCTCGTCGCCGTAGGGGGGGGACTGGGCGCCGCCGCGCGTTACCTGGCCGGGCTGTGGATCGCGGCTCGCCTCGGCGCCGGCTTCCCCTGGGGGACCTTCTTCGTCAACGTCACGGGCTCCTTTCTTATAGGCCTCGTCCTCGTCCTGGTCGGCAGGGGGACGCTCCCCGCCGAGGCACGACTATTCTTCGCCGTCGGCATCCTCGGCGGCTACACCACCTTCTCAAGCTTCAGCTACGAGACGCTGCAGCTAGCGAACGGCGGCGATATGGTGCTCGTCCTCTTGAACACGCTCGGCCAGGTGCTCGCCGGTCTGCTGGCCGTGTATCTAGGTGTAGTCGTTGGTCGAGCTTTCCTCGGAGGAGCCTGATGGAGCCCGGCGATGCTTGGGCTGAAGTCCTTGCCCGAAGCAGACCGCATCGCAGCGGGGCGCGGCTGACGCAGCACCGCCCATAGAGCTTGGGCGCTATTCGCCCGAGTGCGTAGAGAAACTGTCTGGAAAGTCCCAGAGGCACGAAGGTGCGGCCTCCAGAGAGGCCGAAAAAGCTCCTATTTCGACCTCTCTGGCCTCCGTATACCGGTCAGATTCGCTGCCAGAATGGTACTCCAAATACTTTCCAGACAGTCTCTCTACGCCGTTGGGTGAATAAAGACGGTGGCTTAGGGGGCAAGCCCTATTATCGCTTCTCCGGTTTCCGGGAACCTTCTGTGCTGCGGTATGTAACAAATGTGCTAAACTGGATCGGTCCTTTCTTAGGCTTTTCCCGAAGCCGATGCGAGAGGAGAACGGATGCGTTTCATCGAGCCCCAGAAGGGCGACGCGAGTAAAAAGCGGAAACGTACCAGAAAGCGTTTCCTTGCGGAGCTCTCCGTCGCCGTGCCTACGGGTGTCCTGATTGGTGCGAGCATAGGGGGGCACATGTGGGGTGTGAGCGCAATCGTAGGAGGAGCGCTCGCCGTCGCCCTTGTCATCTTCTTTGACCCTGACAAAATTGGGGCGTTCGTGTAAGTTTCGCGTCATTCGTTCAGTAGCGCCCGGAGTTCGGCGTCCCCGAGGACGAGAGGACGGCGGGTTAGGCCCCGCGTTTCTTATGTGCGCAGGGCCGCGAAGCCTCCCCGTTCTGTACATAACAAAGCCGCTAGGAATCGAACCGGGGAGTGCGTACTTCCTAGAACCCCCTACAGGCGAAGTACGCACAGCCCCTGGGTTCTTCCACGCGAGGCGAGAACGATGGCGGGCTAAGGGTGCCGGGCCGAGGTAGGACGTCGAAACGGGCCGGCGCCCCCTCCTAGGTCCGCCGGCCCGCCTAAGCCGCGCATTGTCTCAGAAGATCGGGGCATCGTCCATGCACACTCCGGGCCATACCTGTGGCGCGCGAGGCCGAGCACGAAGAAGCCCGGCGGCCCTAGGAGGGGGGTGATCGTGGGCCGCCGGACCTTACAATATTTTACTACCCGACCGGGCGGGGACCAAACACGGAAGAGGCCGAGACACAATCGAAGCCGTGGCCTATGTGGCGTAACTTCCGAGAACCCTTCTTCCACGCACTCCGATGAATAGAAGAGGTGCTGCCGCGTACACTGGTGACGAAGGCGTTGCCCACCGCAGGAGGAGGCGACCGTGCAACCCGAGGAGGTGCTGGAGCTGATGCGCTCTGCTCCGGAGCGCTACGACACCGTGCGCGCCGCGCTGCGCTACCGGGGCGACGGCCCCACCATCAAGGCGGTCCGCGAGCGCTTCCTTGGCAGCGAGGCGGCTCGGCGCACCTTCGGGGACCGCACAGAGGACTCCGAGCCGATCCAGCACGCCGAGCCCGACGGACCCTTCGGTTGGCGCGTTCGGGTGTGGTGGGCGGACCAGCACCGCTGGAGGCAGGAGCTGGATCTGCCCGGCGGCGGGGTGGAGATCAAGGCGTCGACCGGCCGCATGCGTTTGCGTGGGACCCCCGAGGGGCCACCGGGCACCTCCGAGCTGTGGGAACGCCGCGTCGGAGGAGCTAGCCACCTAGAAGACCCGGGCTGGCTGATGGGGACCGACATCTTCTGGACCATGTACCCCTTCGACCCTGCCGACATCGCCGGCGTCGACTCGACACTCGGGCAGCTGGATCTCGTCGTCGAGGGCCCGGTGACGTGGGCGGGTCGGGAAGCGTTGCGCCTGAGGGGCGCGCCGGTGGAGGAGTGGGAGGGCCCGCCCGAACCGCTGTGGTGGGGGGCGGACGAGTACGAGGCGGTGGTGGACGCCGAGCGCGGCGTCCTGCTGCGCACCGCTTCGCGGCTGCGGGGTAAGGACTTCGATGCCCTGGAGGTGGAGAA
>CADCVI010000214.1 GCA_902806105.1 uncultured Rubrobacteraceae bacterium
TGGCTGTGCATCCACCGGGGCGAAGACGTCCGTGCCGAAGGCGAGCGGGCCGTTGAAACGCGCGATGACGTCGTAGATCAAATCCCCGATCACGACCACGCGGGGCGCCATGGATCCGGCCCCCGGTTACAGCCTCGCCAGGGCCACCGCTATGCGGGCGGCGAGGCTGGCGTTGTTCAGGATGATCCTCTTGTTGACCTCCAGGCTCTCGCCGCCGGTCTCCTCCCGGAACCTGCCGAGCAGGAACGGCGTGACCTCCTTGCCCCTCACGCCCCCGTCGCGCAGCCCTTCGAGCCCCGCGCGGAGCGCCTTCTCGTGCAGGGCAGGATCCAGCTGCTGCCCCTCGGGCAGCGGGTTCGCTATGACCATCCCGCCCGTCCCGAGCTCCCCGAGCTCCCGAACGGCCCGCGCGGCCTCGCCCTCGTCCTCCAGGGACCAGTCGACGGGGCAGCCGGAGTCCGTCAGGTAGAAGCCCGGGAACCGCAGGGTCCGAAAGCCCGCCACCGGCACGCCGAGCGTCTCCAGGGTCTCCAGCGTCGCCGGCACGTCGAGGATGGACTTGACCCCCGCCGAGACCACGGCGACCGGCGTCCGGGCGAGCTCCGCGAGGTCCGCCGAGACGTCCCACGAGTCGCGCGCGCCGCGGTGCACCCCGCCGAGGCCCCCGGTTGCGAAGAGCCTCACGCCCGCCCGCGCCGCGATGGAGGCCGTCGCCGCGACCGTCGTCGCCCCGTGGCTCCCCTTCGCGGCGGCGAACGCCAGGTCGCGCGTCGAGAGCTTCGGGATGCCGTCCTCGTTCGCCAGGATCTTCAGGTCTTCGTCTTCGAGACCGACCTTCGGGACGCCCCGGATCACGCCTATAGTGGCGGGGACGGCGCCCTCCTCGCGGACCGCCGCCTCTGCTTCGAGGGCGAGCGCCAGGTTGTCGGGGCGGGGGAGCCCGTGGGAGATCAGGGTAGATTCCATCGCCACCACCGCGCCGCCGCGCGCGAGCGCTCCCGCGACCTCGTCCCGGATCTCCAAGGCGTTTCTAGCCCGGGGGGGTCTGGATCCGGATCTTGACTCGTTCGACGCTCGACCAGGGCAGGAACTCGTACCCGCCCGGGTCCCCGCTCGGGTCGCGGACGTCCAGAAGGAGCCCCGCCGCGTCCCGGTCGCAGACGTAGCCCGACACGTCGGAGCCGCTCTTGACGGTCAACGAGACGAAGCCGCCGCGTCCGAAAGCCTCGTCTATCCCCGGGCTCCCCGGCCGTAGCCCCTGCGCCCCTCCCCTCGAACTCTCCTTGAACGTCTCCCTGTCCAACGCGCCTCTACCTCCGCATCGCCCGTCCGGCACCGCCCGGAACCCCCGCAATACTACCCCGGATCCTCCTTTAGACGCGATTACCCTGCCGTCCCCGGAACCGCGCGACGGTGCGCCGCCGAAGGACCCGGCACTGCCCTCCCTCCGCGTCGGGATGCATGCCCGGGGCGTAGGCGGCGAGACCACGCCGCGAGGGCGGGTCCCGGGGGATGTCCTGAAGGCCCGCTCAGGGGCGGTCGTGCGCGCTTTTTCGGGGCTGACGGGCCGGGGGTGGCGCCGTAGAATAGTTCCATGCTCGGACGCCACGCGGAACTCAAGGCTCAACTGCCGCCCGGAACGATCCTCTTCTATCAGGTCGGGACTTTCTTCGAGACGTTCGAGGAGGACGCCAAGAAGATCTCCCAGGCGCTCTCGATCCGCCTGACGAGCCGCGAGGCGTCGGGCTACGCCGGGGGCCGCGTCCCGCTCGCCGGGGTCCCCGCCCACTCCCTGCAAGAGCACCTCGCCACGCTCCTCAGAAAGGGGCACTCGGTCGCGGTCGCCGAGCAGCGCCAGCACCCGACGAAGCCCAAACAGTTCACCCGCGAGGTCAGCCGCATCCTGACCCCCGGCACCGTCATCGAGGACAACGTCCTCTCCGCCGGGGAATCCAACTACCTTGCCGCCGTCCTGGTGCGCGACGGGGCCGCCGGCCTCGCCGTCGTCGAGGCCTCGACGGGCGAGTTCACCGGGACGCAGGTCCCCGAGGAGGACCTCGCCGCCGAGCTCGAACGCTGGTCGCCGCGCGAGATGGTAGTCCCCGAGCGGACCGCCGCCGAGGACCTCCCGAAGCTAAGAGCGTCCTTCAGCCCGGCCCCGCGCTGGACCTTCGAGCCCTCGGCCGGCGAGCAGGCCCTGAAGCGCCACTTCGGCGTGTCGAGCCTCAAGGGGTACGGGCTCGAAGGCAAGGCCGCGCTCGTCGGGGCGGCGGGGGCCCTGTTGCAGTACCTCGCGTCCCTGCGCGGCGGGAGCCCGCCAGAGCAGGTCGTGACCTTCAGGCCGTACTCCCCGGACTCGTCGATGGTCCTCGACGGCGCGACGAAGCGCAACCTCGGGCTGGACGAGCTTATCCGGGCGATAGACCGCACCCGTACCCCGATGGGTCAGCGCGCCCTGAGGCGATGGCTCGAACGTCCCCTCCTGGAGGTCGAGCGCATAGAGCAGCGCCTCGAAGCGGTGGATTCCCTGTCCTCCGGCTACATGCTCCGCGAGGAGGCCCGCGAGAGCCTCTCTCGCATCCCCGACGTCGAGCGCATCGCGACCAGGATAGTCCGCCTCTCCGCCTCCCCGAACGACCTGCTGTCCCTGAAGGGCGCCCTCGACGCCATCGGCCCGCTCAAGGAGACGCTCGCCCCCGTCGTCCGGGAGGACTCCCTCCTGATGCGCGTGCTCGGGGCGATGGAGGAGCCGCCGGGGGTGCGCGAGCTTATCACGGCCGCCATCTCCGAGGAGGGGGGCGAGACCATCCGCGCCGGGTACTCGCGAGAGCTCGACGAGGCCCGCGAGTTCCGCGACGGCGCCCACGACTGGCTAACCCGGTTCGAGGCAGACGAGCGCCTGAGGACCGGCCTGAAGAGCCTCAAGGTCGGCTACCGCGACGGGGAGGGCTACTTTATAGAGGTCGCCGGGAGGGATGCTGGCTCCGTCCCCGAGAGCTACCAGCACCGCAAGGCCCTCAAGAACAACGCCCGCTACGTCACCACCGAGCTCAAGGAGCACGAGTCGAGGATGCTCGGCGCCCGCGACGAGGTCGAACGTCTGGAGAAGGGGATCCTCGCGGAGGTCCGGGCCGCCGTCAAGGAGGCCGCCCCGCAGCTTCAGCGCGTCGCGAGGGCCGTCGCCGTCGTCGACGTTGTCGCCTCCTTCGCCGCCGCCGCCTCGGAGCTCCGCTACTGCCGTCCGACGCTCACCGGCGAGCGTGGGCTCCGGATCTTGGAGGGCCGTCACCCCGTAGTCGAGCACGGCCTTGAGACGCCGTTCGTCCCGAACGACTCCGAGATAGACGGGGATTCGAGGTTGCAGATCATCACCGGCCCGAACATGGCCGGCAAGTCCGTCTACCTCAGGCAGGTCGCCATCATCGCCCTGCTCGCCCAGGTCGGGTCCTACGTCCCGGCGAGCGAGGCGACCCTGGGGGTCGTGGACAGGATCTTCACGCGCGTCGGGGCCGAGGACCGGCTCGCGAGCGGGGAGTCCACGTTCATGGTCGAGATGACCGAGGCCGCGAGCATCCTGAACAGCGCGACGGAGCGGAGCCTCGTGATCCTGGACGAGGTGGGCCGGGGCACCTCGACCTACGACGGGATGAGCCTGGCCTGGGCCATCGCCGAATACCTCCACGACGACGTCCAGCCCCTCACGCTCTTCGCCACCCACTACCACGAGCTCACGCGCCTCGCCGAGCTCCTCCCCGGCTGCAGGAACTACAAGGCGGCGGTCGAGGAGGTGGGGGAGGAGGTGGTGTTCCTCCACCGCATCGAGCCGGGAGCGGAATCGTCCTCCTACGGCGTGCACGTCGCGCGCCTGGCCGGGCTGCCGAAAGGCGTGACGGACCGGGCCACGGAGATACTGGCGCGGCTGGAGGCCGAGGGGGTGCAGAACTTCACGGGTTGAACGGCGAGGACTGCTGTTAGGATAGATGCATGGAGATGCCGAAGACGCGCGAAGGGCGCCGGAAGCTGATCGAGAAGCTAGCTAGCTCGGGGAAGCCGGAGGATATCCGGCCGGGCACCGGTAAGATCCCGGACGAGTTCTGGACGATGCCCCTTCCAAAGGACCCGGAGGAGCTGATGCTTAAGACCTTGCTAGGGCACCGAAGAGAAGGCCGCTAGCGTTCCTTGAGGTTCTGGGATAACTCGGCGATCGTGCCGCTACTCTCGGAGGAGACGCCCTCGCCTACCACGGCGGCTCTGCTGCGAGCCGACGCCGGAATGGTCGCGTGGTGGGGGACGTGGACGGAAATGCGCCGTGGCTATCAGCCGCTTGAGGCGCGAGGTTGTAAGTTGGATCCGGAGGGCGAAGAGGGAGCGCGGGCGGTGCTAAATCTTCTCGCCGGCACCCGAATCGAAGTCGAGCCTGCCGAAGATCTGCGTTTGTTCGCCTCCTTACTTTCGAGGGATTATTCCCCGAAAGCCGCCTACGCCCTCCGACTCACCGCTGCCCTTCGCTGGCGCGAGGGAGAGACGGAAGGCTCCAGCTCCGCGTGCCTGGACAATCGGTTGCGACGCGCGGCCTCCGAGGAAGGGTTCGACGTGCTGCCCCGGGAGTCCTTTTGAAGCTCTTTCCGCGCGTCGTCTCAGAGACCGGAGCTCCGTATGGAGCCGCCACCCATAGGGTCCACGTCCTGCCGCCGGAGGTGGCGCACAGGATCGCCGCCGGCGAGGTCATAGAGCGGCCGGCCTCGGCGGTGAAGGAGCTCGTGGAGAACGCCCTGGATGCCGGGGCGACGCGGGTGGAGGTCGAGATCGAGGGCGGCGGGACCCGTCTCCTCCGCGTCCGCGACGACGGCTCGGGGATGTCCCCGGAGGACGCCGAACGCGCCGTCGCCCGGCACGCGACCAGCAAGATCTCGACGGCCGAGGACCTCGCCCTGGTCGCCTCTTTAGGCTTCCGGGGCGAGGCACTGCACGCGATCTCCTCCGTCTCCTCCCTGACCCTCACGACCTCCGAGCCGGGCGCCCCACGCGGCACCCGGGTGCGCGTAAGGGCTGGCGGCCCCGCGAGACCCTCCCCATCCTCCCACCCGCAGGGCACGACCGTCGAGGCACGCGACCTCTTCCTGAACCTGCCGGTGCGCCGGGGCTTTCTCGGGACGGAACGGGCGGAGGCGAACGCGGTAGCTTCCGTCGTCGAGGCGCTCGCGGTGAGCCGGCCCGAGGTTGGCTTCTTCCTTTCTTCGGAGGGGCGTGGGCTCCTGGCGCTGCCGGCCGCCGCTGACCTCAGGGAGAGGGTGGCTCAGGTCCACGGGCTCTCGCTCGCCCGGGGCCTCGTCGTGCTCGGTGAGCCCGGGGAGGTGGTGTGGGGCCTCGTCAGCCCGCTCTCCGTGAGCTTCCCGACGCGCCGCTACCTGCACGTCGCGGTCAACGGGCGCGTCGTGGACACGGACTCTTTCGCGCCAGCGGTAGCCAGAGCCTACGCGGATCTCCTCCCGAAAGGACGTCATCCGGCGGCCTTCCTGCGCCTGGACCTCGGGCCGGGGGAGGTCGACGTGAACGTGCACCCGGCGAAGAGCGCGGTGCGCCTCCGGGGCGGGCGCTCGGCCTACCCGCTGGTCGTCGGCGCCATACGCGCCGCCGTCTCCCCCGGGCGCGAGGCTGGAGGGGCCGCCCCGCCGGAGGAAAAGGACGGCGGGCTCGTCCCGATCGGGCAGTTCGCGGGCAGGTGCATCATAGCCGGGGAGGGCGACGAGCTCGTCATCCTGGACCAGCACGGTGCCCACGAGCGCATCCTCTACGAGAAGCTCCAGAAGAACCTGCGCGGTACCCCTGAAGAGCTGCCCGCCCCGGTCGTCGTCCGGCTACCTCCCGAGCTCGCCCCGGAGGTGTGGAACTTCGAGGCCGAGCTGGGAGCACTCGGGTTCGTCGTCGAGCCGTTCGGGGCCGGGGCCGTGCGCGTGCTGGCGGTGCCGGCGGGGATGGGCGACGCGGAGGGGGCGCTGCTCGGCGCGGTCGAGGCGCTCGCGGGCGGGGAAGACCTGGCCAAGGCGCTCGCCTGCCGGGGCTCGACGAAGTTCGGTGAGGGCCTGTCGAAGGGGGAGATGGAGGTGCTGCTAGAAGCCTGGGCGGCCTGCGAGTTCAGAGAGATCTGCCCTCACGGCCGCCCGATAATAAAGCGTATCTCGCTCGCGGAGCTGCTCCGCGAGTTCGGTAGGGTCTAGCGCCTGCTACTCGTCGTCGACGAGCGTCTGGCCCAGGTTCAGGATCGTCGGGGCCCAGAGACCGATAAAGATCGCCAGGTTCTGGCGGCCTGCCCGGTAGTACGAGATAGAAACGAGTATCGAGGCGAGCGTCGCCCCGATGTAGACTGCCTTGCCTGTGCCCATCGGTTTCCTCCTTGGGTTTTCTCCACGATTCGTGACTATTCTAGCTACTCTCCGCACCCGTATACCGTAAGAGAGGTGACAGATCCTCCCTCGTAAGGGAATCGCCTGTCCACATCCGTAACATAGTCGCCGGTATGAGCAGAAGATGCCTTCGGACCGTGCCCGTGGAGATCGGGATGGACTGCGACCCCGAGCGGTGAGAGCCGTCGGAGGATAGATTCCCCGTGCGTCGACGGGAGAAGTCCATCCCTTGTACCCCTCGCGGGGCGTGCAGAGCTGTAAGGGGGCATCCCGACCTCCCGTGGTTCGATGCACGAAACTTGCTTGATCAGCGTCTTCATGGCGTCCAGCGGCGAAGCGGTTTTCGTTGGGTATCCTCCAGCGTCCTGGCTGGCTCGAACCTTCGGACGCCCGTTGCAGGCCCCGGCCCCGTTGCCGGACTGCTCGGATCTCCCTCGGACGCGGACCGTACTCGCCAACCCGTCCGGCCGCGGCCTGGGTAGAATGCTTCCGGGCGAGCGACCGAACAAACGGATGGGGGCTAGCGTGGCGAAGGAGAAGAAGGGCAAGGGGAAGAAGACCAAGAAGGAAGAGGCCGAGCAGAACGGTCTCGCGGAGGCAGCGGTCGAGGAGCGGGGTCCGGAGGTGCCGGAGGCCTGGGTGGGCCACCACGTGAAGCTCCGGCACCCGGTCAACCTGAACAGCTCCTTCGCCGTCGGCTCCTCGGCCGGGTTGCTGGAGGAGGCGGGCGAGCGGGGCGTGGTCCTGCTGAAGAGGGACCAGCGGTACTTCTACCCCTGGAGCTCCATCTTCTTTATCTCGCTCGACGAGAGGGCCGGAAGCTCCGTCTGAGAGCTACCCCGTCGTCTGCCGCGGCGGGTTGTGGATGGCGTCGAAGATGTCCTCCGTCACCTTCTCGACGGGCTGGCGGACGTCGATGACGCTCAGGACGCCCTTCATCTCCTTGCCCAGGGGTGAACCCGCGTCGATGTGGTCCCGGATCGGGTCGCCCGTCGCGCGGCGGCTGTAGTGCAGGCGCCACGCAGCCTGGCGCGGCACAACCGGTCGATGGGGTCGCATCCAAGGCGGGTCAGGAGCGGGTTGCAGGGCCGCTCTTCGTTCCTCCTCGCCCAGAGCTCCCCGCCGGGGGCCACGAAAGCCCGCCCGGAAGCCGCCTCATGCGTCGGTTAACATCGGATCTACTCATTCGAAACGGGGAGGAACCTTCATGAAGCAGGACGAAGATATGTTGCTCGGGCGCGAGACGCGAGGTCCCATAGGGGCCGGGGACCTGGACACGGTGCCCTGGAACCACCCGGGCGCGGACGCGGACGTCGAGTTCACGACCGACGAGCTCACGGCGATCTGCCCCGTCACCGGGCAGCCGGATTTTTACGACCTGAAGCTGAGCTACCGCCCGCGCGCGAAGCTCCTCGAATCCAAGGCGATGAAGCTCTACCTCTGGGGCTTCAGGGAGAAGGGCGCCTTCGCCGAGGACCTCGCCGTCACCCTTCTCAAGGACCTCGTCGCCGCGTGCGATCCCGAAGAAATGACCGTCGACCTCACGCAGCGGGTTCGGGGCGGTCTCAAGATCAGGACCGTGGTGCGCCACCGGTAACCCTGGCCAGAGACTAGCAAGGGCCGCGGGAGCCGCAGACTACCCGGCTACGGCGACGTCCGCAGTGTCCACTTCGAGGACACCGTCGAGGCCCATGATCTCCGCCACGGACTCGTCGAGGTCTTCCCGCGTCGCGGCCCTCCCCGTAAGCTCGACGACGCCGTCCTTCGCGGTGCGTACCTCAAGCTCGGTGCCGTTGACGAGGTCCTCCACGTCGTCCTTCAGGGTCTCGTTGTCTACGAGGGCGGGGTCGGTCTCCTCGTTGCCGGTGTCCGGGTCTATGTAAACGTCGTTGCGCGGGTAGCCGGAGTCGGCGGTGGTCGAGCCCTCGTCCTCGAAGCCCGAGGCCTCGGAGGCCTCCGTAGAAGCTTCCTGCGTAGGATCCGCAGCCTCGTGCTCGTCGGTGGGCGCGGTCACGAACTGGCCCTCGTGCTCGCTGTCGTCCACGTCGGACTGGTTGGGCGCGTAGCCTTGAATCTCCACCTCGTCGTCCACGTGGTCGCCCGGCTCCACGTCGGAGGCATCCGCCCCGAAGGCCGCGAAGTCTGCCTCGGAATCCAGCGTGATCTCCGAGATGGGCACCTCCGTCTGGTCTCCAGCCTCGCTCTCGACGAGGACGTGCGTCACCTCGCCCGTCACCTCGTCCGTTACGACCTCGGAGATCCTACCCACAACCTCCGTTCCGTCGGCCGACCTGGCTTCCAGCCCTACAAGCCCCTGCTCTTCCATGAATGGAACCTCCAAAATTCTCCGTAAACGAACAGCCGCAGAAACGCTCACCGCAAAGAGTACCCAAATGCCCCGCCGTCCATGACACCCGCCTTGATCTAAACGCTAGAAGGGATAAAATATGAGCGTTCCAGACTTAGATGTGCGCGGTTGGCGTACTCCGGTTTCGGGAACAAGGCGTGGGAACTTTTTATACCTTCTGGGAGGCTTTGAACCTTATGATTTGCGAAAATTGCAACATCCGTCCTGCGAGCGTGCAGGTCACGCAGCAGCAGGGCGGCCAGCGTGCCAGCCTCTACCTGTGCATGCACTGCGCGCGGGAGCTCGGCATGGTCGGAGGAGGTGGGAATCTCGGCGGGGGGAACCCGTTCGAGATGTTGCAGAGCCTCATGCAGCACCAGGGTGGCCAGGGACCGGGGAACTTCTTCGAGGCCCTGAGCGGCGAGGCGCGCGAGGCCGTGATGCGGGCCCGCGAGACGTCCGCCGGGACGACGCGGACGAACGCTATAGGTACCGACCACCTTCTGGCCGGGATCGTGACCGGCGACAACGTCGCGACGGAGGCCCTCGGGCGCGCCGGGGCGAACGTCGACGGGATGAGGGTGACCTTCGGCGAGCAGCGCGGAGATCCGGGCGATGCGATCTACACGTTCACGCCCAGCGCGAAGCACGCCCTGCAGCTCGCCTTCCAGGCGGCGCGGCAGATGGGCAGCGCGCAGATAGGGAGCGAGCACCTGCTCCTCGGCCTGCTCGGCGAGGGCGACGGCAACGCGTACCAGATTCTCGCTCGAAACGGCGCGAGCGACGCTGAGGCCCTGAGGCGTGAGATCGCCCGGCTCCTCCAGCAGCGCGGCGGGACGGTCCCCGGCGCCGGTGGTGGCGGTGGCTTCGGCGGCCCCGGGGGCGGGAACTTCGGCGGCTCCGGCGGGGGCGGCTTCGGCGGCCAGGGCGGCGGACAGCCCGAAGGGCAGAGTTCTACTCCGACCCTGGACGGGGTGACCCGCGACCTCACCGAGGCGGCCCGTGGCGGCGAGCTCGACCCGGTGATGGGACGCGCGGAGGAGATAGGCCGCGTCATCCGCATCCTGAGCCGCCGGACAAAGAACAACCCGGTCCTTATCGGCGAGCCGGGGGTCGGCAAGACCGCGATAGCCGAGGGGCTGGCGCAGCGCATCCTCTCGGACAACGTGCCGGAGAGCTTGAAGGGCAAGCGCGTCCTCGCGCTCGACACCGGCGCGCTCGTCGCCGGGACCCGCTTCCGCGGAGATTTCGAGGAGCGGATGACCCAGATGATCCGGGAGCTCCAGAACGAGGAGAAGAACATAGTCCTCTTCATCGACGAGCTCCACACGATCGTCGGTGCCGGGGGCGCGGATGGTGCCGTCAACGCCTCTAACATGCTCAAGCCTGCGCTCGCGCGCGGCGAACTGCAGGTTATCGGCGCGACCACGCTCGACGAGTACCGCAAGCACGTGGAGAAGGACCCGGCGCTCGAGCGCCGCTTCCAGCCCGTGCTCGTGAGCGAGCCGACGGTGGACGAGTCGGTCGGCATCCTGTTCGGCCTCAGGGACCGCTACGAGGCGCACCACCGCGTGCACATCTCGGACGATGCGATCATCGCGGCCGCACAGCTCTCCGACCGCTACATCAGCGACCGCTTCCTGCCGGACAAGGCCATCGACCTGCTCGACGAGGCCGCGGCCGAGGTGAGGCTCCGCGCGACGGTGCCCCCTGTCGACGTGAGGCGCATAGAAGAAGAGATATCGCAGCTCGAGCGCGAGAAGGACGACGCCGTCAGGGCCGAGGACTACGAGAAGGCCGCGGGCTTCAAGCAGCGCATAGAGGCCCTCAGGCAGGAGCTCGACCAGCACCAGCAGGGCTGGGCCGGCAGCCGCGAGACGAACGCCCCCGAGGTAGGACGCGAGGACATCGCGCGCATCCTCGAAGAGTGGACGGGTGTGCCCGCGACGAACATCGTCCAGGAGGAGGCCGAGAGGCTCCTGAACCTCGAAGCCGTGCTCCACGAGCGCGTCATCGGGCAGAACAAGGCAGTCAACGCCGTCGCCGAGGCGATCCGCAGGGCACGAGCCGGGATCAAGGACCCCAACCGACCGGTTGGATCTTTTATCTTCCTCGGTCCCACGGGGGTCGGCAAGACCGAGCTCGCCCGGACGCTCGCCGAGTATCTCTTCGGTGATCAGGAGGCGATGATCCGGATCGACATGTCCGAGTTCCAGGAGCGGCATACTGTTTCCAGGCTCGTCGGTGCGCCTCCGGGCTACGTCGGGTACGACGAGGCCGGGCAGTTGACGGAGGCCGTGCGGCGCCGTCCGTACAGCGTGGTCCTGTTCGACGAGATCGAGAAGGCCCACCCGGACGTCTTCAACACGATGCTCCAGCTTCTGGACGACGGGCGGCTGACGGACTCGCAGGGGCGGACGGTGAACTTCCAGAACACCGTCATCATCATGACCTCGAACGTCGGGAGCCAGCACCTGGTTTCGACAAAGCAGTTCGGGTTCACGAGCCGCGACGGGGTGGACTTCCAGGAGACCGAGCGGCGGGCGCTCGACGCGCTGGAGCGGGCCTTCCGGCCTGAGTTTCTCAACCGCGTAGACGAGATCATCGTCTTCGAGCCCCTGAGCCGGGAGGACGTGCTGAGGATCGTGGACACGATGCTGAACCGTCTGAACAAGCACCTCGAGAGCCAGAAGGTCGCGGTCGAGGTCACGGAGGCCGCCAAGAGCTTCCTCGCCGAGACGGGCTACGACCCGAAGTTCGGGGCGAGGCCGCTGGCGCGGGCGATCCGGCGCTTCATCGAGAACCCGCTCTCCAGCCGGATCATCGGCGGGGACTTCGATCCGGGCGACGTGGTGATAGTCGACCACGCCGAGGGTGAGGAGGGCCTGAACTTCCGCACGAAGGTGGCCGCCACCCAGTAAGGAAAACGCAAAGACGCTATTTCGGGGCCCCCGCAACGGGGGCCCTTTCTCATGTCCGGGGCACCGAATCTTGCGAACTAGTGCCCCGGATCACTAGCAGCTACGGCCTCGTGGGCCACAATTATGGGGTAAGTAGCGTCCGGGCTCATCTCCTCACCGCGAGCCCCTAGGAGGTACCGCAACATGCGCCGCACAAGCTCCCTGATCGGTTTCGGCATCCTGGCCGTCGTGTTGTCGTTGGTGACGGCGGATGTTGCGTACGCCCACGTGAAGTGGTTCGAGCGGGCGGCGGAGTACTCTTTGCGGTGGGACCTCTTCTTCCGCCCGCTCCCCATGGCGTTCGTCGCGGCAGTCGTGCTGGCGACGCTCGTGGCGGGCATCGTGTGGCGCAGGCGCGGGCGCGGCTTCGTGCCAGGTCCCGAGGCGTTCGGCGCGCGGGACGAGGGGAGGAGCACGCTCTACGGGCTGCTACCGGCTATTCTGGGCGTCCACGTCGCCGTGCCGCTGCTCTTCAACGGGGTGCAGGGGAACCTGTTCTCGCCGGACAACGCCATGCCGGTCCCCTGGTCCAACTTTCTCGGCCTCTTCGAGACGGGCGTCGCGCTCTCGCTGTTCTACGGCGGGTTCGCGCGCATCGCGGCCGTGGGGCTCGCGGGCCTGTGGCTCGCCGGGATACCCCTCCTCGGGCTTCAGCCGATGCTCGACAACGCGCTCTTTCTCGGCTTCGCGGCCTTCTTCTTTCTGGCCGGACGCGGCCCGCTCTCCATCGACCGCGTGCTCTTCCCGCGCCTCGAGCCGCCGGAGAGGCTCATGGGGTACGCAGTCCCCGCGCTCCGCATCGGGTTCGGGCTGAGCTTCGTCTTCGTGGCTTTCACCGAGAAGTTCGCGAACCTGCCGCTCGCGCAGGCCTTTTTAGAGCGTTACCCGCTCAACTTCACGGGCGCCCTCGGCGTCCCGCTCCCGGACGAGGTCTTTATCCTGAGCGGTGGATCGGTCGAGCTGCTCGTGGGGCTCTTCCTCGTCTTCGGGATCTTCCCTCGTGAGATCGTGCTCGTCGCCCTCGTCCCCGTCAACCTGACGCTGACCGTCTTCAACTACACCGAGCTCGTCGGGCACCTCCCGATCTACGGCGTCCTGGCGGTGCTCCTGATCTGGGAACCCGGCCAGAAGAACCTCTCCCTGTGGCTCCGCGGCCTGCGCGAAGGCCCCCGCGCCTCCCTCTCCACGGAAGGGAACAGCCCCTGATCTTCCCCTCGGCGCCTTCGGCCTGTCCCCTGCGGAACCGGTCTGCCCGCGGTCGAGCGGCTCGATCTCGGGCAGGCCGTTATAGGGCAAGCCACCCGTGACGCGGGGTTGGGCTCCGGGTTGGATCTGCGATAATCGGCCCGGAAGCCGGCTTGTAGGGTGGGATAGGCACTATGTCCGAGTCGCAAGGCACCAACTCCAGCGTCGAGAACCTGTGGCGCCGCAACCACGAGCTTTCGGTGCTCAACGCGATCGCGCGCGAGCTGAACCGCTCGGTGAACCTGAGCGACGCGCTGGAGTTCACCCTCGCGCAGGTCGCCGAGCTGCTCGACCTGAGGACCGGGTGGATCTGGCTCGTGGACGAAGCCTCTTCTCAGACCTACCTGGCCGCCACCCGCAACCTGCCGCCCGCGCTGGCGGACGATCCATCGCGCATGAACGGGGCGGGCTACTGCTACTGCCTCGACTCCTACAAGAAGGGCGACCTCGGGGGGGCTGCGAACGTGAACGTGCTCGCCTGCACCCGGCTCGGCGGCCTCGTCGACGGCACCGATGGCCTGCGCTACCACGCCTCGATCCCGCTCTACTCGGGGGGCGAGAAGCTCGGCGTCATGAACGTCGCCAGCACGGGCTGGCGGAGCCTCTCGGAGAGGGACCTGCAACTGCTCAACACCATCGGGGATCTCCTAAGCATCGCCGTGGAGAGGGCCAGGCTCTTCTCCCGGAGCACCCGCCTCGGCGCGCTCGAGGAGCGCAACCGGCTGGCGCGGGAGATCCACGACACCCTCGCCCAGGGCCTCGCCGCCACCTCGCTCCAGCTCGAGTCGGCCGACGCCCTGCTCGACGCCGGCACGACCGGGCCCGCCCGCGCGCCCCTGCGCCGCGCCCTCGCGCTCACCCGGGCGAACCTGGAAGAAGCCCGGCGCTCCGTCCTGGATCTCAGGGCCGCCCCACTCGAAGAACGTCCCCTCGCCGAGGCGCTAGGAGTCCTCGTGAGCAGATGGGAGGCGGAGACGGGCATCGGGGCGAGCTTCGAAGCCGTGAACGGGGCCCGTCCGCTGGCGCCCCGCGTAGAGGCGGGCCTGTACCGCGTCTGCCAGGAGGCCCTCTCGAACGTCGCCCGGCACGCGGGAGCTAGCCGGGTAACCGTTCGGCTCGTCGTCGAACCCGAGAAGGTCCGGCTCGCCGTCGAGGACGACGGACGGGGCTTCGACGTCTCACGGGTACCCGCCGACCGTCTCGGGGTCGTCGGCATGAGGGAGAGGACGGAGATGCTCGGCGGCGCTCTCGGGCTGCGAAGCGCCCGTGGCCGGGGAACTCTCGTCGAGGCGACGGTCCCTCTGGAGGGTCTCTAGAATGGAGGATGGGAAGATCCGCATCCTCGTGGCGGACGACCATCCGATGCTGCGCGAGGGCCTCGTGGCAGTCCTCGGCACCCAGCCGGACTTCGAAGTGGTGGGGGAGGCGGCCGACGGCGAGGAAGTGGTGAAGCTGGCGGGACGCGTGAGGCCCGACGTGATCCTGCTGGATCTTGAGATGCCGAACGTGGACGGCGTGGCCGCCCTCGAACGCCTGAAGGAGGACGGGGCCGGGGCCAAGACGCTCGTCTTCACCGCCTACGATACAGACGAGCGCATCCTGGGCGCCCTGCGCGCCGGGGCGAAGGGCTACCTTCTGAAGGGCGCGTCGCGCCAGGAGCTCTTCGAGGCCATCCGCACCATCCGCTCCGGGGGCTCGCTGCTCGGCCCCGGCGTCACGAGCACGCTGCTGCGGCACGTGGAGCAGGACGAACGGAGCCCCGACGCCCTGACGCCCCGGGAGCTCGAGGTGCTCCGGCTGGTCGCCGAGGGCCTCTCGAACAGGGAGACCGCCGCGCGGCTGTTCGTCACCGAGCGAACCGTCAAGTTCCACGTAAGCTCGCTCCTGAGCAAGCTGGGCGCCGGGAACCGCACCGAAGCCGTCAGGATAGCCGTCCGGCGCGGCCTGATCCGGCTCCCCGCCTGAAGAACCTGTACCTCCGTACAGGAGAGAGACCGTCCCTCCGCACGATGTCCCCGGGCTCCCCCCGATGCATCATCCAGGCATAAGCCACGGAAGGATGGACAAGATGACGCAACAAGGACCCCGCACGGCTCTGATCACCGGTGCCTCCCGCGGTCTCGGGTTCGCCCTCGCCCGTACCCTAGCGGCGGACGGATGGACCCTCATCGTGGACGCGCGCGGCGAAGAGGACCTCGAAGCCGCCCGCGCCGAGCTCGCGAAGTCTACGCACGTTCTCGCCATCTCCGGCGACGTGACGGACGAGGGGCACCGCGGGGCGCTCGCGGATGCCGCGAAGGACGCCGGCGGCCTCGACGCCCTGGTCAACAACGCGAGCATCCTCGGCCCGAGCCCGCAGCCCGCCCTGCTCGACTACCCGCTCGACGTTCTCGCCGGCGTCTACGCCAACAACGTGTTCGCGCCGCTCGCCCTGATACAGGCCGTCAGGGACGAGCTGAAGCCCGGCGCACGCATCATCAACGTGACCAGCGATGCCGCCGTTGGGCCCTACCCGGGTTGGGGAGGGTACGGGTCGAGCAAGGCCGCCCTCGAACAGCTCTCGTCCATACTCGCCGCCGAGAACCCGGAACTGCTCGTCTATTGGGTGGATCCCGGTGATATGCGGACGCGGATGCACCAGGAGGCGTTCCCGGGCGAGGACATAAGCGACCGTCCGCCGCCGGAGGAGAGCGTGCCCGGCCTGATCGAGCTGCTCACGGGCGATCTGCCGTCCGCACGCTACGAAGCGCGCTCCCTCAGCCACGCGGAGAGGGGGTGACGGATCTTGATGTTTCACCCCCTCTCCGCAGAGCGTAACGGCCGAACGTTCCAGAGATCCATCCCGCTCGAATTCGAGCTGCCGCCGGAGCTGGAGGCGGGTGAGCCGCCGGAGGCCCGCGGCCTCTCCCGGGACGACGTGCGCCTGATGGTCTCTTGCAGGGGAGAAGACCGGATCATGCACGCCCGTTTTCACGACCTTCCGGACTTTCTCGAAGCCGGAGACCTGCTCGTCATCAACACCAGCGGCACGATGAACGCGGCAGTGGAGGCCGAACGCGAAGACGGCACGGCCGTCGAGTTGCACCTCTCGACCCGCCTGCCGGCAAACCTCTGGACGGTCGAGCTTCGCCTGCCCGCCGGAGACGCCACGGAACCCTTCCGGCACGCGAAGTCAGGGGAGATCCTCCGCCTGCCCGATGGGGCTGCGGCCACGCTGCACACGCCCTACCGCGACAGCGCCCGGCTCTGGATCTCGACCCTGAACCTGCCCGAGCCCCTGAAGGATTATCTCGACCGGCACGGCTTCCCCATCCGCTACGGCCACGTCGCGGAGCGCTGGCCCGCGAGGTATTACCAGACGGTCTACGCCACCGAGACCGGCAGCGCCGAGATGCCCTCCGCCGGACGTGCCTTCACGCCTGAGCTTGTAACGCGTCTCGTGGCCCGCGGCATCGGGGTGGCGCCCCTGATCCTGCACACCGGCGTCTCCAGCCTCGAGGACGACGAGCCGCCCTACGAGGAGTTCTACCGCGTCCCGCCCGAGACCGCCCGCCTGATCAACGCCGCCCGCGCGCACGGCAAACGGGTAGTGGCGGTCGGCACCACGGTAGTGCGGGCGCTCGAAACCGTCACGGGCCCGGATAGGGTCACTCACCCCGGCGAAGGCTGGACGGGTCTGGTCGTGACCCCAAGGCGCGCCGTCCGCTCCGTGGACGGGATGCTCACCGGACTGCACGAGCCGCGCTCCAGCCACCTGGCGATGCTGGAGGCGCTCGCCGAACGCGAGCACCTCGCGCTCGCCTACGAGGAGGCGCTGCGCGAGAGATACCTCTGGCACGAGTTCGGGGACCTGCACCTGATCCTGCCCGCACATCCCCACACCGAAGGAGGAAAGAAATGAACGACGGACTACTGGCATCCATCGAACACGAGGTTCTGGGCTGGCCCGGGGTATGGAAGAAGAGGGACGAGGACGGTCCGGGCGGGGTCGGCGTGACCGGCTACAGGGTAGGACGCCGCCAGATCGGGCACGTCCACGACGACGGCCACGCCGACTTCCGCTTCCCGAAGGAGGTTCGGGATTACCTGATCCGAACCGGCAGAGCCACCGCCCACCCCGCGTTCCCGAACAGCCGGACGACGGTGAGCTACCGGATACGAAACACGGAAGACCTGCCCGGAGCCCTGGAGCTCTTCCGCACGAGCTACGAGCGTATAAAGCTGGCCGCCGAGCCCCTGGAGGAACGAGAAGCCTCCGGGGCGAACACCGTCCGCAGGTAACCGCATGCCGAAGGGGGAGGGGCTCCGGAGCCCCTCCCCCTTTCTTCGAGCCTCGACCGGCGTACCCCCGTGCCCTCCCGGGCCGCATCCACCGGGACGGAGGCGCAGGGTATTCTGGATAGAGGTTGGCCCGGGTTATCTCGCCCTGTTGGCGCGCGGGACGTAGAGCTTGTGAACGTAGTCCTGGACCATGCGCTGCGTCGAGAACGTGGGGGCGATGGTCTGGATGGCCTCCTTCATCATCCGGACCCAGCCCAGGGGAACGCCCTTCTCGTCCCTGTCGTAGAACAGCGGGACGAGGGAGCTTTCCAGCGTGGAGTAGAGGGATTCGGCGTCGACGCGGTCGCCCTCTTCCTCGGTACCGTACTCGATGGGTTCGCCGATGGCCCAGCCGTTCTTGCCGTTGTAGGCCTCGGGCCACCAGCCGTCCAGCACGCTGAAGTTCGGTGCGCCGTTGAGGGAGGCCTTCTGGCCCGAGGTGCCGCTCGCCTCCAGGGGGCGGCGCGGGTTGTTGAGCCAGACGTCGACCCCCTGCACGAGGCGGCGGGTGACGTTCATGTCGTAGTCTTCGAGGATGACGAGGCTCCCGGCCAGGTCGTCCTCCTCGGAGGCGCGGTAGAGGGCTGCTATAAACGCCTTGGCGGGCTCGTCGGCCGGGTGCGCCTTGCCGGCGAAGACGAACTGCACCGGACGGCCCGCGCCCCCGATGATCGCGCGGAGGCGCTCCGGGTCGGAGAGGAGGAGGGTCGCCCGCTTGTAGGTCGCGAAGCGGCGGGAGAAGCCGATGGTGAGGGCGTCGGGGTTTATGGCTTGATCCACGCTCCTGCCCGTCCGCTCCTTCTGGAGGTCGAGGCGGTGGTTGACGAAGCGGGCCATCCCCCTCTTGGTCTCCTCGTGCGCGCGCCAGAGCTCGCCGGGGGGGATGCTCGCGACGAAGGACCAGGCGGCGGGGTTCTCGACCTCGCGGCGCCACGCGCGGCCACCCGCGTGGCGGTCGAAGAGCGCGGAGAGCTCGGGGGCGAGCCAGCTCCAGGTGTGGACGCCGTTCGTGACGTCCGTGATGGGCGCCTCGCCGGAGGACGACTCGGGGAAGAGGTAGCTCCACATCTCCAGGGAGACGTCGCGGTGGAGCTTGGAGACGGCGTTGCGGCTCCGGGAGAGGCTGAAGGCGAGGACGGTCATGTTGAAGGCCTCGCCCCACTCTTCCTGCTTGCGCCCGAGCGCCCAGAGCCCCTCGCGGTCCGTGCCGAGCTCCTCGGGCCAGGCCGCGGCGAACTCGTCGAAGAGGTCGGGCGGGAAGGCGTCGTGACCGGCCGGCACCGGGGTGTGGGTGGTGAAGACGTTGCTCCGGGCTACCTTCTCGGCGGCGGCTTCGAACGACTCTCCGGCCGCGACGAGCTCCCTTATCCTTTCGAGGCCCAGAAAGGCCGCGTGGCCCTCGTTCATGTGGTAGACGTTCGGGCGCAGGCCGAGGGCCCGGAGCGCCCTCACGCCGCCGATGCCAAGGATCATCTCCTGCGAGATCCTGGTCTTCTGGCCGCCGCCGTAGAGGCGCGCGGTGAGCAGCCTGTCATCCTCCGCGTTCTGGGGCAGGTTGGCGTCGAGAAGGTAGATCCTCGTGCGTCCGACCTCGACCTGCCAGACCTTGAGGTGGAGATCCCGACCCGGCAGCCCTATCTTCACGACGACCGGGGCGCCGTCGGGGGAGACCGCGGGGCTTATGGGCCTCATCTCGGGCTCGAAGGGCTCGTAGACCTCCTCCTGGCGCCCCTCGGCGTTTATGCGCTGGCGGAAGTAGCCCTCGGCGTAGAGGATGCCGACGCCCACGAGCGGCAGACCGAGGTCCGAGGCGCTCTTGACGTGGTCGCCCGCGAGGACGCCGAGGCCGCCGGAGTAGATCGGCAGCGACTCGTGCAGCCCGAACTCGGCGGAGAAGTAGGCGACGCTCGCATCCATCCTGGGGTAGACGTGCCCCGTCCAGGTGCCCTGCCCCTCGAGGTAGCGGTCGAGATCCCCGACCGCCAGCTCGTACAGGGCCACGAGGCTCGGGTCCTCCGCCGCCCGTTGCAGGTTCTTGGTCTCGTGAAGGAGGCGTACCGGATTGTGCTCCGTCGTCTCCCAGAGCTCCGGGTCCAGGCCCGAGAAGAGCCTCTGTGTCTGGGGACGCCAGGTCCATAGTATGTTCCGCGCCAGTTCCGGTAGCCTGTTCAGCCCCTCCGGTATCCTCTCTTGCATGCCACAGCCTCTCTCTATGCACCTCTTGCGGCTTACGAAGAGCGCATTCTATGACCTGTGAGCGTGCACGCAAGCCGGGCCGTGTACCAGGGCGCCCGGGGGCCCGATCTACGCCAGCGGACCGGAGATGTCTTTGAGCAGTTTCCTTAGCTTCGGGCCCAGTTCTTCGACCTCGTCGGCCGTGCACCGAACCTGAACCTGAATGACCACGCGCGCCTCCGGGCCACGGGCGGCGTCGGGCTGGATGCTCTCGGAGACCTCCGCGGGGGCGTCCGGCCGGGGGGAGTCGGCGGGGGAGACGGAGATGTGGAGTTCGCCGTCGGGGGTGCCCGGTGAATCCTCGGGGAGGAGGTCGTCGTCGGGGACCGGGGGCTCGCCGAAGCTCGCGACGAGGCGTCCCTCGTCCTCCCTCAGGAGGCCCGAGGCCTTGAGGATCTCGACCACCGCGGCGGCGCCGGACATCGTGGGGTTGTTGCGCGGCACGCGCGCGGCGTTGGCGATGTAGGCGAGCAGCGCGGCGCGCGACATGCCGTTCCGGAGCTTCACGGCGGAGACGATGTTCTGGAGAAACTCGTCCGTGGAGACCACCTCGCGCCACTGGCGGCGCGCCTCCTCCGGGGTGCCGCGCCACAGGGAGCGGGCCAGGGCGCGCCCCCTGTCCGTGACGAGCTTCTTCTCCCCGCCCTCAAGGACTCCTATTCCGGTGAGGAAGGCGTTGTTGCGGGTGGCGCTCGCCTGGTGGGCGGGGTCGAGCTTGCCGACGTCGCCCGGGTTGGAGGCCCCGTCGCGGGTGCCGTAGGCCAGGATGATGTTGAGGAGCTCTTCGTAGCCCGAGCCCGGTAGCCGAAACCCTTTCTCCGCCAACCCTCTCCTCCGATGCTCGACGACAGGTAGAACCCTCCCGGGGCCTCTCTGTACCCAGGGGTGGCGCTCCACTACCTTGCTCTGGAGGCGTTCCTGCGTTTGATCTCGTCGTACGCGGCGTTTATCTCCTTCATCCGGAGCTCCGCCATCTCCCGCACCTCGGGCGCGAGCGAGGCGACCCGGTCGGGATGGTACATCCTCGCCTTCTTCTTGTAGGCCGCGTGGATCTCCTCCCGGGACGCCCCCGGCTCTACTTCGAGGACCCTGAACAGCGCGCCGTTCTTCTCGGCCTCGGCCTCGGCGTTGCGCCTTGCCCTTGCCTCCCGGGCGGTGCGCGCATCCTGACCCCGCGAACCTTCGTTGCCAGCGCCGAAGGGCCGCGCGAAACTTACAGCCCTGTCCTTGTTCGAGACCAGGAGGCGCAGGGTCTCGCCCTTCGAAATCCCGGTTATGTCGAGCAGGCCGTAAGCCACGACAGGATGCCCCGCAGCCCTGGCATCACGCCGGGTTCCGCCCCTCCCCGCGAGGTTCTCGTCTCCTCCGACGACCTCCGCATCCCCGGGAACTTCGGCGTCTTCGAACCTGCGCGACTGGCCGTAGGCCACGCCGAACGAGGCGTAGGAGACCGCCCTGTAGCACCCGTCCCTGTACGAGAGCACGCACTCGGGCATGAAGAAGAGCTTCTCCCCCCCGCCGAGTCCGACCCCCCAGATCTCCACGTTCGCCGAGAAATCGCGCGTCTCCAGCCTCCCCACGGAGGCCGTGATCCTCGGGCCCACGGGTAGAGCCGCGTCGTCCGCCGTCCCTCCATCCCCGCCGACGCGCCAGATCCTCTCCGACCCCGCGAGCGCTTTGCATGCCTCCCGGATCTCCAGGAAACGCGCCCCTTCAGCCTCGTCGAGGTTGTAGAAAAGCTCGACCTTCGGCCCCCCGGAGCCCCTCCTGGCTAGCAAGAAGGCGGCCGCGGCCCCCAGCAGGAGTACCGCCCCGCCGAGCGCGTAGGAGACGAAGAGGGCCGCCGCCAGGGCCGCCACCCCGGCGCCGACGGCAGCGTAGACCGCCGGGGTGCGCCCCTCCGGCCGCGAGCCCCGGGAGTTCATCTCCGCCAGTTTCTGCTTCGTGAGCATTTGAACGGTTATCGGCCGGAATGCCGTGGTACTTAAGCGGCCCGCGCCTCGGGGGCGCGGGGACAATCATGACCGCGTCGAGCGACATGGGCAGGGGGAGGCGAGTACCATGCGGCACCCGCCTCCTCCTGCCTGTCGAACCTGTTAGGAGTTCTGGTCTGGTCGCCTAAAAGCCGGTTA
>CADCVI010000215.1 GCA_902806105.1 uncultured Rubrobacteraceae bacterium
GTGAAGCTCGAACGCGGGGAGATCCCGGTCGGGGAGGAGAGGATCGAGGGCGTCACGGTCGGCCCGATCCCGGGCAGCACCCCGTCCGTCGAGGTGTACGTGGAGGACGAGGGCTACGTCTACCAGATCAACGTGTACGGCGAGAACCTGGACCCCGAGGACGAGAAGCTCCTGTCGAGCTTGAGGTTCGACGGACCTTCCGAGTCGATCGGCTCGCTCGGGCTCAAAGATGGTAAGAAGGCCGAATCCCATTACGGGAAGGGTACCTCCAAGCCCTCCAACAAGGAGCTCGAAGCGCGAAGGGCCGCCGCCGAGGAGGCGACGGGGAAGGTCCCGTCGAAGATGGACTCGGGATCGACGGTCGGGGCGATGGCCCTCGCCGCGTCCTCGGTGCCGGTGTACGGCGAGGCCCAGATCGAGGAGGGCTGCTGGAGGTCGGCGAGCACCTTCTTCTACCAGACCCAGCACGGCTACGGCGCGAACAGGAGCACCTCCGACGGTATAGCGACCGGCTACTCCGTTATCGGGAGGCCGAACTTCTGGGGCCAGTACACGCACGGCTCGCTGGGCTACGGACGGTGCGCCTCGACCTACTACACCAACGACAAGTTCGCCGTCGACTACCCGCTGAACAGGGGCGATTACGTCTTCTCGCCGTTCAAGAGCGGCACGGTGACTTTTGCCGGTCGCAACACCTCTCACGCCAACTACGGCATCTTCGTCGTCATCAGGGACTCAGACGGCCGGTACGTCGGATTGTCAGCTCACCTCAGCAGCCTCGCCTCCGGCATCCGCCCGGGCGCTACGGTCACCGCGGACACCGTCATCGGTTACGCCGGGGACACGGGAGACCCGAGCATCCCGGTGGGCGAGGTACACCTGCACCAGGCCTTCTACCGCTACCCGAGCTTCAAGACCGACGGATCTCCCTACGGGGGCCAGGGGCTACAGGCGATCTACCACCACTACGTCGGGACCTCGGCGGGGACCGGCCCGGGCGTCTACCAGTTCGGCTGGTCCAGAACCTCGACGCAGTCGACCCAGGGGGACCTCATCAGCAACTGACGCATCATGAAACGGCTGTAGAAATGGCTAGGGGACCCCGGAGCGGTCCGGGGTCCCCTAGCTGCCCCGATCATGCTCACGAGCCGGTGTCGACGGCCCGCCGTCCACGCCGCCGATCAGCGGTTCAGAGAGGTCTCCCCATGCAGCTTCTCGGCGGCCCTGAGCACCTCGGGCTCCAGGCGGTCGAACTCCTCCACCAGGGCGGCTGGAACGGCGTTCCGGAACCGGGCGTACAGGTAGATCTCCCCGAGACGCGCCACCCCCGGCTCGCCGGCCGCCTCCGCCGCCCTCCGGGACCACTCCTCCGGCGTCTCGTGCTCCTCCCGGCCCAGGCCCGCGCTTGCAAAGGCCGCCGAGACCGCCCCGTAACGGCTGTACAGGCGGGCGTCGGAGACCTTGACGGAGGATCTGGGGTCCGGCTTGCGCCGCTTCTTCGCGACGTAGCGGCGGCCGTACACGGTCGCGAGGGCAGTGGCGCCGAGCAGGAGGCCCGCGACGATGATGCTGGCCGGGTCCAGGCTCGCGACGCCCCGCATGAGCGTGCCGACGGGCCTGATGACGGGTCCCAGGGCCTCGCCGGCCCGGGCGGCGACGAAGGAGAGCGCCTTGCTCCCCTGGAGGTTGCCCTGCTCCCGGTACTCCCACGGCGTCGAGTCGAAGCCGGGGGTCGGGTCGAACGTCGACCAGCCCTGGCCGGGAAAGTACACCTCTACCCAGGCGTGGGCGTCGGAGGCCCTCACCTCGTAGAGGCCCGTGAAGGGGTTGTACTCGCCCGGGACGTAGCCCGTCGCTATGCGGGCCGGGATACCCAGGGAGCGCGCCATGACGGCGAGCGATGAGCTGAACTGCTCGCAGTAGCCGCGCCCCTCCTCGAAGAGAAAGTATTCGACGGCGTCCATCTCCTCGCGCTGCGGCGCGATCGAGAGGTCGTAGGGATAGTTGTTCTTGAGGTGCTCGTTCAGGGCGATCACGGCGTCGTAGGGGTTGGTCGCATCCTTCGTGATCTCCCGGGCGAGCTCGCGGGTGCGCTCCTGCCCCCCCTCCGGGAGCCCGAGGTACTTCTCCGTGACGGGCTCCGGATAGGCCGTGCCCGCAGCGCGGAGGGCGTCGGGGGAGGCGTTCGGGACCTGTGAGATCACGGAGTACGTGGAGCCCTCGGGGATCTCGTACGGGGCGCGCAGGGAGTTGTACGGGTCTATCTTGATCCCGCTGGCCGGGAAGTACAGCGTCTCGGGCCGGAAGGCGCCGAAGATGACGTTCGAGGCGTCCTTCTCCACGTAGAAGACCTGCGCGACCTGCCTCGACGCGCCCTGCTGCGGCTCGGTGTTGCGGGCGGCGAAGAGGTCGTAGCGCGGGCCGTCGGAGACGAGCTTCTCCAGCGAGCCCTCGTCAGCGCCCGTGGAGATCTCCCAGCCCTTACCGTTGTACTCGTCGAAGACTACCCCCCGGTACGGCGTCGGCTCCTGGCTCTTGACCTTCATGACGACGGTGTCCGAGAGCCTCCCCCTCGAACGGAGGTCCATGTAGGGGTTGAACCCGTGGTACGAGTCCGCGGCTATGTCCTGGGGCGGTCCTGCGAACGGGTCCCCTCCTGCCGGGGGAGCGTAGCTGGAGTTCAGCACGCCCCCGGAGAAGTCCGCCCGTATCTGCTGGAAGAAGCTCGTCGGCATCATCGTGAAGTTCATCCCCTGCTTCTGCGGCAGGAGGGAGAAGCACAGGAACCCGACCGCCAGGACCGCGAGCGTGCCGGGTACGACGATCCCCCGCAACAGACCGCGGCTGCGCGACGCCGGTACGCCCGCCCTCTCGCGCGCCTCGGAGAGGTGCATGTGGGTCAGGGCGCCGGACGCACAGAACAGGAAGGCCACTATAAAGAGCCCGTACCAGATGCTCGTCGAGAGCACGGCGCCGACGGCTACGAGGATCAGGCCGCTCAACAGCGAGTACGTTACGTCTTTTCTGGCCGGCAGGTCGAAGGCGTGGATAACCTGTATCCACAGGAAGAGCCTGGCGAGCGGCACCCTCGTGTCGTACAGCGAGGCGAGGACCTCCCTGAAGAACACCGCGAGGAGCGCCAGCGCGAAGAAGGCCAGCATCGCCTTTATGACGTAATTCTTCTCCCGGCGCCGGTTGTAGCTGACGGCGAAGGCGACGATCGTGAGCAGCGGGACTAGCACCCCGGTCGACACGCCGAAGTAGCCGCTCGTGAGCACCGCGACCTCCCCGACGAGCACCGCCGCCAGGACCCACGCCCTTAGCTCGATCGAATCTTCCGGCTGGCGCTTGTGCGCCCTCTTCAGGCCGCCGACGAGCCGGTCCAGCTTCACGAGATCCTCCACGGTTCCTCGACGTCCCTGCCGAGCCGCGTGACCCGGCGGCCCCCCGCCTCGGTCGCCCTCACGAACTCTTCCTCCTCATCCGGCGTCATCCAGGGGCCTTGCGCGTTTCCGGCGAGCTCGTAGCACGAGACGAGGACCACGGCCTGTGCCTCCGAGACGCCGGGGAGCTCCGAGGGGCTCGGCTTGCCCCCCCTGGCCTTCCTCGTGGACGGGCGCACCTCCACGCTCGCGCCCTCCGGGTCCGGCGGCCTGCTCGCGTCCAGCCCCGCGCACCACGTGAGGACCTTGTCCGGGTCGGGCTCCTGCGGGAACGGGACCCGCTGTGTCCCGGCGTTCGCCCGGACCTCACGGCCCTCCCTCAACCCGTAGAGGAGCAGGGAGGCCCCGGCCGAGACGACGGCCTCGCGCGCCTCCCTCGGGGCCGCCGGGTCCAGGTTCATGGCGACGACGAACGGGGGATGGGTCTCCTCGGCGAGCTCCAGGACGGCGAGCTTCCCCGCCGCGAGCCCGCGGGCGCTCTTCTTCCACGCGATAAGCCTGGCGGGGTCTCCGGCCCGGTACTCGCGGATGCCCCAGAACTCCCCGCCGAGCCCCCGGCGGAGCGTCGGGGCCTCGCTCTGGTCCTTTCGCTCGGCGTCGAGGGAGGCCGACGGGGGCAGGCCCGCGACCGCCCACGTCCTCGGGTACACGACGAGGTTGCAGGGCACCCGGAGCTTCTTGCGCGCCCAGAACATCCCGAAGGGAGCCCCGGACTCCAGCGTGATCTCGCCGCCGCCGTAGATCCCGCGCCGCGCCCCCTCCACCACGTACCGCCGAACCGTCTCCTTCCGGCCCTCGACCCTCTCGACGAGGGCGCGTCCCTGGCCGCCTGCAAGATCGTCGCGAAGCTCCAGGAGGTGCCGTCCGGCGAGGCCCCCGTTTACGAGCTTCATGGAGCAGGACAGGTCCTCGCCCGCCGTGGCGACCACGGGGGCCTCTCGCGAAATCTCGAGGCGCGAGATGTTCCACCTGGGGACGAGCGCCGAGACGGCGATGACGGCGGCCATCGTCGCCGAGACCACGTAGAGCCAGCCTGCCCCGGCGTTCGTCGCGATCAGGTACAGCACGATGCCGAGGGCGGCGGCGAAGACCGGCTTTCGAAGCTTCCTCACGTGGCGGCTCTCCTCCGGGCTACGCCGGCGAAGGGACGGACTTCAGGGCCTCGGCCACCACGGCTTCGGCGTTCGCCCCGGAGGAGCCGCCGCGCACGGAGATCCTGTGCGGCAGCGCGTCCGGCGCGAGTTCCTTGACGTCCTCCGGCCCGACGAAATCCCGTCCCCTCGTGGCCGCCCGCGCCTGCGCCGCCCTTACGAGGGCTATGGTCCCGCGCGGCGAAACGCCGAGCGATACCTCCGGGTGGGCACGGGTCGCCTCGACGAT
>CADCVI010000216.1 GCA_902806105.1 uncultured Rubrobacteraceae bacterium
GGAACCTGATCCAGAACCAGTTCCTCCAGTCGCGCGACTGGGCCTTCGGGAGCGCCCTCTCGGTAATTCTCGGCGTCCTCCTGCTCGTCGCCATCATGTTCTACATCCGCCGCGTCGGCACGGATAAGCTGGAGGGGGTCTAGATGGCCGCCACGACCAAGAGCTCCCGCAAGGGAACGATCGGTGGGCTGCCGGACTGGGGCCTGCTCCTCGGCTCCGTGCTGGTCTACGTATTCCTCTACGCGCCCATAGCGGTCCTCATATTCTTCTCGTTCAACTCGACGCGCAGCACCCAGGTCTGGACGGGGTTCTCCTTCGAATGGTACGGGCAACTCCTGGGCGACCCGACGATACTCCAGGCCTTCAGGACGTCGCTCACGGTCGGCGTCATAGCGACGCTCATCGCGACCGTCATAGGCACGCTGACGGCCCTCGCCCTCTCGCGCCACCGCTTCAGGGGCCAATCGGTCGCCGACACGGCCATCTACGCCGCGACGGTGATGCCCGAGATCGTGGTCGGGGTGAGCCTGCTCGTCTTCTTTGTGGCCGTCGGCTTCCAGCTCGGCATCACGACCATCGTGATAGCCCACGTCGCGTTCACGATCTCTTTCGTCACCATCGTGGTACGCGCCCGCCTCGCCGGGATGGACCGCTCCGTAGAGGAGGCGGCGCAGGACCTCGGGGCGAGCCCCGTGCAGACCTTCTTCAGGGTGACGCTGCCCCTGATCCTGCCGGGCGTCATGGCCGGCGGCCTGCTGGCGTTCACGCTCTCGTTCGACGATTTCGTAATCACGTACTTCATAAGCGGCGTGGGGTCGAGCACGCTGCCGCTGAAGATATATTCCATGATCAAGTTCGGCGTCAGCCCCGTGATCAACGCGCTCTCGACGGTGGTCCTCGTGGCGACGCTGTTCTTGATCTTCGGCGGCAGCCGCCTCCTGGTCCGCAAGGAGAACGCCTGAGAATGCCGACGACCGCGCCCGACACGACGCGCAACTCTTTCGGACCCCCGATGCCGCGCTGCCTCCCCCCAACCAGTGAGAGCCGTTGACGACCGTCCGCCCCATCCGCGAGTCGGACCGCGACGCCTGGCTTTCCCTCTGGCACGGCTACAACGCCTTCTACCGCAACGAGCCGGCCGAGGAGGTGACGCGGGCGACCTTTCGACGCCTCTGCGAAGGCACAGACGGGTTCTTCGGGCTCGTGGCGGAAGACGACGGCGACCCAGTCGGGCTGACGCACGCGGTCTTCCACCCGGCGACCTGGACGACCGGGACCTACTGCTACCTGGAGGACCTGTTCGTCTCTCGCGGGGGCCGCGGTTCGGGGGCCGGGCGGCTTCTGATCGAGGGCGTCTACGCCGAGGCCGACCGGCGCGGCGCGGACCGCGTCTACTGGCACACCCAGCAGTACAACGCCCCCGCCCGCTCGCTCTACGACGCCGTGGCCCACGCTACGTCTTTTGTGGTCTACCAGAGGTAACGGAGGAGAGATGGCACAAAACGGACGGCTGTCCGTCGTCAACCCGGCGACCGAAGAGAGCATAGAGGAGATCCCGACGACGGGCCGCCGGGAGCTGGACGAGACGGCCCAGAGGGCGAAGCGCGGTTTCGAGGAGTGGCGCGGCTTAGCGGGGCTCGACAGGGCCGAGGTCTTTCACGAGATCTCCGCGGAGCTGCGCGCCCACGCGGACGAGCTCGCCCGGATCATGACCGGCGAGGGCGGCAAGCCTTTTATCGAGAACCGGGACGAGGTGACGTGGGTGGCGGCCTGCTTCGACTACTACGGCGAGATCGCACGCGACAGTGTCGGCTACCTTCCCGCCCCCATCGAGCCCCAGCAGCTCGCCATGGTCATAAAGGAGCCCGTCGGCACCGTCGCCTGCATCGTCCCCTGGAACTACCCGCTGCTGCTCGCCGCCTGGAAGGTCGCCCCGGCGCTGGCCGCCGGCAACGCCGTCATCCTCAAGCCCTCAGAGGAGACCCCGCTCGCGACGCGGCGGATGATGGAGCTAATGGAGGGGCTGCCGGAGGGACTCTTCCAGGCGGTCTACGGGGCCGGGGACGTGGGCGAGGCGCTCGTGCGGCATCCCGGCGTGGACATGGTGGCCTTCACGGGCAGCCAGGAGACGGGCCGCAGGGTAGGCGTCACGGCCGCCGAACGCCTGATGCGGGCGAACCTCGAGCTCGGGGGCAAGGACCCCTTTATAGTCTGCGACGACGTGGACGTGGAGATAGCGGCCCAGGGCGCCGTCTGGGCCGCGTGCCTCAATGCCGGGCAGGTCTGCACCTCCTCCGAGCGCTTCTACGTGGACAGGAAGGTCGCCGACGACTTCGTGGAGGCGTCCAAAGAGTTCGCGGAGTCGCTCAACATCGGCGACCCGATGGACGAGAAGACGGACATAGGGCCCATGATCAACGCGAAGGGCCGGGAGAAGGTCGAGGACCACGTGGGCCAGGCCCTCCAAAGGGGCGCGAAGCTCGTCACCGGCGGCGAGCGCCCCGGCGGGCGGGGCTTCTTCTACCGCCCTACCGTCCTTACGGGCGTCGAGCCGTCCATGAGGGTGATGAGCGACGAGACCTTCGGGCCCGTGCTGCCAGTCGTCGAGGTGGACTCCCTGGACGAGGCCATCGAGCTCGCAAACTCGGTGCCGTTCGGGCTGGGGGCGAACGTGTACACGCGGGACTTCGAGAAGATGCTCAGGTGCGCCAGGGGCATCCGGGCCGGGACGGTCTGGATCAACGACCCACTCACCGACAACGACGCCGCCCCCTTCGGCGGCTACGGCGGGAGCGGCATCGGCAGGGAGCTGGGCCGGGAGGGCCTCGAGGCCTTCCAGGAGTCCAAGCACGTCCACATCGACCCGAGGGTCGAGAAGAAGGAGTGGTGGTACCCGTACGGCAAGGGCGAAGAGCCGGGACAGAGGGTGATGTAACGTGACGAACGGGCCGGAGAAGATAGCGCCAGGTGTCCACAGGGTGGACGCCATAGGCTTCAAGAACGCCATAAACGTCCTGCTCCTAGAGAACGACGACGGCCTGACCCTCGTCGACACGGGCGTCGCGGGAAGCGTGGAGAGGATCAAGGACGCCATAGCGTCGCTCGGCTCGGGGCCGGACGGTCTGAAGCGCATCTTTATCACCCACCAGCACGACGACCACACGGGGGGGCTGAAGGGACTCCTTGAGTGGGCGCCGGGAGCGGAGGTCGGCTCGACGGCGCACGAGGCGGACGTGATCTCCGGCCGGCGCGGCCTGGATCCCCCGAGCAACGCGTTCTTCCGCCGCATGTCCAGCAACGCCAAACCGCCCGGGGTACCCGTGGGTAGGGTGCTGCGAGAGGGCGACCTGGTCTCGGGCTTCCGCCTGATCTCCACGCCCGGCCACACCCTCGGACACGCCTCGCTGCTGAGGGACTCGGACGGCCTGCTCTTCACCGCCGACGCCTTCGGCTGCCTGCCCCGCAGGATACGCGTCGGCGTCCGCAAGGCCCTCTGCGCGGACCCGCCGCTCGCGAAACACTCCGCCCAGAAGCTGCTCGCCGAAAACTTCACGACCGTCGTCATGGCCCACGGCCCCGTGCTGCGGGCGGACGCCAGGGCAAAGCTCCAGAAGGCCGTCGAGCGTTGCCGGTACTAGCCGGTAGGGACGGAGTGCCGGTCGAGGACAAGTTAGACCCTCGCGAGATCTCCTTCAGGAGGCTCCAGGCGTCTGACCTGGAGCTGATGCACCGCTGGCTCAACGCCCCGCACGTCCGGCGCTGGTGGTACGCGGAAGGGAACTCGTACGCGGAGGTCGAGGAGCATTACCTTCCCGCCATCGAGGGCGGGGAGGGGACGAAGACCTTCTTGATCCTGCACAGGGATGATCCCATCGGCTACGTCCAGTCGTACCGGATCTCCGCCGAAGACGACGAGACGTACGCGAGCCTGGTAGACGTGGAAGATTCGGCGGGCGTCGACATGTTCATCGGGGAGCCGGAGTACCTCTACAGGGGCCTCGGGCGCCACGTCATCCGGCGCTTCCTCTCCGAGCACGTCTTCGCCGACCCGGGCGTGGAGGTGTGCGTCATCGGGCCCGAGCCCAAGAACGTCGCCGCGATACGGGCCTACGAGAAGGCGGGCTTCCGGTTCTTCAAGACCATCCAGGCCCCCGGAGAGCCCGAGCCCGAGCACCTGATGAAGCTCACCAGGAGAGAGTTCGAGGAGGCCGGGATTGGCTGAACGGACATCCGTCCGCTACGACGCGATAGTGGTCGGCTCCGGGCACAACGGGCTGATCGCCGCCGCATATCTGGGGAAGGCCGGCAGAAAGGTCCTCGTTCTGGAGCGGCGGGAGATCATCGGGGGGGCCACCGTAACGGAGGAGCCGTGGCCGGGGTACAGGATATCGACCTGTTCCTACGTCTGCCAGTTGCTCCTGCCCGAGGTTATACGGGATCTCGACCTCGTCCGTCACGGCTACGACGTCAGGCCTCTCGACCCCCAGTACTTTATCCCCTTCCCGGACGGCCGGTACCTGATCTCCTACCTCGACGGGGAGAAGACCGCCGAGCAGATAGCGAAGTTCTCCCGCCGGGACGTCGCGGCCTACGACGCCTACTGGGCGATGTGGGACCGCATCATCGCCAGGATGCGCCCGCTGCTCGACCTCCCGTCCCCCACCCCGGAGGACGTCGAGCGCGCCTTCGACGGGCCGGAGGGCGAGGAGGACTGGCGGACGCTCACGAAGAAGAGCGTTGCGGAGGTGCTGGACGAGCACTTCGAGTCCGAGGAGCTAAAGGCGGTGCTCTGCGTCGGCGGCGTGATC
>CADCVI010000217.1:0-1769 GCA_902806105.1 uncultured Rubrobacteraceae bacterium
TTCGCCTCCCAGGGCCTCGAAGCCCGGGCCGATTCCACCCTGGAGGGCCGCTCGGACCACGGTCCCTTCGGGGACGCGGGGGTGCCCGTCGGCGGGCTCTTCTCGGGGGCCGAAGGGACGAAAACGGAGGAGGAAGCAACCCTCTACGGCGGGGAGGCGGCAGAGCCCCACGATCCCTGCTACCACAAGGCATGCGACACCATCGAGAACGTCAACCCGCGCGCCGTGGACGAGATGTCCGACGCGGCGGCACACGCCACGCTGGTCCTCGCCGAAGAGGAGTAGCGTCCGGCGGCGGAGACGACCGGAGGACCAACTCTTCGCGCCCCACGCTTTCGAGCGTGGAACCTTTACGAGACTTCATCACCGGGACGCCTTACCCCTTGCAGGAGATTCTTCGCGGGGAGACGGACCTTCTGATCCCTGGGAGCCCGCTACAAGGTTGCTCTCTATCCTTCGTCGAGTATTGCTAGCACTTCCCCCGTGCGGCACGTGTTAGGCCCCGTCTCCCCTCCGGTCAAGCTCCGCCAGCACGCCGCGGAGATCTAGGGGGCGGGTGAACATGTTGAGGCCGCCGTCTTCGGTGAGGGGCCACTCTTCCTGCGGACGGTCCCAGTAGAGTTCGACCCCGTTGCCGTCCGGGTCGCGGAGGTACAGGGCCTCGGAGACGCCGTGGTCGGAGGCACCATCCAGGGCGTAGCCGGCGTCCACGAGGGCCTGGAGGGCGAGGGCGAGCTCGCGGCGCTCGGGGTAGAGGATCGCGAGGTGGAACAGGCCGGCGGACCGCGCCGGGGCCGGGGGTGCGCCCCGGCTCATCCAGGTGTTGAGGCCGATGTGGTGGTGGTATCCGCCGGCCGAGAGGAAGACCGCGTCTTCGCCGTACCACTGCATCACCTCGAAACCGAGGATGTCCCGGTAGAAGCCGAGGGCCCGCTCTATGTTCGCGACCTTGAGGTGCACGTGTCCTATGCGGGTGCCGGGGTGGATACGCCTTGCCTCGCCCTGCTTGCTTTTTTCCATGAGAACTACCTTTGCTGGTTTTTATCCGGACGAATTCTACCGTCACGCGTTCCGGCGGCCCCTGGCGTTCACCAGCAGGACGCCGCAGATCGAGAGTGCGCCACCGACGACCGAGAGGAGCGTGGGCACCTCGCCGAGCCAGACCCACGCGATAAGGAACGCGAGCACCGGGATCACATACAGAAAGCTGACCGCGGCCGAGGCGGGCATGCGCGAGAACGCGTACCCGAGGGCCAGGTAAGCGACCACCGTCGGGAAGACGCCGAGGTACACGACGCTCAGCGTAGCGTCGAGCGGCGCGGCCCTCACCTCGCCCACGAGACCGGGCGAGAAGAACAGCATGAACAGGGTGCCCGCCCAGATCGAGTACGTCGTGAACCGCAGGGTGCCGTACTTTTTCAGGTACGGCTTCTGGAGAACAAAGAAGAAGCTCTCCCCGACGGCGGCCAGGAGAATGAAGAATGCGCCGGGGTCCAGGGAGAGGCCGCCGCCTTCTCCGGCGGAGATCAGGACTACCCCGGCGAAGCTGGCCCCGCTCCCCACCCACCCCCACGCACCGAGCTTCTCCCCGAGGAGGGCGACCGCAAGCAGCGCCGTAAAAACCGGCACGGAGGCGATGATCAAGCTCGCCGCCCCGGCCTCGACCGTTACCTCCCCGTAGGCCAGCCCGACGTGGTAGACGGTGAACCCGAGAAACCCGGCGAGCAGGATGGCGGGAACGTCCCTCAGGAGCGGCAGTGGCATACGCC
>CADCVI010000217.1:1901-4800 GCA_902806105.1 uncultured Rubrobacteraceae bacterium
AGCAGGGCGAGGTGCCCGGGCGAGTAGCCCTCCAGACCGGCCCGTATCCCGGCGAACGCCGAAGCCCATATGACGAGCACCACTGCGATGGCCGTCAGTACCCGCGCGTCCAGTCCCCCCTTCACGGCGACGATTCTCGCACAAGCCTCCTCAGCTATAGGTAAACGAACCTGCGTGCCGACAACGGTGGAGCACCCCCGAAAAGGCAAACCCGTCGCGAGGCGGGGACGCAAAGCCGCGGGCACGGCGCTAACCGGGGCGGACACTTTCTCGGCGCGTTGGACCGGCGAGATCGAGGCCCCCGAGACCGCAAACTACAACTTCGTGACCACGAGCGACGACGGCGTCAGGCTCTGGGTCTGCGGCAGGCTCGTCGTCGACGACTGGACGTACCACGCGGTGAGCGACCGGAGGTCGTCCGCCCCCGTCCCGCTTACCGCCGGCCAGCGCTGCGAGATCAGGATGGAGTACTACGAGAACGGCGGGGGCGCAGTGGCGAAGCTCCAGTGGGACTACGCGGGCTACCGGACGCACGTCGTCCCCCAGAAGCAGCTGTACGCCGCTCCGTAGGGCGGGGGCGTTCGGCCCAGCCGCGCTGGAATTCCGGGTATTTTTCGGGGTCACGCTGTAGTATGGAGATCAGGAGGGCCAGCGTACCAGAACGGAGACACCGTGGAAAAAACAGATCTCAGGCACAAGAGCCGCGCGCTCCTCGAGGGCCGCGACAGGGCCCCGGCGCGCTCGATGCTCAAGGCGATAGGCTTCGACGACGAGGCGCTTAGCAAGCCCATAATAGGGGTGGCGCACACCTGGATCGAGACGATGCCCTGCAACTTCAACCAGCGCAGGCTCGCCGAGAGGGTCAAGGAGGGCATCCGCGAGGCCGGGGGCACGCCGATGGAGCTGAACACCATCGCGATCTCTGACGGCGTCACGATGGGCACCGAGGGCATGAAGGCAAGCCTCGTGAGCCGCGAGGTGATCGCGGACTCCATAGAGCTCGTAGGCCGCGGCCACATGTTCGACGCGATGGTCTGCATCGTCGGCTGCGACAAGACCCTCCCCGGCGCCGCGATGGCCCTCGTCAGGCTCGGCATCCCCGGCTTCATCGTCTACGGCGGCTCCATAGACCCCGGCCGCTACAAGGGCCAGGACATCACCATTCAGGAGGTCTTCGAGGCTGTCGGCGCCCACGCGGCGGGCCGCATCAGCGACGGGGAGCTTAAAGAGGTCGAGGAGAGCGCGTGCCCCGGAGCGGGTGCCTGCGGCGGCCAGTTCACCGCCAACACCATGGCGATGGTCCTCGAGTTTCTCGGCCTCTCCCCCATGGGCTCCGCGAGCCCCCCGGCCAACGACCCTCGCAAGGACGAGACCTGCGTCGAGGCCGGACGCCTCGTCATGGAGATGCTCGGGCGCGGCGTTACGACGAAGGACATCCTCACGAAGACGTCCTTCGAGAACGCGATAGCGGCCGGCGCGGCGACCGGCGGCTCGACGAACCTCGTCCTGCACCTCCTCGCCATCGCCCGCGAGGCGGGCATCGAGCTCGACATCGACGACTTCGACCGGGTGAGCGAGAAGACCCCGATCATCGCCGACATGAAGCCGGGCGGCCGTTACACCGCGGTCGCCCTCGACAAGGCGGGCGGCTCGCGCCTGCTGGGCCGCCGGATGGTCGAGGCTGGCCTCGTCGACGGCGAGGCGCTCACCCCGACCGGCAGGACCATCGCCGAGGAGGTCGAGGGGGCCGAGGAGACGCCCGGACAGGAGGTCGTCGTCCCGGTAGACAGCCCGCTCAAGGAGACCGGCGGGCTCGTGATCCTCAAGGGCAACATCGCCCCCGAGGGCTGCGTCGTCAAGGTCGCGGGCTACACGCGCCTGCGCCACGAGGGACCGGCGCGCGTCTTCGACTCCGAGGAGGAGGCGATGGACGCGGCGCAGAACGGCCGCATCGTCGAGGGCGACATCGTCGTCATCCGCTACGAGGGCCCGAAGGGCGGCCCCGGTATGCGCGAGATGCTCGGCGTTACCGCCGCCCTCGTCGGGCAGGGCCTCGGGGAGCACGTAGCGCTCCTAACCGACGGGCGCTTCAGCGGCGCCACCCGCGGCCTCATGGCCGGCCACGTCGCCCCGGAAGCCGCCCACCGCGGCCCCATAGCGGCGCTCAAGGAAGGCGACAGGATCACCTTCGACGTCACGAACCGCACCCTCTCCGTCGACCTCTCGGACGAAGAGATAGAGGAACGCCTCAAGGACTGGACCGACCCGCTGCCCCGCTACGAGACCGGCGTCTTCGCCAAGTACGCCGCCCTCGTGGGCTCCGCCTCCGAAGGTGCGGTTACGCGTCCCGGCTCGAACGGGGCGACGGGGTAGAATCTACTCGCCGTCCGTGCGCCCACTAGGGGGCGTCATGAGGCTTGAACTACAACCCTGGAACCGAACCGGCTAAAACCGACGGACACCCGTGCATGGGCGGCACAGACCCTGCCTCCCGTGCGCGGGTGTCTGCTCCACGCGGGCTCGTGCGAACTCGTAAAGCGACCTTAAACGGCGCCTCGACGGACCACGAAAAGGCGCAAGCGGCCGTCGAACCTTGTTGTCGCATCACCAGCAAAGGTAAAGACCGGGTTGGGGCCACAAGTCGTCCGGGTAGGAGGCCGGTCCCTACGGGATGGCTTTCGTTTGCTTAGAGCGTACGGAGCGGGTATCGTACTGCGGTTCATTTAGGGGATAGCGAAGCGTCTGCTCCAGGGGCGCCGGGGAGAGGAACAAGATGTTTCGAAGCTGGCTGATCGTGGCGGTCTGTGTCCCTGTAATGCTCGCCCTGTCGGGGTGTGCGCTCTACGCGGGCGGGGAGGGTGAGGGGGGCGGTAGCACCATAACCTTCCTGCACTGGCGC
>CADCVI010000218.1 GCA_902806105.1 uncultured Rubrobacteraceae bacterium
CATAGAAGAGACCAGCGAGAGGCTCAGGCCCTTCGAGGACTTCATGAACGGGGACCGCGGGGTCGAGGGCTACCAGCTCTCCATCGGCGGCGAGGACAACTTCAACCCGGACTCTCCCCTGCGCACCGGGAACCAGGCGCAGGCCTTTATCGTCGTGGAGGAGAACGCCAACGTGCAGAAGACGCTCGGCAGGCTGGCCGGGGAGGGGCGCGACCTCTACGGCCAGGGCTTCCAGGTGCAGGTCCTGCAGCAGGGGCCGCCGACGGGCGGGATCGAGGTCACCATAACCGGCGGAAACGAGGACGAGCTCAGGCAGGCCTCCGAGACCGTCGTGAAGGAGATCGAAGGGAACGACGACATCACCAACGTCCAGAGCGACATCTCGGAGGTCAGCCCCGAGATAGAGGTGTCCGTCAACGACGAGGAGGCCGCAAGGGCCGGCCTCTCCCCGAGCGCCGTTACCACCTCGCTCGGGACCCTGCTCGGCGGCACGGGTTCGCAGGTAACACTCGGGGACGAGCCCGTAGCCATCGGCCTGCCCGAGGGATCCGTCGATTCCATCGAAGAGGTAAGGGAACTGCCCCTCGGCCCCGGGCAGACCGTGGGCGACGTGGCCGAGGTGCGGGAGGTCCAGGCGCCTTCCGCCATCAGCCGGGCGGATGGGGATCGGGCCGTGACCGTCACGGGCACCATCACGTCGGAGGACACGAGCTCCGTCTCGGGCGAGGTAAACGCGGCACTGCCGACGCTAGACCTCCCAGACGGCGTGACCGCGGCCGTGGGGGGCGAGAGCGAGGACATCGAGGAGAGCTTCAGGAATTTGATCCTCTCCATCGCGGTGGCTCTCGTGCTGGTGTACCTGATCCTGGTGGTCTTCTTCGGCTCCCTCGTAACGCCGCTCATCATCCTGCTCGCCGTCCCCCTCACGACCGCCGGGGCCTTCGGCGCGCTGCTCGTCACGGGAACGGCCCTGAGCCTGCCAGCGCTGCTGGGCGTGCTGCTCCTGATCGGCATCGTCGTCTCGAACGCGATCCTGCTCGTGGACTTCGCCCAGAGCGCCCGAGACCGCCACGACACGGTGGACGGGGCCGTCTACGAGGCAGGAAGGGCTCGGCTACGCCCGATCCTGATGACCGCGCTCGCCACCATATTCGCCCTCGTGCCGCTCGCCTTCGGTTTCGGCGGCGGGGGGAGCGCCCTGATCTCCAGCAGCCTGGCCATCCCCGTCATCGGCGGCCTCATAACCTCGACCTTCCTCACCCTCCTCGTCGTCCCCGTCGGCTACTCGCTCGTGAAGGGCGGCCTGCGCAGGAAGAAGGGCTAGCCTGGAGGCGAGGCTCGACAGCGGTGACCGGGCCCCCGGCTTCGACCTGCTCGCGGCGGGCTCCGGACGGCGCGTGCGGCTGCGCGACCTGGCAGGCCGCCGGGTCGTGCTCGTCTTCCACCTGCAGGGCACGGCGCCGACGGCGCGGGCGATGAACCGCGCCGTCCGCGAACGTTTCCCTGACCCCGAAGAGGTCTTTATAGCGAGCGTCATAGATCTCTCCATCGTTCCGTCGCTCTACTGGATGACGGTGGGCCTGGTCCTCGCCCGCGCCTACGAGCAGGCGGCGAGGGAGCTGCCCCCGGACGTGGATCCCGCGGACTACCTCGTGATCCTGCCGGACTGGAACGGTCGCGTCAGCCGCGACTACGGCGTCCGCAACACCGACCGCGCTGCTGCCATCGTGGTCGTGGACGAGGACTCGGAAATAGCTGTCTCGTACCAGGGCGAACGCCCCGTCGAGGCAGTGCTGGAGGCGCTCGAAAACGGCCAACGTGTTTTAGACGACAGCCCCATGGCGACGGAAGCTACAGACTTGTCGCAGTAGCATCAGGCACAGGAGGTCGGCATGACCATCAGGGAGGGGAGGCACCGGACCCCGGACAGGCGGCAGCAAATCCGGATGCGCGAAGCCCTCAAGGAACGCTTCGAGAAGATCCCGGTCCACGTCCCCCGCAGCGAGGTGGAGGAACTCGGCGCCGAGATAGGCCTCGAAGACCCAACCGAAGCCGCCCGCCTCTTCGACCGTCTCAAGGGCGTCTCGTGGAGGGGGGACTACGTCCGCTCGGAGACCGGCTGGACCGCCGCGTGGGTGGAGGAGATCAACTAGGTTCCGGGTCCGAGGTCCTACAGCGAGACGTCCGGCCGATAACCCGATGGCAGCCAACCCAACGCCGCACACCCCTCCGTAGGAGCGGGTTTCAAACCTGCCCGCGCCCAGACCCTCACCGGCAGCGCACCCCCCATGCCGCCGAAACCCGCGTTCCACGACCACCTCACGCAACAAACCCGAAGCCTCAGAACCTCAAGCCTCGAGCCTCACCACCCCCGCCTTCTCGCTCTGAACCTCGACCCCTATCGGTCCCTCGCCGCGCACGATCCAGACGCACCGCCCGGCGTGGTCGGACGGCAGGCCCTGAAAGAACGCCGGGGCCTTCCAGCCGCCGCCCACAAGCGCCGAGCGTCCGGCGAGGTGGCCGAGATCCACTTCGGGCTCCCCGGAGACGAGCTCCGCCCCCTCGGGCAGGGTCAGGACGGCCCTCACGGGTTTGACGAGCTTCTTGTCGGCGGCGACGCGGGTGACGTTCGTCGGGAGGTAGCCGGCGTTCTCGACGCGCAGCTCCAGACGCCGCACGCCGGGGGAGAGCTCCTCTGTGTGGAAATCCGCCGTCAGGCGCGGGGCGGTGGAGGCGTGGGAGAGGGCGAAGCGGGCCAGCTTCTCGCACTCTCCTCTGAGGAACTTCGGGGGCGGGTTCTGGTGGGTAAACTTGGTCTTCCAGCCGCCGACCTCGACGGGCCCGAGCTGGGGGTGGTCGAAGGGGGTCCAGGGGGAGAAACCCTCGCCACCGAGCTCGCGGTCGTTCCAGGCGAGCATCTTCAGCGAGGCCTCTTCGGGCGGGTTGCGGAAGAACTCTATAAAGTTCTTTACCTCGACGCCGGCGGCCCTGGCCAGGGACCAGAACTCCACGGTGAAGGCGAAGACGCCGTAGTAGTCGAAGGCCCAGTCGTCGAAGGCGCCGGTTATAAACTTGTCCTCCTCGTAGCGGAAGTCGTGGTAGACGGAGATGTTGGGGTAGCCCGTGATCTCGGTCCCCCTGTCGCCTATGGCCTTGTAGACGGCGAGGTCGTGGTCGGGCATCTCCTTGTCGTCCCTGTCGGAGTAGGGCCTGAGTATGGCGCCGCAGAATGTGTGGTGGCTGTGTATAGAGAAAACGTTCTTCCTGGCGAGCAGCGCGTCCACGTGCGCCCTGGACTCCGGCTCCGAGAGCGGGTAGGGACCCGCGCCGCCCTGGTCGGCGTCCTCGCGCCAGCGGTACGGGTACTGGCGGTTCATATCGAGGCCGTGGAACGGGCGCGCTATCTTGCGCCTGAAGCCGTCGTAGTCCTTGAAGACGCCCTCCTTGTAGAGCCGATAATAGGTGGCTCCGGGCTGCGCCTCGTCCGGGGCGCGCGGGACCATGAGACGGGCGTCCCCCTCGGAGACGCGCCACTCGCCGTGCTCGTCATCCACACGCATCTGAAGGACGTGGCCGTCGCCGTCGACGTCCTCGGGCTGGAGGCCCGGCTCGGGCTCCGGCTCGGGCCACGGGCGGGGGTTGGAGCGCAGGGTGTGGGGCGAGGTCAGGTAGCGCTCGGCGCCGTCGGGGGAGAGGCGGGGGAGGACGTAGAAGGCCTGCTCGTCGAGGAGGCGGTTGACCAGGTCGTCCGGGCCGTGGTTCTGTAGCAGGTGTTCGATCAGGTACAGCGCGGCCATCGAGCCGGTGACCTCGCCCGCGTGGGTGTTGCCGTCCACCCAGAAGGCGGGCTTCTCGTCGGCAGGTCCGGTCCGGGCGTTGGTGAGCTCGACGAGCCAGATCTCCCGCCCCTCGACGCTCTTGCCGATGGATGCGACCCGGCACAGGGACGGGTGCTCTTCAGCGAGGGCGTGCAGGGTCCGCGTGAGATCCTCGTAGCGCAGGTACTCGTCAAAGCTCGTCTTCATATCTCCTCTGGGGTTCTGGGGCCGGAAGAGCGCATATTAAAGGTTTCGGCCACCGGCTTTCAGCGGTCGGCCGGTTTGGGCCTGACGGACCGTCGTGGCGGATGTAACGCGCTCGCGGGCCCCGCTCCAAGATATGGCACTATCGCTGGACGGAGTTTCGGCCCGCCACCATCACTGAAAGCCGACGGCCGAAGCCTGAAAGCGGTCCGCCGACGGGCCGAGACCCGTAGGCGAGCCCCCAACATGTGGCACCCGACGTTGACATGCTCCCTCATGTTGGGTAACGTCGTTATCTCCCTCGCGATGCCGTTTCTGAGGGGCGTCGTGGGCTATATAATCGTTGCATTACGGGTTCGGTACGGCCAGAGGTGGTAAGGCGCTGGAGACCACGGTAGGAACCGTCCTCTCGGGACGCTACAGGGTGCAGAGCACGCTCGGTTCGGGCGGGATGGCGGTCGTCTACAAGGCGCAGGACGCCATCCTCGGCCGATCCGTCGCGCTCAAGACCCTGCACCGCCACTACGCCGAGGTGCCCTCTTTCCAGGCCCGCTTTCGGCAGGAGGCGCGGGCGATGGCCTCCCTCGACCACGAGAACATCGTCAAGGTCTACGACATAAGCCAGGACGGCGAGGTGCCTTTCATCGTGGTTGAGTGCGTCGGGGGCAAGGACCTCGGCAGCCACCTCGCCGGCCAGGACGCCGGGCGCCTCGAT
>CADCVI010000219.1 GCA_902806105.1 uncultured Rubrobacteraceae bacterium
GACCCCGAGGAGCGTCACACAGACGCGGCGGAGCTCATGGCGGACCTGGAACGGCTGCGAGACGAGCTTCCCCCGGTCGCCGCGAGGAGTGGCCCGGTGATCACGCCTGCCCCTAAAGGGGAACCGGAACGGCCTCCCGCTTTGGAGACTAGCGGCTCGGAGGTTACGCCCGCTCGAACCGCTTTCGAGGAAGGACCGGACCGCGAAGCAGACCAGCCTGCAACTCGGCAAGTGGACGGTACGATCATCGTGCCCGTCCGACCCGTCCACGAAGTGGAGCCGGATCGCGAGACGGAGCGGCCTCCCGCTCCCGAGGTCACGGACTCATCGGCTGCGCCCGAAGACCCGGATCTTCCCCCCGTACCGAGGGTCAGCAACTCGTTATTCGTGCCCGACCGGCCCGTCGATGAGGAGCGAGGCCGTAATGTATCGGAGCACCCCGAGCCGGAAGGCGGCGGACCGGCGGCCACGCCTACCCCCGAGGGATCGGACCGCGAACCCGAACGAACCCCGGAAGACAACGGTTCGGTAACCGCCCGGCCTGTTCGAGGCGAAGACCCGGACCGCACGTCGGAGCAACCCCCTGCCCCCAAAGCCAGCGGGCCCGCCTCCATCCTTGCAGGGCCGTACGGCGCACCGGAACAACCTTCCAAACGGGAGGCAGCGTCGCGTAGCACGCGAACACGGTACCACCTGGTACCCTGGGCGCTGGCGACGCTGCTCGTGGTAACGGGAGTAGCCCTCGCGTTGTTCTCCGATGGGGATCTGTTCCGGTCTCCCCCGAGCCAGGACAGTTCCGCCGCGCAAGAAGAGCCGGGCGCGGGCCCTAATGGAGACCGGGCCGGAGCGCCTTCCGTGGAAGGTCTCCCCCGAGAAGACGCCGAACAGCAGCTCCTCTCGGCCGGCTTCGCGGTCGACACCCGGTTCGGCGAGAGCTCCCCGGAGGACGCCGGAAGGGTGATCGGCCAATCTGCTCCCGACGGCGGGAACGCCGGGGCGGTCTCCATTGTAGTCGGCGAAGGTCCCCCGCCGGGAGCAGATGTGGATGTCCCCTACCTCGTCGGCCTCAGCGCCGCCGATGCCGACGCCGAGCTCGAAGACGCGAGTCTCGAGTTGGGCGAACAGCGCGAGGTCCCGGATGATCTGGCGCCTCCAGGATACGTCGTGGACCAGAGTCCTTCGCCGGGCGAGACGGCTCGACCGGGTACGCCGGTAGATGTAACGATCAGCTCGGGACCGGCCCGCTGACACCAACGGACCTTCCTCCCCACGGTTTCGGGCTACCTACGGAAGAAGAGCGGCTAGAGAGGGGCTCCGGTCGCGCTCGGGGCGTCTTCGGCGAGCTCGGCGTAGAGCATCAACTCGCCGTTGGCCGAGCGGACCTCGAGCCCGGCCACGTTCTGGCGCAGCAGCGCCGCGTTGAGGTTGCACTCGAGCGGCTTATCAGCCGTTCCGATAAAGGCGCCGGAGGGTACTTGGGTCCCGTCCTCGCTCAGGAGCGTGACCCTGTAGGTCTGGCCGTCCCTGAGCCCGGACGCCGTCAGCCTAGTCTCGGTGCCCCAGGCGTGCGCTATCAAACCTGCCTCGGCCTCGACGCCGGGGGCCACCTCGGAGAAGCCGACCGGCTCGATAGGCACCTCGGGGGCGAAGAGCCGGGGGTACAGTACGAGACCCGCCACGACGATCAGCGCCGCCGCCGCGGCCAGCGCCGTCCGGCGGAACAGTCCCTGCCGCCGAGCGCTGGCGCGGTCCCTGGACCGCTCCCGCTCGATCCGGGCGAAGGTTCTTTCCTCGAGATCGGCGGGGGGCTCCGGCGTCTCCTCGACGCCGTACGGGGCGGCCTCCGCGAGCGCCGCGACCACGGGCGCCAGCTCCCTCGCCTCCGCCTGGCAGATGGGACAGCGGTTCAGGTGCGGCAGGAAGGCCTGCTGCTCCTCCCCGTCGAGCCCGCCGAGCAGGTGAGCGCCGAGCAGCTCCCGGAAGCGTTCGTGCTCGGCGCTCACCTCGACCATCCCCTCTCCTCCAGCGCCAGCCGCAAGGATTTCAGCCCGTAGAACAGGCGGCTGCGCAAGGTGCCCTCCGGCACCCCGAGCTCGGCGGCGACCTCCGCACTTGAGCGACCTCCGTAGTAGGTCTCCACGATCGCCTGACGATGCTCTTCACTGATGTGCCGCAAGCCCTCCTCGATCTCCCACGAACGGAGCTTCGTCTCGAACGGGTCGATCCCCTGTGTCCTCGTGTGCTTCGCATGTTCCGCGCGCTCGGTGTCCAGTTCGACGGGCTCGGGGCGCGAACGGCGCGCCCTGAGCAGGTCTATCGTAACGTTGCGGGCGATGGCGAAGAGCCACGTCCTCAAGGAGCCCGCCTTCCGATCGTAGCGGTCGGCTGCGCGCCACGCCCTGAGGAACGTCTCCTGCACCGCCTCCTCCGCCAGGCCGTGGTCCCCCAGGGTACGCCGGGCCATCCGGTAGAGTTCGCCCGCGTGCGCGGCGTAGGCCGCGCGCAACCCCGCCTCGTCCTTGAGGGTGTTGCCGCGTGTACGCCTCATACTGCTGTAAGGGTTCGGCCGGTGGCGACGTTCGTTTACTGGCGAAGCCTGCCGAACGGCCACGCGCTCCACGATGCCACGAACCGGACCCGATTCTTCAAAATTGCTCCCTTCGTTTCCCACAAGGCGGTCGCCGCACTGCCGTGTGTACTCGCCGTCGCTTTGCCACCCTAGCCCAACGTGACACCGAATCATACAGAAGTGAGTCTGAAATCGTTCACGATACCCGACCTTTTTTCGAGAAGTTTCCCTCGCTCTCTCCGGAAGGAGCGCAGCTCACCGAATATGGCAGAAAGGCCTCGCTCCCGATTTCGGGAGCGGGGCCACCCTCGCCTTGTGCAGTGCGGAAGATGCCAAGTTAGCGGATCCAGTCGATCTTTATGGTGTCCTTGACGTCCGTGTCGGAGAGGCCGTTGGCCTGCGGGTCGTAGCCCCACACGACCGTCTGGCGGCCCGCGGCGCTGTCGTTGTTCGTGCGCGCATGGAACTCCAAATCCCCGGCCACGTCCGAGACGCCCAACTGCCCCTTGTCCTGGTAGCCGGACTGGAAGCAGCGATCCATGCGCCCGTCGCCGTTGCGGTCGCTCAGACGGGCGACCTTCGGGCCCGCGCCGTCGGGATCGGGGCACGCGCTTATGGAGCCCACGCCGAACGAGTCGAACGTCGCCGGAGCGTCGATATCGCTCACGGGACGGCCGTCTACCTGGCTTACTGCGCCACTTGAACGGTAGCCCTCGAAGAAGCAGGCGTCGTTGTGGACGTCGTTGTTCGCCATGCCCGGGTTACTGAGCTTCTGCACGGCGTACCGGTCGAGTGTGTTGCAGTTGGAGTTGTCGTTGACGTCGGGGTTCTCGGTCGCCACCCCGTTGTCCGGGTTTATGTAGGAGACGGCCCGCCGTGGCTGGTCGCCCCGGTAGGAGCCGTCGCCGTCGTAGCCTCCGCCGTCGTAGTAACGCGAGGCCGACGCGGCCGTCGTCGCCAGCATCATGACGCCGAGCATCCCGAGCGTCATGATCAGCATTGACCTCTTCATATATTACTCCCTGTTCTTTGAACGGTCCCGCTTGCGAACCGCCCTATTCATGGGCACGGATCGTGCCTCTTACATGCGTTATACGTAAGCGATCTACCGGATGTTCAAAGCAGACCTACCCACAAAGTCGTAGACACATAGCTGTCACAAAGATGGCGGGAGAATCTTGTTCGTGGCATGCTTCTGAATCTCAGGAAAACTGTTGTGACGCTCGCTCGGGGGAGGATGAAGTAGAGCGGGAGTACGGCCTGCGTTGCCCAGGAGCGAGGGGGGAAGCGCATGGTCAGAGAGCGTCCGCGAGTCGAGCCCACCAACGATTGGCAACAGATACTGCCGCTGTGCTGGTGGCCCGAGCAGGTCGAATACGAGCGGATACGTCAGCCTGTGCTCTTCGGCACTTCTGAGGTCGAGCGTGCCGAGGAGACCGGCGTCTCTGAGCGCACACTCCAGCGCCGGATACGGAGCTTCGAGGTGGAGGGTATGGAGGGTCTGTTCGAGACCGAGAAGGCCAGGAGGCGGCGAAGGCTTCCACCCAACATTCGAAGGCTCATCGTGGACCTGAAGGCCGAATACCCGCCTTTCAACCTGAACGAGATAGCCAACATAGTCCGCGCGTGCTTTGGTAGAAAGCCCGACGTGCGTTCCGTAAAGCGGGTTCTCGACGAGGAAGCGATTCCGCTGAAGCTGGAGAGAACCTATCTCCCCTACCACGAGATGGAGGTGGCTTCGCCAGGCCAGGGAAGAGCAGCCATCGTGGAGCTGCGGGTGGACGGCTGGAGCGCGAAGTCCATAGCCGGTTATCTCGGCATCGGGCGCTCTACCGTCTACAAGATCCTGAAGAGATTCAGGGAGGAAGGCGCGGGGGCTCTTGCAGACAAACCCTATGGAAGGGCCCGCCGGGGTGAGGAAGGTAACCCTCGCGGCCATCGAGGAGGTTAGGAAACTGGCCCAGAACCCGCAGATCGGCGCCTTCCGGGTCCATGCCGCCTTGAAGCAGAAAGGCTTTAACCTCAGCCGCGCCACCTGCGGGAGGATCCTCGCGCAGGTCCGCGAGATCTACGGCTACGAGAAGCCCGACGCCGGAGGGGGCGCGAAGAGGGCGATGCCCTTGGCCGCCTCCAAGCGGCACGAGAT
>CADCVI010000220.1 GCA_902806105.1 uncultured Rubrobacteraceae bacterium
CGCCGCTACCACCACCCTTGCAAACGCCGCGAGACGAAGGATTGCAGCCCCGCGTCCCGCACCCCTCAACGCCCCGAGGAAGACCAGCACAGCCCCGACGGTACCCGCGCCGCCCGTTCTCCCGCCGCCCATCTCCCTCCTCACGGCAGCTCCAAAGTCGTCTCGTACCGCGCACGGGCCCGGCGACAAAAGGCCGTCGAACGCGCCCCTCCTGGTGGGACCGATCTCCGGAGCATAGCGACGGGCTCGACCGTTTGCCTTGACCCGGAATTCCGCGCGGCGTAGTGTACCGAAATGTACGCACTTTTGTTCCGCTTGGGCGGAGAGGGGGAGGCGTCGGGTGCGACGGTAGGGACCGAAAGAGGGTCGGGGTAGCCGGCCTTCTTTGTGTCGGGGGACTTGGGAAAGGGGCCGAACAGGTGCTGCATGTGGCGGTAGATATCGGGGGGACCTTTACCGATGTGTGCGTGTTCGATGACGGGAGCGGGACGACGCGCGTCGGGAAGGTGTCTTCGACGAAGGACCCGATAGACGCCGTCTTCGACGGCATACGGGCGGTTGGCGTCGAGATGGGGGAGATCGGGCTGTTCTCCCACGGTACGACGGTGGCGACCAACGCGTTGATCACGCGCAGCTTCCCGAGGGCGGCGATGATCACCACCAAGGGGTTTCGGGACGTGATCGAGATCCGTCGCGGTACCAAGCAGGACCTCTGGGACGCTTACAAGGACGTCGCCCCGCCCTACATAAGGCGCCGCGACCGCTTCGAGGTCTCCGAGCGCGTCGACTACTCCGGGCGGGAGCTGGAGCCCGTGGACGAGGACGAGCTCCGGCGGGTGGCGCACTTGATCCGCCGCCGGGGCATCGAGACCGTCGCCGTCTGTCTGGTGAACTCCCACGCGAACCCCGGGCACGAGGAGCGGGTCAAGGAGATCCTCGGAGAAGAACTCCCCGGGGTCTCGGTCTCGACCTCCAGCGAGGTGCTGCCGGAGATCTTCGAACACGAGCGGTTCTCGACCACGGTGGCGAACGCCGTCCTCTCCCCGCTCGTCGGCGGGTACGCCAGGCGGCTCGCCGAGCGGATGAAGGAGGGCGGGTACGAGGGGGACGTCCTGCTCCTCCATTCGGGCGGCGGGGTGATGACCACCGAGGCCGTGGAGCGCCTGGGAGGACGGCTCGCGTCCTCGGGGCTCGCCGCCGGGGCCATCGCGTGCGGCCACATCGCCAGGCTCGCCGGGTACCAAAACGCCGTGGGCTTCGACATGGGCGGGACAAGCGCCGACATCTCCGTGATGGTCGACGGCGAGACGCGCGTCACGAACGACTGGTACGTCGAGTACGGATACCCCATACGGTTCCCGAGCGTCGAGGTCCTTACCATCGGGGCCGGGGGCGGCTCCATCGCCTGGATCGACGCCGCAGGCTCCCTGAGGAACGGCCCGCAATCGGCCGGCTCGAACCCCGGCCCCGCCTGCTACGGACTCGGGGGCGAGGAGCCGACGAACACCGACGCGAACCTCGTCCTCGGCAGGCTCGGGGCCGAGCTTATCGGGGGCGCGATGACGCTGGACCGCGACCGGGCGGAGGGCGCGATAGCGAAGGTCGGGGAGGCTCTGGGGCTAGATGCCGTCGGGGCCGCCCGGGCTACAATCCAGGTCGCCAACGCCAACTCGGCGGATGCGATCCGCCTCGCGCTCATCCGGCGCGGGCACGATCCGAGGGACTTCGCGCTCGTCGCGTTCGGCGGCGCGGGCCCGCTACACGGGGCGGAGCTCGCCCGCGAGCTCTCCATCCCGACCGTGCTCGTCCCGCCGAACCCCGGGATCACCTCCGCCCTCGGGTGCCTGCTCGTGGACGTCCGCCACGACTTCTCGGAGATGCGCCTGGTCTCCGCGGACGAGACGGAGCCCCCGGAGATAGAGTCCCGCTTCCAGGCGCTCGAAGGGGAGGCCCGCGAGCGGCTGCGGGCCGAGGGCATCGGGGACGAGGACGTTAAGCTGATTAGATCCGTGGACATGCGCTACCTCGGGCAGTGGCGGTCGCTCGAGATCCCCGTGGAGGGAGAGGTCGAGGCGCTCGAAGCCCTCACGGACCGCTTCCACGAGGAGCACGAGCGGCAGCACACCTACAAGCGCGAGGGGCAACCGGTCGAGATCTACCAGCTGCGGGTAGCCGCCATCGGGACGATCCCGAAGCCCGAGCTCCCGTACGAGGAGCCCGAGGAACACGAGCCCGAGCCCGAGGACCACCGCGAGGTGGTGTTCGGCGACGGGGAGGCCCTACGCACGGCGGTTTATCGCCGGAACGCTCTCAAGCCGGGGGCGAGTATCGACGGCCCGGCGATCGTCGAGCAGCTGGACTCGACGGTAGTCGTACCGCCGGGGGACGCGGCGGAGGTCGACGGCTACTCGAACATACTCGTTCATGTGGGAGGCACGAAGTGACCGAGAAGCAGACGCTGGATCCCGTGACCTTCGAGGTGTTGAAGAACGCCCTGACGACCGTCGTGGACGAGATGGCCGAGCAGATCCTGAGGACGTGTCACTCGTTCGTGATCTGGGCGCGCGACTTCTCGAACGCGATCTGCGACGCCGAGGGGAACACGGTGATGCAGGGCACGCAGGACATCGCCGTCCACGTCGGGACGCTGCACTTCACGGCGAAGGCCGTGATCGAGGCGTTCGAGGGGGACATCCACCCCGGCGACGTGTTCGCCATCAACGACCCGTACGTGGGCGGCACCCACTTCAACGACGTGCGCATCATCCGCCCGGTCTTCGTCGAGGACGAGCTTATAGCCTTCGCCCAGTCCGCCGGCCACTGGGCCGACGTCGGCGGCACCGTCCCCGGCTCGTTCGACATCAGCGCCAAAAACCACTTCGGCGAGGGCCTGCGCATCCCGGCGATCCGCATCTGGGACAAAGGCCGCTACCGCCAGGACGTCGTCAACCTCCTGACGTCGAACACCCGGGCGCCGGGCGACGTCGAGGGTGACCTCCTCGCCCAGGCCGAGGCCACGAAGGTCGCCGAGCGCGAGATCCTGCGGCTCGTGGAGAAGTACGGCAAGGGCACCGTGCTGACGGCCTTCGCCGAGGTCCAAGACTACGTCGAGCGCCTGACGCGGCGGCGGGTCTCGGAGCTCCCCGACGGGACCTGGGAGACGGAGGACTACATCGACGGGGACCCGAGCGCCGAGGAGGGTCTCATCCCCATCAAGGTCAAGATGACAATCCAGGAAGATCAGATCCTCTACGACCTCTCCGGCAGCCACCCGGTGATCGGGACGTTTCTCAACGCGGGCATGGGAACGGGCTTCTCCGGCATCGTCGCCGGGACGAAGACCTTCTTCCCTGAGGTGCCCCTGAACTCGGGCTTCTACCGCGTGATAGACGCCAACCTCCCGGAGAACACCGTCGTCAACGCGCCGTGGCCGACGGCGGTCACCGGCTTCTGCAGCGGGGCCTACGAGAAGATCATGAACGCCCTCTTCGAGCTGTGGTCGAGGGTGATGCCGGAGCGGGCCCTGGCCTGCTGCTTCAACCTGGAGTACCTCCTCATCGGCGGCCGGGACCGGCGCACGGAGGATGCCCCGTTCTTCATGTGGTACGACTGGATGGTCGGCGGCTGGGGCGGGCGCAACGGCAAGGACGGCTCGAACGCGACCTCGCCGGTCTTCGGCGTCGGCCTCGCCGTGCAGCCCTTCGAGGGCCAGGAGCGCCTCTCACCCGTCGTCACCTCGGCCCACCACATCGTCGCCGACTCGGGCGGACCGGGCCGGTTCCGCGGCGGCTGCGGCGTCGAGAAGGGCGGGACGCTTACTCAACTCGACGACACCGTCATGTCCTACTGCTGCGACCGGGCGCGCTCCATCACCTGGGGCATAGAGGGCGGCCTGCCCTCGATCCCGCACGGCGTCTGGCTCAACAAGGAGAGGCCCCAGGGGAAGTTCCTCGGCGCCGTCTTCTCCAACGTCGCGGTGGGGGAGGGCGACGAGTTCACGCGCCCCTCCGCGGGAGGGGGCGGCTACGGCGACCCCCTGCTGCGCGACGCGCAAGCCGTCTGCGAGGACGTCGCGGACGGGTACGTGACGGTCGAGGGCGCGAGGCGCGATTACGGCGTCGTGGTGAGGGAGGTGGACGCCGAGCTCGCCGAGTGGGAGGTGGACGAAGGGGCCACCCGGACGGAACGGGCGGAGATACGGGAGAAGCGGCTGGGCTGGCTGGAGGAGGACCCCGAAGCGCTGGCCGCGCGCTACCGGGACGGAGAGGTGGGGACGAGCGAGCTTATCCGGCGCCACGGCGTGATCCTGGACTGGGGCACCGGCGAGCTGTTGCCGAAGACCACCGATGGCTTCCGCGCGATGCTCCAGCGGCGCACGGTGCCGCACTGGCAGAACGGTTCCGCCGCGGGCTAGCGTCGCGGCAACGGCCGCTTCGAGTAGCGCCCGCAGGGTAGCGCCATTCGAGGCGGCCACGTCTTTGCGGCTGGCATCCTGCCCCGAGCGTGTCAGCCGGAATCCCGCGAGACCAGACAAGCACGAAGCAAGGAGATGCGAATGGCGCGCAAAGACCACGGCACGGTCATCACACGGGCCACCGTCGAGCACGTAGAGGTCCTCACGCCGATGTTCGACGCGTACCGACAGTTCTACGGGCAGCCCTCCGATCCCGAGGCAGCGCGCCGCTTTCT
>CADCVI010000221.1 GCA_902806105.1 uncultured Rubrobacteraceae bacterium
ACGAGCCCGCGAGCGTTGCGACCGCGACTAGCGAGAGCGCGCCCACCACGGCCGAGCAACGCATCGCGGCATAGAAGCCCACCCTCTCGACCACGCGCCCCGCGAGGGCCGAAGCCAGGGAGGATACGACGAAAAAGAGCGCCACGACGAGCCCGAGAGCACCCGCGCCGAAGCCGAGCTCGCCCCGGATCTGCACGGCGAGCCCGCCCGTCAGAAAGGATGGCAGCACCCCAACGGTCGCGACCGAGACCGCGAGTAGGATGGGCCGCAGACCGAGTTTCTCGGGGACTCCGAACGATGCAGGGGTACTCACCAGCCGATATTAGCATGACGGGTCCCACGCTCCGGCGGACACGACACACCGCTCGAAGAGCGCTACGAACTCGTAGAGGACCGGATGTTGCAGGTCTTCGGCCCGGCAGGGTTCGTTCGCTCCAGCCTCGCGGGGCGGTATATCGCTGGGGGAGGTCGCCCGGGAGCGATCCAGAAGACGTTGTTCAGAACCGGGCCACGCGGCCGGGTGCATCTCGTGGCGGGTCGCGGGCTCATCGAGGGCTACCGTTCCACGCCGCTTCGAGCCTCTCCGTATCTGCCTCTCTGCTAGACTCGTTGCTCGTGAGCCTCGTAGCGGAACATGCTGAGAGTATCCTGCGGGCCGGTCTGGCCGGGACGAGCACCTCCCACGGCGGCGACAACAACCTGCACAAGATCGGCCTGCTCCTCGCCGGGGACGACCGCACGACGTTCGGGATGGAGGACTTGCTCCGGGACGTAGGCTTTGACGAAGCTTACGGTGCCATGGAGCGCGCGCTCGGCAATCCTCCCGACCGCGAGGAGACGCCGGGAAAGGGATGCATAGATCCGACCCGTACGGCCGCCGGGCTTCTGGAGGCCGGGCGCCGCGTCAGGGAGGTAGCCGGAGGAGGGGGGCGGATCGTCCTGGGTACGGGCCACCCCGGCGCGCTGCTCGTGTACTACCTCGGCGTCGCGCGCTGGATCGAGGACCTGGGCGGGGAGCTCGTCCAGACGGAGCCGCGCATCCGGGGGGCCGAGATCCCGCTGGACTGGGCGGGGCCGGTGGCCGTGCTGGGCAATGGGGCGAGCATGAAGCACACCCATGATCCGTCGCACATGAGGACCGTCCTGCAGGAAGCAGGTGAGGTCGACCTCGTGCTGGCGGACCACGGCTTCGCCGGGGCGGCGGTGGCCCGGGGCATCCCGACGGTGGCGATCATGGACACCAACGACCCGGCGTGGGCCGTGGTCTCGGCGCGCGGGGCGGACGTGACGGTGATCCCCATGGACGACAACCGTCCCCTGAACTCCTACGCCGCCGCGCTGAAAACGCTCCAGGCCGGGGGCTGAGGGAGACAGGCGCCCGCTTTACGGGCCTGCCGAACGCCGTCCTTTCGCCCCTGCCCTACGGGGCGTCGGAACGAGGCCCATCCGCGAGGGGCGTCTCGGCCCCGCGACCAACGGCTTCCCGTCCGCTACGGGGCGGGGTCCGCTCTCTGATCCGGACCCCTTCTCCCGTCTTGCGTCCGCTGGTGTGTCGGGCTAGAGCTTCGCCAGGGTATCGAGGTTTTCCGCCAGGGTCTCTGGTGCCGCGAAGAACGGCAGGTGTCCCGTCGGCATCGAGAGTACCTCCTCGCAGGGGAGGGCGGTGTACATCTTCTCCTGGGCGGCGGCGCTGATCGCCCTGTCCTGCGTCGTCCGTATGTAGGTCCTTCGCACCCTGCCGAAGTTCTCCTCGGTCACCTCGACGGGCGTACCGAGCGGCGCTATGGGCTGGGGGGTGACGAGGCTTTTGGCCCGCTCGAAGTCCTCCTCCGGGCAGTCGTGGTACAGGGCCTCCCTCAGACCCTTCTCCGTTATGACGATCCTGCCCAGGTCTCCCTGCACCTCCGCGCTCTCGAAGATCACGGAGCCGCCATCCTCCCCCGAGGCCTCGCCTGCGCTCTTCCCGCCGGGCAGCAGCAACGCGCACACGTAGACGAGCTTCTCTATCCCGTCGGGTCGCTGCTCGGCGGCCTGGCTGATGGCGACGCCGCCCAGGCTGTGCCCTACGAGCACCCCGGCGACGCGATCCCCGTAGCTCTGCAGCGTGACCTCGGCGGCGGGTGTCCGGTCCTGACCGTGCCCCGGCAGATCCAACGTCACGACCTCGTGTCCGGCCCGCTCCAGGAGAGGGACGGCCTTCTCCCAGCACCACGCACCGTGCCACCCACCATGCACCAGGACGAATCTACTCAACTCGAACCTTTCCCTTCTTCTCCTGCCCCACGGCAGGGTCTTTTGCACCCGCGCTCGGGACTGTATACATCCCTCGTTCGTCCCACCGTGCGTCCACCGACACCGGGACTCGCGCACGGTTCGACCGGCGGAGTTTACGCCCTGAAACGAACATCGACGCTACGGGATCGCGTTGGCACGCTAGCGGCTTTGCGGGGCGCGGAAGAAGCCTTCGAATCCAGGGGAGCGTTCCGTCCTCGACAGGTTATCCGGTCGGTGAGATGCGGTCCGCGGGCTCGTCCATGCGGAGATGCCAGGGGGTCAGGATCTCGTATCCGTCCGCCGTCACGGCGACCGTGTGCTCGTACTGGGCGGAGAGCTTCCCGTCGCCGGTCACCACCGTCCAGCCGTCGCGGAGCAGCTCGATCTCCGGCGTCCCCTCGTTGACCATGGGCTCGATCGTGAAGGTCATGCCCTCGCGCAGGCGCAGCCCGCGCCCGCGGCGGCCGAAGTGGTTCACGTGCGGGTCCTCGTGCAGCTTGCGGCCGACGCCGTGCCCGCCAAGCTCCCTCACCACCCCGTACCCGTTGGACTCGGCGATCTCCTGGATGGCGGCCCCCACGTCGCCGAGCCGTTTGCCCGGCGCGACCTCCGCGACCGCCGCCTCGAGGCACTCCCTGGTGACGTCGAGGAGCCTGCGCGCCCCGGGGGAGACGGCGCCCACGGCGTAGGTGTAACAGGCGTCCCCCACCCAGCCGCCGAGGACGGCGCCGATGTCTATGCCCACGACGTCGCCCTCGCCGAGCTTGCGGGACCCGGGGATGCCGTGGACCACCTGCTCGTTCACCGAGGCGCAGATCGTACCGGGGAAAGGCGGGACGGAGGGCGAGGGACGATAGCCCTTGTACGGCGCCCCGGCGCCCTCGGACCTCAGGAGATCCGCGACGATGCGGTCGAGCTCGTCGAGCCGCGTCCCCGCGCGGACGTGGGGCCGGAGCAGGGCGAAGGCCCGGGCGACGAGGTCACCCGCCTTCCTCAATGCCTCGATCTCTGATGGGCTGCGCAGTTCGATCACGATAATCTCGTCAAAACGTAGCACACGGCGTCCGGGTGGAGCGCAGATGATGGTCCGACGTCCTCGCGAGGGGCCGCAGATGGATCTTGAGGGACGCGCCCCTACCAGGACACAAGAGCCCCGAACACCCGGTGCCACCCCTCGCTTTGACTTGTAAGTTTGGCCACGGGAGGGGCAGGGTAAACGAGGTGCCACGATCAAACTATTCACGCCGGGTCTGGCTGTTGGTAGCCAAGCTCTCCAGCGTCGTCCTCCGCGCCCCAAAGCGGTGGAAAAAATACGGAAGGGAGAATTCATGACCGAGGCGAGGCAGATACGGGAAGCCAACGGCAAGCTGGGCGTCCTGATGCCGGGCATGGGCGCCGTTGCCACCACCCTCGTAGCGGGGGTGGAGATCATGAAGAAGGGCCTCGCGGAGCCCGTGGGTTCTCTCACCCAGATGGGTACCATCCGCCTCGGCAAGAGGACGGAGGACAGGGTCCCGAAGATAAAGGACTTCGTTCCGCTCTCGCCGATGGACGGCCTCGTCTTCGGCGGCTGGGACGCCTTCCCCGACGACGCCTACGAGGCCGCGGCCCACGCCGGGGTCCTCGAAAAGGAACACCTCAACGCCGTCCACGACGAGTTGCGGGCGGTGAAGCCGTTCTCGGCGGTCTTCGACCCCTCCTACGTCGCCCGCATAAACGCCACGCACAAGAAGGAGTACGGCTCCCTGCGCGAGGCGGCGGAGCAGGTGCGGGAGGACATTCGCTCGTTCAAGAGCCAGCACGGGCTGGAGCGGGCGGTGATGATCAACTGCTCCTCGACCGAGGCGTACGCCCAGCCCCAGAAGTCCCACTTCGACCTCGACGAGTTCGAGAAGGCCCTGGACCGCTCGGACGCCTCGATCTCCCCGGCGATGGTCTACGCCTACGCCGCGCTCAAGGAGGGTGTCCCCTACGCCAACGGCTCGCCGTCCCTGGCGGCGGATATCCCCGCCCTCGTGGATCTCGCCGACGACGCCGTCGTTCCGGTCGCGGGTAAGGACTTCAAGACCGGCCAGACCCTCATGAAGACCATGATCGCGCCGGGCCTCAAGGCCAGGATGCTCGGGATGGCGGGCTGGTACTCGACGAACATCCTCGGCAACCGCGACGGGGAGGTCCTTGACGACGCGGGGAGCCTCAAGAGCAAGGAGGTCTCCAAGCTCTCGGTCCTCGAATCGATACTCGACCCCGAGAAGAACCCCGAGCTCTACGGAGACATCCACCACGTCGTCAAGATCAACTACTACCCCCCGCGCGGAGACGCGAAGGAGGGCTGGGACAACATCGACATCTTCGG
>CADCVI010000222.1 GCA_902806105.1 uncultured Rubrobacteraceae bacterium
TCCTGCCCGAGGGCCGTGGAGATCAGGGGTATCCCCATGTAGCCGGTGTTCGGGAGGACCGCCGCCAGGCCCAGCACCGCCGCCTCGCCCTTCCCGACCCCGAAGAGGGCCCTTCCGCCGAGCGCCGCCACGGCGAACAGCACGAGGCTCGTCGAGGAGTAGGCCAGGATGAACGGCACGTTCAGCACCTCCCCGATCGGGGAGGCCGACATCAGGGAGAACAGGAACGCCGGCAGGGCGAAGTAGAAAACGAAAGAGTTCAGGCCCGCCGCGCTCCCGGGGGCCAGGAGCCCGAACCGCGCCGCCCCGTAGCCGCAGAAGATCAGGGCGAAGAACGGCAGCACGGTGTCGAGGATCGTAGACATCAGCCCCTAACCGTCCGTCGCCCGCGGCCATCCCGGGCCACAGCGCCGGCCGCTACCGGGCGGACGCGGCGCAAATTCTCGGGCGCGGGTGTCCCCTGCGGCCTGCTCAGGCCGCAGGGGACGAGGTTCTCGCTGGGGGAGAATAGCCCGGTGCTTAGGAGACCCGGATGCCGGGTTCTTCGACGACCTCGCCCACTATCTCGGCGGTCTCGCCGCGTTCGTGCAGCTCGCGGACGAAGCGGCGCGCCTCTTCGGGCGGGGCCGAGACGAGCAGGCCGCCGCTCGTCTGGGGGTCGTAGAGCGGGAGGAGGGCTTCCTCCGAGGCGCCGTCCGGGGTCACGTAGTCGCCCAGGTACTCGCGGTTGTTCTTCAGGCCGCCGGGGTACTCGCCCCTGGCCGCGAGGCTCTGGGCACGTTCCCAGACCGGCACGTCGCCCCGCCGGATCGTCGCGCCGACGCCGGTCGCCTGGAGGACCTCGGCGAGGTGGCCGAGGAAGCCGTAGCCCGTGACGTCGGTGGCCGCGGAGGCGGAGATGTTGCGAAGGGCCTCGCCCGCTGCCTTGTTCAGGCGTGCCGCCGCCGCGACGGCGTCCTCGATCTCGGCCTCGGTAACCAGGTCCCTCTTCAGGGCCGTTGTGAGGATGCCGATGCCCAGAGGCTTCGTCAGGACGAGGCTGTCACCGGGCCTGGCCCCCGCGTTTCGGACCACCCGGTCCTCCTCGACGAAGCCGGTCACGGAGAGGCCGTACTTGGGCTCGTTGTCCTGAACCGAGTGGCCGCCGCAGAGCCGGGCGCCGGACTCCTCGATCTTTGAGTTGCCGCCCTGGAGGATCTCCTTGAGGATCGAGAGGTCGAGCGAGTCCGGGAAGCCGACGAGGTTCATCGCCGTGATCGGGGTGCCGCCCATCGCGTAGATGTCCGAGAGGGAGTTCGCCGCCGCGATCTGCCCGAAGCGGTACGGGTCGTCGACTATCGGGGGGAAGAAGTCGACGGATTGTAGGAGCAGGCCGCCGCCGAACGGCACGTAGCCCGCGTCGTCGCGCGTCTCCATGCTGCTCACGAAGCCGTCCGCCGAGGGCGAACCCGGCGCGAGATCTCCAAGCACCTGCTCCAGGACCCCTGGAGCGAACTTGGAGGCTCAGCCAGCCTTCTGGGAATACTTTGTCAGCCTGATGCGTGTCTTTTCGTCCATCCGCCGATTATAACCCCCCGTCCGTTCTCGCCAACTCTCCCACCAGACCCGCCAGCGCCGCACGTTCCCGCCCGGGCTCGGCCAGGTACGACCGCGCCGCGCATCGCGCCACGAGCTCCGAGTAGAAATCCGGCTCCTCCTCGGATCTTGCGAACAGCCGCGCCAGGGCCTTCTCGTCGCCGGGGGGGAAGTAGCCCGGGTAGTCCTCGCCAAGCATGCCGACGTTGCCGGGGATGTGCGAGGCGATCACCGGGACGCCCACGGCCAGGGCCTCGGAGATCGCGTTCGCGCCCCCCTCCATGAGGGAGCTCTGAACGAGCAGGCGGGATCCCGCGAGCAGCCGCCGCGCCCGCCAGCGGGGCACCTCCCCGATCCAGCGGTAGCGCGCGTTCCCGGCCTGCAGGGAGCGGGCCCGCTCGGCGAAAACCTCGTCGTCGTCGTAAGCCCCGCCGGCGTGCGTGACGCGGAGTCGGGAGGAGGGGGGGAGGAGGCTGGCGGCGAGGGCGGCGCGGAAGGGGTCCTTCTCGGCGCGGAGGTTCCCCACCACGCAGACGTCGAAACGGGATTTTACCGGCGGCCTGCGGCGAATCGGTTCGGCGGACTGGTAGACCACGCGCGCCTTCGCCCGGTGGCGCGGCTCGAGCTCGTCGAGGCCCTTCTCTTGCAGCAGGATCAGGGACGTGGCGAGCTCCAGAGACTCCCGCGCATCCTCGTCCGTGCCGAGATCGCGGTAAAGGTCCGTCCCGGTCAGGGCGACGACGAGCGGACGACGGGGATGGGACGACGCGAAATGCGCCACGGAGCCGTGGCTCTTCCGGGCGTGCAGCGCGACCATCAGGTCCGCCCGTCCCCCGGACCAGTCCTCCTCGACGCTCACCCGATGCCCCAGGTCCCTCAGCATGCGCGCCCAGCGTGCGGACGTGGTCCAGTTGCCGCTCCGGGTCCGCGGTCCCCTCGGCGTAACTATGGCGATCCTCACGTGGTCTCCTGCGTCCTCATCGACGGGTAATTATGCATATTTTCCGGCGAGATCCCGTCGGCCCCGTCCGCGTTCCCGATGCTTTGCGCTACGATGGAGCGGCCCGGGGAGAAACGACGAGGGAGGTTGCGGATATCGTGCGCGAGGAGACGAGGGAGAGGACAGACGTGCTCTCGGAGATGCTGGTGGATTGCCGACGAAGGACGCTGGACCTCGTCTCCGACCTCTCCGACGACCAGATGCTCGGGCCGCAGCTCAGCATAGTCAATCCTCCCCTCTGGGAGATAGGGCACCTCGCGTGGTTTCAGGAGCGCTGGAACCTGCGCCGCGGGTCGCAAGGGCCATCATCCATCCTTCCGCAGGCCGACGAGCTCTACGACTCCATGCAGGTTGCCCACGACACGCGCTGGAGCCTCCCCCTGCTCTCGCGCGAGGAGACCCTCCTCTACATGCAACGCGTCCTCGACGACACGCTGCACAAGCTAGGGGTCGAGGGTCCCACGCGCGAGAACGACTACTTTGCGAGGCTCGCCGCTTTCCACGAGGACATGCACGGCGAGGCGTTCACGTACACCCGCCAGACCCACGGTCTCCCGGAGCCTCCGATCTCCGACCACGACCCCACGGCCCTTGAAGGCCAGCCCTCGGGACCCCTCCCCGGCGACGTCGAGGTCCCCGGCGGCCGGTTCATGCTCGGGGCCACCCCGGACCTCCCGTTCGTCTTCGACAACGAGAAATGGGCCCACCCGGTGGAGGTAGCGCCTTTCAGCATCTCCCGCGCCCCCGTCACAAACGAAGAGTTCGCCGCGTTCGTGCAGAGCGGCGGCTACGCGGACGACGACGCGTGGAGCGAGGCGGGCAAGAGGTGGCGCGACGAGACGGGGGCCGTGCTGCCCGTCTACTGGTCGCGCACCCGCGACGGCCTGTTCGCCCGCAGCTTCGACAGGATCGAGCCCCTCAGGCCCCACGCGCCCGTGATCCACGTGAGCTGGTACGAGGCCGAGGCGTACTGCCGCTGGGCCGGGAGGCGGCTGCCGACCGAGGCCGAGTGGGAGATGGCCGCGTCAGGAGGGGACGCGACCGGCCGGAAGCGCCTCTACCCGTGGGGCGACGAGCCCCCCGGCCCGCGCCACGCCAACCTCGACGCTCGGCTGCTCGGCCCCGTGGACGTCGCGGCGTTCCCCGAGGGCGACAGCGCGTTCGGGTGCCGCCAGATGATCGGTAATGCCTGGGAGTGGTGCTCCGACGACTTCGGCCCGTACCCCGGCTTCGTCCCCGACCCGTACGAGGACTACTCAGAGCCCTGGTTCGGCGACCACAAGGTGCTGCGCGGCGGCGCCTGGGCCACGAGGGGGCGCATGCTCCGCAACACGTGGCGCAACTTCGCCCTGCCGAACCGCCGCGACCTCTTCGCCGGTTTCCGCACCTGCGCCGCGTAGCCCGCCCTGTGGCCGGACCTTCAGCCCCTCGTCATGATCCCGAGCTCCGCTGCGTGGAGGGTGGGCAGCGCGGCGAGGGGAAATACTTGTTTCGTCAGGGATGCGCCACCCACGACGGTACCGGGGCCTCAGTCGTCCCGGAAGTTCCGCACACGGATAGGAGCGTAAGAGGATGATCCTGGAGAGCACTCGCATCGACCCCGTCGAGTTCGAACACCGCACCGGATGGGCCATCAAGCCCGAGGGTGCGTGCAAGGAAGAACGCTGCGTCCTCCTGCCCCCGGACGAGGACCGGAGGCTCGACGCCACCGTGCTCTCCGAACGCCTCGGGATGCCGCTGGTCCAGGACGAGACGACCGGCCTCCTCTGCCTCGGCCCCGAGTCCGGCGGCCGGGCGCTCACGAGCGCCGTGGCCCCCGACCTGGTCCTGCCCGACCTCGAGGGACGTCCCTTCGAGCTTGGGAGCATGCGCGGCCGGAAGGTCCTCCTCTACGCCTGGGCCTCATGGTGAGGGTGCCGCTTCGACCTGCCCGGGTGGCAGGAACTGTACGCTGAGCTGAACCCCGAAGGACTGGAGATCGTCGCCGTCGCCCTGGATAGCGGTGGCTCCGAGGCCGCGCGGCCCTGGGTCGAAC
>CADCVI010000223.1 GCA_902806105.1 uncultured Rubrobacteraceae bacterium
GCGGCTCGTGGTCTGGGGCTACCTCGCGCTCTCTTACGCGAGGAGCGGCGCGAGGGGCAACCTCGCGGAGAGCATCCGGCAGCCGATGGGAACCCTCGCCGTGGGGACGTGGGTGGCCGGGAGCGCGGTCCTCGGCCGCGCTCTCATGCAGGTGCTGCCGGAGTGGCGGCCGGTCGGGATCTTGCTGTGGGTGATCGCGCTGGCGCTCTGGCTTTGGTACCTGGGGCTGCTCCCGGCCGCCTTCCGGGCCGCGTCCGGACCCTCCGGCGCGTACGGGGCCAACGGTGCGGTTCTGCTCCCGACGGTCGCCACGCAGTCCCTGGTGGTCGCGGGCAGCGCGCTCCTCGCCGGCGCGTTGCCCCTGTCCGTGTCGGCGGCGTTGGTCCTGCTCGGCTACCTCCTTTACGCCGCGGGGCTCGCCCTGATCTCACACCGCTACCTCCTCCGCTCGGACTGGACGCTCGCCGACGAGTGGGAGAACACCAACTGCATCATCCACGGCGCGATGTCCATCACCGGGCTCGCCATCGTGGCGAGCGGCACGCTCCCACCCTCGTGGGCCGTCCTCACGTGGGCGTGGGCGGTGGCGACGTTCGTGCTGGTGGAGGCCGCGGAGCTGGCCCGCGCCGTCGTCCGGGTGAGGGCCTACGGCTGGAAGGAGGGGGTGTTCGCCTACAAGCCCACGCAGTGGTCCCGAAACTTTACCTACGGCATGCTCTACGCCTTCACCCTGCAACTCCACCGGAGCCCGGACGCCCCCGACGCATGGGCCAACGGGCTGCAAGAGGCGATCCTGAGCTACGGACAATACGTCGTGCTGGCGCTCCTGCTCGTCGAGATCGGCATCTTCTTCCACGATAGAACCGGCCGGCCCGGCAAACCCTCGCGAAACTACCGCCACCAGTCGTGAGGACCTGGAGCCATCCGGCTCGTGCGGCGGGAGGGTCCAGCGCGCGAAGAAGTACTCCGTCACCGGCCCGAAGGCGTCGGAGTACGTGTGGTCGAAGGTGGTAACCTTCGGGCAACCAGCGCCCCGGTCCCGCCGTCGCAGCGGACGAGCGGCACCGGGGCATCCCGGTTCAGGGGAGGGACGAGGGCTCCGTCCTTCGGGGCACACGGCGCAGATCGGCAGGTCCGGGAGCAGCGAGGCAGGGAGCGCATGAGCTACCTTTGGTTCCACATACTCTTCTCCCCGGCCCTCGACCCCCTAGCCCGGTCGAAAACCCCGTTGGTGCAGGTCGCGGCTCCCGCGTGTGTGCTTCGCCGGGGAGAGTATTCGGCTTCGGAGGGCCGTGGCGAAGGGCGGATGGTCGGGTGGGTCTGGGGCCATACCTTACCCTGCACCCGAACCGGAGGGACCTGGAACCGCGGTCCCAGCCGGCGAGCTTCTCGGGGCATCCCCTGCGGTAGCAGGGCAGGCCGCGTTGTCATCGGGTTCCACCGCGAGCATCGTCTCCGGGACAGCGGTGGATCGCTCTAGGCGGGCCTTCCGGCGTACCACTCGGACGCCGGGCCGGTCCCTTACCCGCACCGTGGAGCCACCCGCGGTCGCGCGGCGCGTGCTCGAGCGGTTCGTGGTGTGGCCCTCGTGGGTCGTGGTTGGCCTGCTCGCCGCCGCTTTCGCGGCCGGGTTACAGGTCTCGCCCGCCGTCCAGTACGTCCCTTTCGCCGTCAGCCTGGTGTTTCTCGGCCTGCCGCACGGCGCCCTCGACCACCTCGTCCCGGCGCGGCTCGCCGGCCGGAAGCCCTGGCCGGGGCCTGCGCTCGGCGTGGGCCTCCTCTACCTGGTCCTCTCCGGGCTGTATCTGGCGGCATGGTTCGTTTCTCCGGCCGCGGCCTTCGGGCTGTTCATCGCCCTGACATGGTTTCACTGGGGAGGGGGGGACCTGTACTCCCTGCTGGCGCTCACGCGGTCGCGGTACCTGGAGACCAGGGGCCTGCGGTTCCTTACCCTGCTCGTGCGGGGCGGCCTCCCGATGCTGGTGCCGCTCCTGGCGTTCCCGGAGGTCTACCAGACCACGGCCATGAGCCTCATCGGTCTCTTCGATCCGGGGGCCGCCGCGAGCCTGGACCCCGCTTTCTCCCCGGCATTCAGGCTCTCCGTCGGGGCGCTCTTCGCCGCGCTCGCGCTCTGCGCCCTCGTCCTCGGGCACCGTCGCGTCCGCTCGCCGGAAGACAGGGTCGCCTGGCGCCACGACGCCTTCGAGACCGCCCTGCTCGCGGCCTTTTTCGCCCTCGTCCCGCCCCTGCTCGCCATCGGCCTCTACTTCTGCCTCTGGCACTCCGCCCGGTTCGTGGGACGCCTCATGCTCCTCGACGAAGCCTCGCCCCTCCGAAAAGGACGTCTCGCCCCCGCCCTCCTGGCCTTTTTCCGCGACGCGGCCCCGCTAACCGCCGTCGCCCTGCTGATGCTGGCCGGTCTGTACCTCTTGGTGCCCGAGCCCCCCTCAGGGGCCCCCGCGCTGCTGGCCCTCTACCTCGTCCTGATCTCCACCCTGACCCTGCCGCACGTCGCGATCGTGCTCTGGATGGACCGCAGGGAGGGCCTGTTCTCGCGTTTCGCCGCCCCCCGCGACCGCTGAGATGTGAGACGAGACGGACCTCCATGCAAGCTTCAAGCCTCCGCGAAGAGCAGGAAGCATAGATCAGCCCCGCCTCCGGCTCGCCCCCCGGACCCGCCGTCGTGGTTTACTGCGCTTTCCACCGGCGCCGAATACGCTCCACTAGACGTCCGGGAGCGTGGGGGCGGAGTTTCAGGGCCCCGGGATCCGGGGACAGGGGCGGGAGGTTCGGTGGGGGCGAAGACCGGCAACGAGAGGAGACTTATGAAGACAAGGAAGTTCTGGGCGGTTCTGGCCGTCCTCGTGCTCGCCTTCGCCCTCGCGGGCTGTTCGGACGGCACCGGAATAGACGACGAGCAGGGCATAGGCTCGGAGGACGCTCTGGCGTCGGGCTTGGACGAGGGCAGCGATGGTGGCGGCCGCGATGGCGAGAGCCGCCTCGAAGAAGGTGGCCCGGACGATAGTGGAGAGGTGAGGATCGGGGGCTTCACCGTCCAGGGACCGGACGATGAGGAGATCTCCATCCCGGAGGCCGAGTTGGACGCGGAAGACGTCGAGGAGTACGCAGGCCTCGTGGGACCCACGCTCGACGAGAGCACCCAAGACTTCTCATCCCTTGTAGATACCGAGGCCGGCCTTCAAGGAGAGACGACGAACCTGAGCTTGAGCGCGGAGTCCGTAGAAGAGGCGCTGGAGACGAACCAGGGTGCCCTGGAGGAGCTTCAGAACCTGGATATGGCGGGCGGCGTGGGGGATATCCACGACGGGCTGGTAGATTCCCGCCAGAGGGCCGTCTCCGCCTACAACGACATCAACCAGGCCTTTGTAAACGACGAAAGCTCGGACGAGGTCGCCGAGGCCGTCGAGGAGAACCTGCCCGAGATAGAGTACGCCAACGCCGAGACGCGTGCGATCCTCCAGGAGCTCGAACGGGCGGGCTCCGGGCAGGAGCGGTAGCCGCCGGGACCGATCCGTACCGGCCCCGATCCCGCGGCTGGCTCCTACGGGCCGTAGGAGCCAGCATTGTCAGGACCGGCTCTGCGACACCGCCGTCTTCCCGAGCAACGTCCCCGAGGGTCTCTCTCCACCGCCGTCGGCATGAGAAAGGCTGGACACTCAGCCGCGTATGTCCTGGGGCTGTGGACCACGCTCATGGACGTCTCGACGCTCGCCGTCCTGGTCGGCTACCGCCACCTCCTCGCCGGCGTCCCCGAGGCCGCGACCGGCACGATATAGGCTTTCGCCGCCGGAGCCATCTCTACCATGAAGCCCGAGGCCCACGAGGAGGGGGAGCCGTGGTCGGAACCTTGACGACCGCGGTCTTACTGGCGGCCTTCGCCCTCGGCCACCCTGAGTAACGTCCGGCCTTCGCACCGCATCTACACCGAACTTCTCCTACGAAGCCTCCAACAGGGCTGCTCGCGACCGCTGCCGCAAGCTCCGCGGTCACGGGCAATCCGCCGGACCTCACCCCTCCAAAGGCCGGGCTAGAGATGGTCGGAGGGTTCCTTTGCTCGTATCTTCCTCGGGGGCACAGAACCGGCCTCCTCACCCCGCGACGCGGACGAACGCGAGCCGGTCGACCGGGTCCGTGTCGCATCTGTTATGCGCCCTTAACAGAAAGCTAACGTACACCTATTATTTGTAGGTTATGCTGCAACCAGACGTGCAAGAAGGTTATTTCGAGGCTTCGACGAACGAGGGGAGCCGATCGTGAGAAGCAAAGCCGTATTCGCAGTGTTGGGCATACTCGCCTCTGTCGCGCTGGCGGCGTGGCTGGTGGGACCGGGGCTCGCCGAGGACGATCGCAAGAACGGCGGCGGGATCCGCGCCGGTGATGTGGAGATCGACGACGGCGTGGTCCGAGCCGGAAACGCCGTGATCGACGATGCGGGCGTGCGCATCGAGGGTGGTCCCTCGGACCGTAACGACGGAGACGGCTCCGGCGACGAGGCGGACGGCGAGGACCGGGAGGATGCCCCGGTTGCGGACGGCGAGGCAGTGCTGAAGTTCAGGGGCGACGAGGGCGTCGAGTTCTCCGGGAAGTGCTCCGTGGGCGGAGACGAGCAGGAGATGGCGGGGCAGGTCCCCGATGAGTTCACCTTCCAGCTTGACGGCGATAGGCTGGAGTGCGAGGTCCGCAAGGAGGGCGACAACGGGAAGCTGAAGATGATCCTCCTCTCCGGCAACAGCCGCAGCGTGCAGGGGGTTACCGGGGACAGCACCATGAAGCTCACCTTCTCCGGGAACGGGGTCTCGTCCTCGACGAGCTCGGGTTCCTCGAACGGCGTGAGCCAGTCGTCCTCCGTCGTCCAGTCGAACACTTTCTCGACGGGGGACTCCTCCATCGTTCAGTCGAACTCCTCCTCGACGAGGAACTAGAGAGCCGTACCACCCTCCTTTTCGGGAGCGCTGGGGCTCGGGTCCCGCCCGGGCCCCTTCTTCGTGCGCGCGAGACGACGGTAGGCGACGAAGGACAGGACCAGCGCCGCCACGACGGCCAGCGCGAGCCAGTCCGGGACGGCGCGGGCCACGGAGCCCGCCCATCTCTCCGCGTCGAGGGCCAGGTCCTCGGCCCCCCGGGAGGCGTAGAGGCCCGTCAGGGCCGTCGTACCGTCATAGGCGATAAACAGGACCCCGAGCGCGACGAACATCACGCCGGAGACGAGGCTCGTGGTGTGGACCCGGAGCCCCCCGAGGCTCAGCTCCCGGCCCCGGAGCCAGCGGCGCCGGCCGAGGTCGAGGCGGTCCCAGAGGGAGGCGAGGAGGAAGAGGGGGGCGGCCATCCCGAGTGCGTAGGTCGCGAGAAGCCCCGCGCCCCGCAGCGTCTCGCCGGAGGCCGCAGCAACCGTGAGCACGGCGCCCAGGATCGGGCCGGAGCAGAAGCCCGCGAAACCGTACACGGCCCCCAGGGCAAAGGTCGCCCCGGCAGAGTCGCCCCTGATCCGGCCGCGCAGCCTTTCGAAGGGGCCCAGGGAGAAGCCCCGGCCCATAAGCTGCCAGATCCCGAGCAGGATCAGGAGCACGCCCGCTACCAGTATCAGGGCGCTCCTCTGCCCGTAGAAGAGCCTGCTAACCGCCGAGATCCCCATCCCGAGCGGCACCAGCGTGACGCAGAGGCCGAGGTAGAAGATCACCGTCTTCCTGACCAGCTCCCTCCTGGACTCGAAGGCGTAGGCGAAGAAGGCCGGAAGCAGGAGCGCGCTGCACGGGCTCAGGAGCGAGAAGAGCCCCCCGAGAAACGCCGCGATATAGGAGGCTTCAGGAAGCATTCTGCGCCTTCCCGGCCTCCTCCTCTATGATCGCCTCGAAGGCCTCCAGCGGCTGGAAACCCACGAGCCGCTGCCCGTTCACATCGAAGCTCGGGGTGCCGCTGACCCCGGCCCCCTGACCCGCCTCGAAGTCCGCCTGGACCGCGGCGGCGATCTCCTCCCTCCCGTAGTCCGACTCGAAACGCTCAACGTCGAGGCCAGCTTCACGGGCGAGACCCGCGAGCTTCTCGTCGGAGAAGGCCCCGCTGTTCCCCGAGCCCTGGTTCTCGTAGAGCAGGTCGTGGTACTCCCAGAACTTCCCCTGCTCCCCGGCGGCTCGCGCCGCGAGCGCCGCGTTCGTCGACTCCTCCCCCTGGTACGGGAAGTCGCGCCACTCGATCCTCAGCGTCCCGTCCTCGACGTACCTCTCCACCAGCTCCGGTTTCACCTCACGGGCGAACTTGCCGCAGTACCCTCACTGATAATCTCCGTACTCGGTCAGGACGACGGGGGCGTTCGCCTCCCCCAGAGGCTCGCGCCCGAGCCCCGCATCCACGCTCGCCGGTGCTTCCTGTCCACCGGCGGGCCGCTGCCCGCCACCCTCCCCGGAAGCACCGCCGCACGAGGCGGCGAGGGCCAGGGCGAAGACAGCGAAGGCCGCGACGAACATCCGGGACGAAGATCCGTACCCGCGTCTCTCCACCATTGCGATCGAACCGTTACCGCCCAAAACCATGTCCTCCTGCTTCTATCGCCGGGCCGCCGACTTCCTCCGGAGCCCGTGCATGCTCCTGCAAACGTAGTCCTTCACCCTATACGACGCCGCGGCGCCTTCGGATGACGGCTTGTTACGTAACATACATCACTGTCTCTCGGTCACGGGCCTTATAATCATGTTCTACGCGGCAAAAACGGCTGTATGGCGTATCACGGAGCCCTTGCGGGCGAGGAGGAAAATTTGCAGCGCAGGAGCAATCGCTCGAACACACGACCGGTCGTGCGCGTATCTCTCGCGGCGGTGCTCGCGCTCTGGATCTCCGTGTTCGTCGTCGCGTGCGGCGAGCCCCGGGGGGGGCAGGGCGAGGCGGAGCCCGGCGAGACCACGCAGGCCATGAACGTGTCGGAGGAGACGACGGCGATGGGGGAGACCACCGCGGAGGGGGCATCGGCGCCCGCGGAGGCGACGGTCGGGCCGGAGGAGAACACGAGCATGCTCCCCGCCGGCGGTGGCGAGCCCGACCCGGACCAGCCCCTGCCGGAGAACCCGCCCGAGGGGGTAGTCACGTATCCTGCGACCACGAACAAGACAGTGGAAGGCGAGATCGAGTACGCGCAGAGCCCCCCGACCAACGGGGACCACGCGCCGCTGTGGCAGAACTGCGGCTTCTACTCCGAGCCCATCAACGACGTCAACGCCGTCCACAGCCTGGACCACGGGGTGGTCTGGATCACCTACTCCCCCGACCTCCCGCAGGAAGGGGTAGATGCCCTGCGCCCCTACGCCGGTGAGGAGTACGTCATCGTCAGCCCGTACCCGGGGCAGGACGCCCCGGTCGTCGCGACCTCGTGGCGCAACCAGATCGAGCTCGACGGCGCGGACGACCCGCGCCTCAGGCAGTTCGTGGACGGCTACAGGGTCAGCGAGCTCGCCCCGCTCTCCGGCAACCGGTGCGTCGGCGGCGTTGGCGAGCCAGAGCCCCTGGGATAGCCGTTTCGGGCCTACGAGCAGGGGTATTTAGAGTGGTTCAAACGAACGCACATTAAAAGGAGGACCGCATGCAGATCGGACGCGGAACCGAGGGCATACTCTCGGAAGAGATGACGCAGAAGCGCGAGGAGATCCTGGAGCTTCTCAAGACCGCTTACTTTATGGAGTTGGAGACGGTCATGAACTACGTCTCCCAGTCCATAAACCCGGACGGGGTCCGGGCGCAGCAGATCAAGGAGGACCTTGCCGCGGACATCATGGAGGAGCTCGCGCACGCGCGGCAGTTCGCCGAGAGGATCAAGGAGCTCTACGGCGTGGTCCCCGGCTCGATGGACTTCGAGGCCGGGCAGCGGCTCCTGCAGCCGGCCGAGCACCAGACGGACGTCGTCCACGTTATAAAGGGCGTGATCGACGCCGAGGGCAAGGCCATCGAGCACTACACGCGCCTCGTCGAGGTGACGGCCGACTCGGACCCGGTCACGAACGACATGACCATCGCCGTCCTCCGCGACGAGCAGGGCCACCGGCGCCAGTTCGAGGGCTTCCTAAAGGAGTACATCGCCGAGGGCAAGGCCTCGAAGTCCGACCTTCCGGCCGCGAGCCCCTCGCCCGAAGAGGGCAGCGCCCTGTAGCCCCGGGTCAAGACGCACAGTAAAGAGGGGGAGCGCAACCACGCGCTCCCCCTCTTCTCCTTAGAGTGCTTCCACGGGGTCGCCGAGACGTATCTCCCCGCCGGAGAGCACGTCGGCGCGCAGGCCCCCACGATGCACGAGGCCGCGCAGCACGCCGGGGCGGGTGAGACGTTCGAGGTGCGCGCACGGCTCGCAGCGGCGCTGGCCCAAGCACTCAACCCCACCGATCCGAAAACGCTTCCCTATCAGACGGTCCAGCGCGATCCCCCTGACTACGATGTTCCGCCGCGCCTCCTCGGGGGAGAGCTCGATCCCGGCATCGGCCAGCTCTTCCAGCGCCTCGGCCTCCACGAGGGTGAGGTCGTAGCCGCGGCCGTCCGGGTTGGAGAAGGTCCCCGCGCCGCGTTCGTAGCGGTCGCCCCGCAGGCCCCTGCCCGCGATCGCCTCCGCCGCCGGTACCACCGACATGGGACCTGCGGCCTCCGCTGACAGGGAGATCAACTCTACCGTCCCGGCTCCTATAGAGCCCCGGTCGCTTCCGACCTCGTAGGCCGGGTCGTGCTCCGCAATCACGAAGGCAGCTTCCAGGACGGCGTCCGTCGCCCCGTCCGGCGCGGCCTCCGGGTCGAACACCACGCCCGGCGGCGCCCCGAAGAACACGGCCCAGGTAGACGAGCCGCGACGGAGGCCGAGGAAGAATCCCGGCCACTCGAAGCCCTCCGGCGACCCGACGGGGACCAGCCCCAGTCCCAGCCCGGCGAGCCACTGGCGCAGCCCGGTCCCGCCGTCGCCGGGGACCTCCGACGGGTCCACGCCCAGCACGTGAGCGACGCAGGTGTTCAGCGAGGACGTCTCGCGGTGGCTTGCGGCGGGGCGAGGTCCGCCCCGGGAAACTGCCCCCATGCGCTACATACCGGGGATGGGGACGATGTCGAAGTCCTCGCGGCTCGCGCCACAGTCCGGGCACTTCTCGGGGAGCTCGCCCTCGACCCTGTAGCCGCAGTTCGTGCAGGCCCAGTTTATCGCGTCGGTCTCGCCCCGAGCATCGGGACCCGGTTTCTCTCCGCCCGCGCCGCGCGGTTCTTCGGACATGTTGGGGACTTCCTTTCGTGGTTGTACTCGCAGAGACATTATGCACGGGTGGGGCGGAATCGTAGCGTACCGGGGGGACGGTTCGCCCGGGCCTTTGAAGTTATCGAGGTTACCGTTATCCTACGAAGCGGAAACGTTCTGAGAAGCCCCTCCGCGGAGGGAAGAAGGAGTGCGGTGCGAGAAGCTTACAAACCGGTTGTGATCGAGGGCGTCTACCCGGAGCTCGACTGTGGGCGCTACCCCGTGAAGCGGGAGGTGGGCGACGCCGTAGAGGTCCGCGCCGACATCCTCAAGGAGGGTCACGACAAGCTCCGGGCCGTAGTCAAGTACCGCGAGAAGGGCAAGCGGAAGTGGGCCGAGAGCCCGCTGGAGCTGCTCAACCCCGGCCTCGACCGCTGGGGCGGCACCTTCGAGGTCGCCGAGAACGCCCGCTACGAGTACGCGGTAGAGGCGTGGTTCGACGAGTTCGAGACGTGGCGCTCGGAGACCGGTAAAAAGGTCGACGACGGCCAGATCGTCGAGCTCGAGCTTATAGAGGGATGCGAGATCCTCGCGAAAGCCGCCGAGCTCTCCGGCGACGCGGCGCTCTCCAACGCCCTGAGGGAGTTCGAGACCGGCTCATACGACGAGAAGCTCGGGCTGCTCTTCTCCAAGGACGTGCGCGTCCTCATGGCGCAGTACCCCGACCGTTCGAGCTCGACGGTCTATGGGCCGCTTGAGATGGTGGTGGACAGGGTCCGGGCGCGGTACGCGGCGTGGTACGAGATGTTCCCCCGCTCGCAGGGGACCGTGCCGGGGAGGAGCGCGACCTTCCGGGAGGCCGAGGCGCGCCTCCCGGAGGTCTCCGAAATGGGCTTCGACGTCGTCTACCTCACCCCGATCCACCCCATAGGCGCCACGAACCGCAAGGGCCGCAACAACGCCCTCGTGGCGAAGCCGGAGGACCCCGGCAGCCCCTACGGCATAGGGAGCGAGGACGGCGGGCACAAGGCAGTCCACCCGGACCTCGGGACGATCGAGGACTTCCGGCATTTTGTCGAGGCGGCACACGGGCACGGCATGGAGGTGGCTTTGGACCTCGCGATCCAGGCCTCGCCCGACCATCCGTGGGTGCGGGAGCACCCCGAGTGGTTCAAGTTTCGGCCGGACGGGACCATAAAGTACGCCGAGAACCCGCCGAAAAAGTACCAGGATATCGTGAACGTGGACTTCTACTCGGACGACCGGGAGGGGCTCTGGAACGAGCTTCGGGACGTGATCCTGTTCTGGGTCGAGCAGGGCGTCACGACGTTCCGGGTGGACAACCCGCACACGAAGCCGTTGAGGTTCTGGGAGTGGGTGATCCGGGAGGTCCAGCGCGACCACCCGGGCGTCGTCTTCCTCGCGGAGGCGTTCACCCGCCCGCGCGTGATGCAGGTCCTCGCGAAGCTCGGCTTCACCCAGAGCTACACGTACTTCACGTGGCGCAACGAAAAGGCCGAGCTCGTCGAGTACCTGACCGAGCTCACGCAGGACGAGCCGAAGGAGTACATGCGCCCGAACTTCTTCGCCAACACCCACGACATCCTGCCGCACATCTTGCAGTTCGGCGGCCGTCCGGCCTTCCAGCTCCGGCTCGTCCTCGCGGCGACGCTTTCTAGCGTCTACGGCATCTACTCGGGCTACGAGCTGTGCGAGAACACGCCCAGGGGCGAGCGCGGCACGACCGTCTACTACGCCGACTCCGAGGTCTACGAGTACAAGGTGTGGGACTGGGACCGGCCCGGCAACATCAAGGACTACGTCGCGCGGATCAACGAGATCCGGCGGGAGAACCCCGCCCTGCACGAGCTGACGAACCTGATCTTCCACGAGGCCGACAACGAGCACGTCCTGTTCTACTCCAAGACCTCGGGCGAGAACACGGTCTTCGTCGCGGTGAACCTCGACCCGCACGAGGCGCACGAGGCGACGCTCTACTACCCGCCGGGCATCGTCGCGGAGGGCGAGGCTTACACCGTGGAAGAGCTTATCTTGCAGAACGAGTGGGAGGAACAGGGGCCGTTCCGGCGGGTCCGGCTCGATCCCGGGCTGAACCCCGCGGAGATCTTCCGCCTCAGAACCGATAGAACAGAGGAATAGCATGACCCAGATCGAGAGGAACACAGGCGCCCCGTCCGCCAGGGCGCCGGAGGAGGAGACGCGCGGAGAGGCGCTCTGGTACAAGGACGCCATCATCTACCACCTCCACGTCAAGGCGTTCTACGACTCCGACAACGATGGCATAGGGGACTTCAAGGGCCTCACCGATCGCCTCGAGTACATAAAGGACCTCGGAGCCACGGCGGTCTGGGTGATGCCGTTCTACCCCTCCCCGATGCGCGACGACGGCTACGACATCTCCGAGTACAAGAACGTCCACCCCGACTACGGCACGAAGCGGGACTTCCGCCAGTTTGTGAAGAAGGCCCACTCCCTCGGCCTCAAGGTCATCACCGAGCTCGTCATAAACCACACCTCGGACGCCCACCCGTGGTTCAGGAAGGCCCGCCAGGCCCCCAAGGGCTCGGCCAGGCGCAACTTCTACGTGTGGAGTGACGACTACAAGAAGTACGAGGGCACCCGCATAATCTTCACCGACACCGAGAATTCCAACTGGACCTGGGACGAGGAGGCCGGCCAGTACTACTGGCACCGCTTCTTCAGCCACCAGCCCGACCTCAACCACGACAACCCGCAGGTCTTCAAGGCCGTGATGAACGTCATGCGCTTCTGGCTCGACGCGGGGGTGGATGGGCTCAGGCTCGACGCCATCCCGTACCTTATAGAGCGCGAGGGGACCGACAACGAGAACCTCCCCGAGACGCACGAGGTCCTCAAGAGGATGCGCGCGGAGATGGACAAGCAGTACCAGGACAGGATCTTTATCGCCGAGGCGAACCAGTGGCCGGAGGACGTCCTGCCTTACTTCGGGGACGGGGACGAGTGCCACATGGCGTTTCACTTCCCGCTCATGCCCCGCATCTATATGGCCGTGGCGCAGGAGGACCGCCACCCGATCGTCGAGATCATGCACCAGACCCCGGACATCCCGGACGCGGCGCAGTGGGCGATCTTCTTGAGGAACCACGACGAGCTGACGCTCGAGATGGTGACCGACCGCGAGCGGGACTACATGTACCAGACGTACGCCGCCGACCCGCAGATGCGCATCAACATCGGCATCCGCCGCCGCCTCGCCCCCCTGATGGAGAACGACCGGCCCCGCATCGAGCTCCTGAACAGCCTGCTCCTGAGCATGCCCGGCACCCCGGTTTTGTACTACGGGGACGAGCTCGGCATGGGCGACAACGTCTTTCTGGGCGACCGCGACACGGTACGCACGCCGATGCAGTGGACGGGGGACCGGAACGCCGGGTTCTCGCGCGCCGAGCCCGCCCGGCTGTACCTCCCCCCGATCATGGACCCGGTCTACGGCTACGGTTCGGTGAACGTCGAGGCCCAGTCGCGCAGCACGGGCTCCCTGCTGAACTGGATGCGGCGCATCATCGCCGTCAGAAAGGCCCACAAGGCCTTCGGCCGGGGGACGCTGGAGTTCTTGCATCCGGGCAACAGGAAGGTCCTCGCTTACATAAGGGAGCACGAGGACGACGTGATCCTGTGCGTCGCCAACCTCTCGCGCTCGGCCCAGCCGGTCGAGCTGGACCTGGCCCGATTCCGCGGGAGGGTGCCGGTCGAACTGATGGGCGGCTCCAGCTTCCCGCCGGTGGGGGAGGCTGGCTTCCCGTACCTCCTGACGCTGCCGGGACACGCCTTCTACTGGTTCCGCCTGGCGACGGAGGCCCAGGCGCCTCGCTGGCACCAGGAGGCCCCTTCTCCACACCGCGAGCCGCCGGTCGTCGTGCTCCCGGCCGGGCGCGAGGTCGCGCCAAACAACGCGCTCCTGCGCCTCGGCAAGAGGCAGCTCGCGCAGCTCGAGAAGGACGCCCTGCCGGCCTTCCTCGGGGCGCGGCGCTGGTTCGCCGCCAAGGGGGAGAAGATAGAGAAGATCGAGATCTCCGAGATCGTTGAGATGGACAACCGCGTGCTTGCCCTGCTCGGGGTGCACCTGGCCGGGGACGAGACCGGGGAACCGCAGCTCTACTCCCTGCCGCTCGCGGCGACCTGGGAGGACGGCAAGGACGACGTCTACGGACCGCTCGCCCCCTACTCCGTCGCCAAGCTCAGGCGCCGCGCGAGGGTCGGGGTGCTGCACGACGCGGTCGCCGAAGACGACTTCTGCCGCTACCTGCTCCGGGCGATGGACGCCGAGGAGAGGGTCACGACCCAGCGCGGGGAGATCCGGTTCACCAAGACCGGCGTCTTCGACGAGCTTGTCGGCGAGGGCGGCGTGGACGGCCTCTCGGTGAGGAGATCCGGGGTCGAGCAGAGCAACACCTCGATCGTCTTCGGCGAGAGGCTCGTCGTCAAGCTCTACCGCAGGCTCCGGCGCGGCATCAACCCGGAGTTGGAGGTCGGACGCTTCCTCACGGAGGTCGCCCGCTTCGAGCACACCCCGCCGCTCGCGGGGGCCGTCGAGTACCAGGGGCCGAGCGGCGAGACGACGCTGGCGATCCTCCAGGGCTTCGTCCCGAACCAGGGCGACGGCTGGTCTTTCGTCCTGGACCGGCTCGCGCTGTACCTGGAGGACCGCCTGATCTCCCCTTGGACCCCGGGCGAGGACGGGGCCGACGAGGAGGCGGAGGAGACCGACGCCTTCTTCCTCGGCCTGATGCGCACCCTCGGCTACCGCACGGGGGAGCTCCACAAGGCCTTCGCCACCCCGAACGACGATCCGGCGTTCTCGCCGGAGCCCGTCGGGGCGGAGGAGTTTCGCGGCTGGGCGGAGAACGTCCGCCGGGAGGCCGAGGAGACCCTGGAGACCCTCGCCCATCGCCGGAACGGGCTCCCCGAGGAGCTACAGGGGGAGGTCGACGACCTGCTCGGGAGGCGGGACGAGCTCATGGAGCGCCTCCGGGAGATCTCCGGCCTCGGCGTCGAGACCATCAAGACGCGCCACCACGGCGACTATCATCTCGGGCAGGTGCTCGTCTCGAACAACGACTTCCAGATTATCGACTTCGAGGGGGAGCCGGGGCGTCCGATGCAGGAGCGCCGGGCGAAGCACTCGCCCATGCGCGACGTGGCCGGGATGCTGCGCTCGTTCAACTACGCCGCCTACGCCGCGTACTACGACGCGAGCATCGAGCGCCTGGACAACCGCGAGAGCACGGAGCGCTGGGTCCGCGAGTGGGAGGAGGGCACGCGTGAGGCGTTCCTCGAGGGCTACCAGGGGGGGGCGGCCGGCGGCTCCTCGTACCCCGAGGACCCCGAACACGCCGGGGCGCTGATAGAGCTCTTTACCCTGGAGAAGGCCCTCTACGAGGTCCGCTACGAGCTCGACAACCGCCCGGACTGGCTCGGCATCCCGGTGAGGGGCATCCTGGACCTCCTGCGGGGGCATCGCCCCGGGGACGGCAGGGAGCTAGACGAAGCTCGGACGCAGAAGAAAGAGGAGGCTTGATGGAGCACGCGCAGGAGGCAGCGGCGCGCGCCGTGGCGAGAGGCGAACACCCGGACCCGTTCTCCTACCTGGGGATGCACGAGGAGGGCGAGGGCAGGCTCGTCGTGCGCGCCTTCGTCCCCGGCGCGGGCTCCGTCTCGGTGATCGCCGGGGACGGGCGGTCCATAGGTGAGCTGGAGCCCGTAGCGGGCGCCGAGGGGCTCTTCTCGGGTCCGGTCGAGACCGAGGGGCAGGTGGCGTACAAGCTGCGCGCCCGCAACGACGGCGGCGAGTGGGAGATGGAAGATCCCTACCGCTTCCCGTCGGCCGTGAGCGACTACGACCTCTACCTCTTCGGCGAGGGGAACCACCTCGGCCTCTACGAGTGGATGGGGGCGCACGTCCGGGAGATCGAGGGGGTTCGCGGCGTCTTGTTCACGGTCTGGGCGCCGAACGCGAGCCGGGTCTCCGTCGTGGGCCACTTCAACGGCTGGGACGGCCGCCGCCACGCCATGAGAAAGCACCACTCCGTCGGGGTCTGGGAGATCTTCGTCCCCGGCATCGGCGGGGGGGAGAGCTACAAGTACGAGATCAAGGGCCCCACCGGCAACTTCATGCCCCTCAAGGCCGACCCGTTCGGCACGAGGGCGGAGGCTCTCCCCGGAACCGCCTCCGTCGTCCACGACGCATCGGGCTACTCCTGGGGCGACACCGAGTGGATGGAGAACCGGCTCCGCAAGAACGCCCACGACGCCCCGATCTCGATCTACGAGGTCCACCTCGGCTCGTGGCGGCGCAACGAGGACGGGACGTACCTGACGTACGACCAGCTCTCCGAGCAGCTCGTCTCGTACGTCGCCGAGATGGGCTACACGCACGTCGAGTTCCTGCCGCCGACGGAGTACCCGTTCGACGGCTCGTGGGGCTACCAGCCCCTGGGGCTCTTCGCGCCGACGAGCCGCTACGGGAGCCCCGACGACTTCAAGAACCTCGTCGACTCGTTCCACAGGGCGGGGATAGGCGTCCTCATGGACTGGGTCCCGGCCCACTTCCCCGAAGACCCCCACGGCCTGGGCTTCTTCGACGGCACCCACCTCTACGAGCACGCCGACCCCCGGCGCGGACGCCACGCCGACTGGGGCACCCTCGTCTTCAACTTCGGCCGCTCGGAGGTCCAGAACTACCTCCTGTCTAACGCCCTGTTCTGGCTCTCCGAGTACCACATAGACGGGCTGAGGGTTGATGCGGTGGCCTCCATGCTCTACCTCGACTACTCGCGCGAGGAGGGGCAGTGGGTGCCGAACGAGTTCGGCGGCAACGAGGACCTCGACGCCGTCGCTTTCTTGAAGCGCCTCAACGAGACCGTCTACGCCGAGCACGCCGAGACCCAGACGTACGCCGAGGAGTCGACGGCGTGGCCCAAGGTCTCGGGGCCGGTGTACGCGGGGGGGCTCGGGTTCGGCTACAAGTGGAACATGGGCTGGATGCACGACACCCTCGACTACATGAGCGAGAACCCGATCAACCGCCGCTATCATCACGACAAGCTGACGTTCGGGCTGGTCTACGCCTTCAACGAGAACTTCGTCCTCCCGCTCTCCCACGACGAGGTCGTCCACGGCAAGGGCTCCCTGATCCGCAAGATGCCCGGCGACGAGTGGCAGAAGTTCGCCAACCTGCGCGCCTACTACGGCTTCATGTACGGCCATCCCGGCAAGGAGCTCCTGTTTATGGGCGGCGAGTTCGCGCAGGACAGGGAGTGGAACCACGACGTCGGCCTCGACTGGAGCCTCCTCGACGAGCCCTACAACAGGGGCGTCAACACGCTCGTGCGCGACCTGAACGGTTTGTACCGGAGCACCCCGGCGCTCCACGAGGTCGACTTCGAGCCCGCGGGCTTCGAGTGGGTCGAGGGCGGGGACAGCGAGAGGAGCGTCTTCGCGTTCCTCAGGCGGAGCCGGAGCGGCGAAGATCACGCCCTCGTGATCTGCAACATGACCCCCGTCGTCCGCGAGGGCTACAGGGTCGGCGTACCCGGGATGGGAACCTACGCCGAGGCCCTCAACACGGACTCCGAGTCCTACGGCGGGAGCGGCGTCGGCAACGGCGCCAGCATCGCCGCGGAGCCCGTCCCGGCGCACGGCCGCGAAAACTCCCTCTCCCTGACGCTCCCGCCCCTATCGACGATAATCTTGAAGCCGGTGAGCTAAGCAGCCCGCCATCCTCGACGGCCCGTCGGCCCTGCTTGTTCCGGCCGACGGGCCGTTATGCGGCTGCGGAGCAGCCCGTGTGAGGCTTAGCCCTTCGCGAGGTCGGGTAGAGTAATCCGCCGCTCGTGCCTACGGGCCCCAACGAAAGGTAACCATGACCCCCAAAGGATCCCATCTTGAATAGACCCGTTCTGCCTGGCTCGCCATATCCCCTCGGTGCGAACTGGGACGGGTCGGGGACGAACTTCGCCCTGTTCTCGGCGAACGCCGAGGGGGTCGAACTCTGTCTCTTCGGGGCCCCAGAGGGTTCCCTCGGCGATGCCTCGGGCTACTCGACGCCCGGTGAGGAGCGCGTCCCCCTGCGGGAGAAGACCGAGGGGGTCTGGCACTGCTACCTGCCGGGGGTCGGGCCGGGGCAGGAGTACGGCTACCGCGTCTCGGGGCCTTACGATCCCGAGGCCGGACACCGCTTCAACCCCAACAAGCTGCTCCTCGACCCGTACGCGAAGGAGATCTCGGGCGAGATCGACTGGAGCGGCGCGCACTTCGGCTACCCCCTCGGGGAGGACGACCTCGTCCCCGACGAGGAGGACAACGCCGCGAGCGTCCCGAAGGCGCGGGTCGTGGAGGAGACGTTCTCGTGGGGGGACGACCGTCCGCCGCGCATCCCGATGGAAGACTCCGTGATCTACGAGGCCCACGTCAAGGGCACCACGGCGCTCCACCCGGGCGTACCCGAGGCCGTGCGCGGTACCTACGCGGGCCTCGCCTCGGATGCCATGATCGAGCATCTCACCTCCCTCGGCGTCACCGCGATAGAGCTCTTGCCCATCCACGCCTTCGTCGACGACAAGCACCTTGTGGACCAAGGCATGCGCAACTACTGGGGCTACAACACTTTAGGGTTCTTCGCCCCCGAGGTCCGCTACGCCGCCACCGGCGACGCGGTCCGGGAGTTCAAGGCGATGGTCAAGCGCATGCACGAGGCGGGGATAGAGGTGATCCTGGACGTCGTCTACAACCACACGGCGGAGGGTAACCACATGGGCCCCACGCTCTCGTTCCGCGGCATAGACAACGCGAGCTACTACAAGCTCGTCTCCGGCGACGCGCGCCACTACATGGACTACACGGGGACCGGCAACTCCCTGGACGTGCGCAACCCGCGCGTCACGCAGATGGTCCTGGACTCCCTGCGCTACTGGGTCGAGGAGATGCACGTCGACGGCTTCCGCTTCGACCTCGCGACGACGCTGCTGCGCGAGGAGCACCACTTCGACGCCGCGGGCGGCTTCGCGCGGGCCGTGCGCCAGGACCCGGTGTTGCAGGGCGTCAAGCTTATCGCCGAGCCGTGGGACGTGGGGGAGGGCGGCTACAGGGTCGGGGACTTCCCCGCTCCCTTCTCCGAGTGGAACGGCAAGTACCGCGACGACGTTCGCGCGTACTGGAAGGGCGAGGGCGGCCTCGTCGGGGAGCTCGCGTTCAGGATCACCGGCTCCAGCGACCTCTACGGCACGGGCGGGCGCCAGGCCCCGCGCGCGAGCGTAAACTTCGTCACCGCCCACGACGGCTTCACGCTCAAGGACCTCGTCTCGTACAACGAGAAGCACAACGAGGCGAACGGCGAGGAGAACCGCGACGGCGAATCCAACAACGACTCGTGGAACTGCGGCGCCGAGGGGCCGACGGACGACCCGAAGATCCTCGCCCTGAGGGACCGCCAGCGGCGCAACATCCTCGCGACCCTGCTCCTCTCCCAGGGGGTGCCAATGATCCTGGCCGGCGACGAGGTGGGCCGGACGCAGGGCGGCAACAACAACGCCTACTGCCAGGACAACGAGATCTCCTGGACGCAGTGGGACCTCTCGCCGGAGGACGAGAACTTCCTCCTCTTCGCCCGGCGCCTGGTGTCGCTTAGAAAGCATCACCCAGCGCTCCGGCTCGGACACTTCTTCAAGGGACGCGGCGAGGCCGGGGAGCCCGAGGTGACCTGGCTCGCCCCCGAGGGCCGCGAGATGACCGACGAGGAGTGGAACACCGGCTTCGCCCGCGTCCTGGGGCTCAGGATCTTCGGGGACGCCCTGCTCGGAGCCGAGGATGACGACCTCCTGGTCCTCTTCAACGCCCACCACGAGACGGTCCCGTTCGCCCTGCCCGAGGAATCCAGGGATCTCCGCTGGAACGTCGCCCTCGACACGAGCCACGAGGAGGGCCTGAAGCCCGACGGCGTCTACAAGCCCGGCGACGAGTACCCCCTCGCCGCCCGCTCCCTCGCCCTTCTGCGCTACCCGCGCCGCGCGAACGGGGATCAGGGGTGAGGCATCGCCACGAGATGCCCTTCGGGGCGAACCTCCTCGGTGACGGCCGGGCCCGCTTCGCCCTCTGGGCACCCGACGCCGGGAGCGTGGATCTCGTCCTGCGGGGCGAGACCGTCCCCATGAGCCGGGGCGAGGATGGCCTCTTCGAGGCCGAAGCAGGGGCTGCGCACGGCGACCTCTACCGCTACCGCATCGACGGCGAAGGGGAGGTCCCCGACCCGGCGTCGAGGTACCAGCCCGAGGACGTGCACGGACCGAGCATGGTCGTCGACCCCGAGCGGTTCGAGTGGGACGATGAGGGATGGACCGGGCGGCCCTGGGAGGAGACCGTCCTGTACGAGCTGCACGTCGGGACGTTCAGCCCGGAGGGCACGTTCGCCGGAGCCGAGGCGCGGCTCGACTACCTTGCGGAGCTGGGTGTTACGGCTGTGCAGATCATGCCGCTCTCGGACTTCCCCGGGGGGCGCAACTGGGGCTACGACGGCGTGCTCCCCTACGCCCCGGACTCCTCCTACGGCACCCCCGAGGAGCTCAAGAGCCTCGTCGCGGCGGCGCACGCGAGGGGCCTGCAGGTCTTTCTGGACGTCGTCTACAACCACTTCGGCCCCGACGGCAACTACCTGCACGTCTACGCGAAGAGCTTCTTCACGGAGCGCCACGAGACGCCGTGGGGCGCCGGGATCAACTACGACGGCGACGGCAGCCCGTTTGTCCGCGGTTTCTTCGCCCACAACGCCCTGTACTGGCTGGAGGAGTACCGCTTCGACGGCCTGAGGTTCGACGCCGTCCACGCTATAAAGGACGACTCGGACACCCACTTCCTCGAAGAACTCTCCGGCCGCGTAAGAACCGGCCCCGGCCGGGACCGCCACGTCCACCTCGTCCTGGAGAACGAGGGCAACAACGCCTCGTACCTCAGGCCGGGAGACGGCGGGAGCCCCCTCTACGACGCCCAGTGGGACGACGACTACCACAACTCGCTGCACGTCGTGCTCACGGGGGAGGACGTGAGCTACTACGCCGACTACGCGGACGCCCCCGTGCAGCGCTTCGGCCGCTGCCTCGCGGAGGGCTTCACGTACCAGGGTGAGACCTCCCCGAACAAGGGCGAGGTTCGCGGCGAGCCGAGCGGGGACCTTGCGCCGACCGCCTTCGTCTCGTTCCTCCAGAACCACGACCAGGTAGGCAACAGGGCTTTCGGGGACAGGATCCCGGCCCTCGCGAGGCCCGAGGCCGTCGCCGCCGCAGCGGCGGTCTACCTCGTCTCCCCGCAAGTTCCGATGCTGTTCATGGGGGAGGAGTGGGACGCCTCGACCCCGTTCCTGTTCTTCTGCGACTTCGGGGAGGATCTGGCCCCCCTCGTCACGGAGGGCCGCCGCGCGGAGTTCGCCAAGTTCCCCGCGTTCTCCGACCCCGAGACTCGGGACAGCATCCCCGACCCGGGGGCGGAGGAGACCTTCCGCTCCTCCGCCCTGAAGTGGGACGAGCGCGACGGCCCCGGGCACGCCGAACGTCTGAC
>CADCVI010000224.1 GCA_902806105.1 uncultured Rubrobacteraceae bacterium
CCACGACCCCACACTGATAACCCTAAACCGTGAGACGACGAGACGCGCCGTCCGGGGAACCGCGCCATGGGGCCCGCCTCGATCCCTTCTGGAGCGAACATCCGAGCACGCGCCGCGCCCGCTCAGGCCCTCGCGATGGTTTTGTAGAAGATCGTGGTGTCGCAGGGACGCCCGTCGGGCATGAGCGCGTAGCCGGGCACCGGACCGACCCGCGTCCACCCCGAGCGCTCGTAGAGGCGCTCCGCGTCTCTGCTAGCCGTGTCGAGCAAGAGCAAGGTCTTGCCCGCCGCTCGTGCGGCATCTTCGGCGGCCCGCATGAGGGCGGCCCCGAGGCCCCGCCTGCGGGCACGGCGATGGACCAGCATCTTGGAGATGTCGGCCCGGTGCGGCTGGTTCTCCGGCCGCGCGAGCACGATCTGCACGGTCCCGACGATCGTGCCGCCCGCCCGATCCTCGGCGACCAGCAGGCCGCGCCCGCCGGCGGCAACGCCCTCGGCGACGCCCCGCCAGAACGTGTCGGCCTTCTCCCGCGCCAGCGGCGACATGAAACCAACGGAGTCGCCGCCCTCCACGCAGTCGATCAGGACCGCCGACAGGTCGGGGACGGCCTCCCGCGCCTCCCGCGCGGACAGGGGACGGACGGTTGCATGCCTGGTCATCGCAGGCTCCCACCGCTGCTCGTTCGGTCCGTGGTGAGCGCCACGACGTAACGGGTGGGCCCTTCTGTCGGGTTGCGGAAGATGGTCGGCCGGTCGACGCGCATGGCGAGGCAGTCGCCCACGGCGAGACGATGGGAATCTGAGCCCACCGTGAGATCCACCACCCCCTCCAGCACCCAGACTTGCTGGCTGATGCCTATCGAACCTGGCGCGCCGTCGTAGGCCACGCGCGCACCGGGCGGCAGGGTCACCTCTACAAGCTCGATCGGCGAGGGGAAGCCGGGCGGCGAGAGGTTGCGGCGCACATAGCCCGTCTCCGGATCCCGCCAGGCGGACTGCTCGGCGCGCCGCGCCAGGGGAGAGGACTCGGATCTCGCCTCCTCGGCGAACAGGGAGGCGAGCGTCGTACCAAGCCCCGTCGCGAGCCGGTGGAGGACGGAGGCCGTCGGGCTGCTCTCGCCACGCTCGATGAGCGAGATCATAGAACGGCTCACGCCCGCGCGACCGGCGAGGCCATCGAGCGTGAGACCACGCTCCGTGCGTAGACTGCGCAGGCGCGCCGCAAGCCGAGCATCTACCCCTGAAGATCCATGGTCCATCATGCAAGACTATAGATCCAATATACTGGAATCAAGTCCCTAATCTTCGAGCGTTGTCCAGACTTGTCCCCGGATGCGGGGTCTTGCAGCGGGAGCGAGGTGGCGCCCATTCGGGCAGTCCCGGGAGGTCAATCAGGGCAACTTGCCGAAGTGTCTTCTGAAATCGGCGATGGGCGGCGTTCCGGGTCTCGATGTGGGGCGTGGGGTTTGTGGGCAGGATCGCCGCGCGCTTGGCCTCTCCGATGAATTCCTGGTTAAAATCTCCGCTTATGCTCCGCAGGAAGATCATAGGCTACGGGCTACTCCACCACCTCACCCGATGGCTCGGCCAGACGCTCACGGTAGGGCTGGCCGCCGGCTTCCTGCTCTCCGTGGGCGTCATCTTTCTCTTTGCCAACCTCGCCGAGGAGGTCGTGGACGGGGAGAGCCGCGGTTTCGACACGGCGGTCCTGCTCTGGATCGACGGCCACTCACCCGACTGGCTCTACGGGCCGATGCTCGCGATAACCACCCTCGGGTACTACTGGTTCGTCATACCGTTCCTGGCCGTCGCCACGGTGCTGTTCTACGTGAAGCGGCGCAGGATCTCCACCGTTCTACTTCCCGTCGCGACGGTGGGGGGGATGGTCCTCACCACCGTCCTGAAGGCCGTCTTCGAGCGCGCCCGCCCGGAGCTCTTCGACTCCGGCTACGACGCCTCTTTCTACTCCTTCCCGAGCGGCCACGCCACGATGGCCGTCGGCTTCTACGGGACGCTGACCCTCCTCGTCGCCCTGCGCCTGAAGGGGGCGTGGCGCTGGACGGTCGTAGCCTCGGGCCTGCTCCTCGTCCTCCTCATCGGGTTCAGCAGGCTCTACCTCGGGGTCCACTACCCGACGGATGTGATCGCGGGTTACCTTGCGGCTCCGCTCTGGATCAGCGCGATCGGGCTGGCCTACTTCCTGTGGCGAGCCGTGCGCGGCGCTACGAAGATGCGCTGGGACGACGAGGAGTAGAAATTTCCCCCGCAGGGTGGTAGCTTCTCCTGCGTGCTCGAAACCATCCTCCAACCGCTCATCGACTGGGTCACGGTCACCATCGGAGATTACGGGATCTTCGCGGTCTTCGGACTGATGCTCCTCGAAAGCATGGGGATACTCATACCGTCCGAGGCGATCTCGCCGTTCGCCGGCTTTCTGGTCTCCGAGGGCAGGATGGGCCTCTTCGGGGCGGTGGCGGCCGGCGTCCTCGGCAACGTGGTCGGCAGTTGGGTCGCGTACTTTATCGGGCTGTTCGGCGGGCGAGAGCTCTGGGAGCGCTACGGCCGCTACGTCGGGGTCCGCTCGCACCACCTGAGCATCGCCGAGAAGTGGTTCGACAAGTACGGCGAGTTCACTGTCTTTATCTCCCGCTGTCTGCCGGTCGTGAGGACGTTTATCTCCTTCCCGGCCGGGACCGCCCGCATGAACTTCGCGAAGTTCACCATCTACACGCTCCTCGGCTGCATCCCCTGGGTCTTCGCCCTGACGTACCTCGGCTACCTGCTCGGGGAGAACTGGGACACGATAGGCGACTACCTGCACTACCTCGATTACGCGGTCGCCGTGGCTTTCCTCATCGGGGCCGCCTACCTGTTCTACCTCTGGCGGTCCTCGGGGTCTTCGAAGGTCAAGTAGGGGGCTCCTCCCCGTGCGCGGGTCCCCGCGCGCTCCCCTAGAATAGCGGGATGGATCTCTTCCAGGATCTCGTGCGGGCCTTCTCCAGCGCCCTGGGGGAGGCCGATGCCGCGCAGTTTCTGATGCTCGGGGTACTCGGGGTGGTGGGCGGGGTGCTCTCGGGGGTCGTCGGGGTTGGTGGTGGGATCGTCTTCGTGCCCGCGCTCGTCTACGTGGCGGGCTGGGAGATCAAGGAGGCCGTCGCCGCCTCCCTCGTCATCATCATCTTCGCCTCCCTGACCGGAACCCTACGAAACCGCAAGAGCGCCGACCCGGTCGACTGGCGCACCGCCTTCATCCTCGCCTCGGCGGTGGCCCCGGCCTCGCTCATAGGGGTCTACATAAGCCGCATCTCCACGCCCACGGTCGTGCAGTTCGCCTTCGCCGGCATCCTGCTCGCCCTTGCCTACCCCACCGCCCGGGGCCGCCCCGACTTCGACGAGGACTCGAAGAAGATACCGGTCCCGCTGGTCCTGCTGTGCGGCGTGCTTATAGGGGCGCTCTCGGGGCTGGTCGGGGTCGGTGGCGGGGTGGTGATGGTCCCGTTGATGGTCCTCGGGCTCGGCCTGACCACGAAGCGCGCGGTCTCCACGAGCCTCGCGGTCGTCATGTTCACCGGCATCGTTGCCTCTATCGGCTACTTCGCGACGGGCTTCGACGAGATACTGCCGCTCGCCCCGCTCGTCGCGGGGTCGATGGTCGGGGCGGTGCTCGGGGTTCGGCTGCGAGACCGGATGCCGGAGAGGGCGCTCAAGATCGGCTTTGCGGTGTTCATGGTCGTGACGGCCCTTCGAACCCTCGGAGACGCTACCGGCGTACTCTAGCGCCCGGGCGCGGGACCCTAATGCGTCCGGCGTGCGGTATTCTTACCCCTTATGGGCGAGAAACGTTATGAGGATTGGAACTTCGACACCACCGTGAAAGCGGATCGCGCGCCCCGCGGCGGGCGCAAGAAACACGGGGGCGGGCTCCTGGAGTTCCTCCTGATACTGATCGTCGCCTTCGCGCTCGTCTTCGGGTTCGTCCGGCCTTTCGTCGTCGAGGCGTTCTACATACCGTCCGGCAGCATGATCCCGACGCTGGAGGTCGGCGACAGGGTGCTCGTCAACAAGTTTATCTACCGCTTCGAGGAGCCCGAGCGCGGCGACGTGATCGTCTTCGAGAGCGTCGAGCCGAACCCCGACGGCAGCCGGGACGACCTGATCAAGAGGGTTGTGGCCGTCGGTGGCGACGAGGTCGCCGTTCGAGACGGCGAGCTCTTTATCAACGGCGAGGTCCAGAACGAGCCGTTCGTGAACGACGAGTTCCCCGACGCGAGCTTCTTCGGCCCGACGGTGATCCCAGAGGGGCGCATCTTCGCGATGGGGGACAACCGCTCCAACTCCCGCGACTCGCGCTTCTTCGGCCCGGTGCCGATCGAGAACATCGAGGGCGAGGCGTTTATCGTGTTCTGGCCCCTCTCCAGGATAGGCCTGCTCTAGAGCGTGAAGGGTGATGGGCAGCAGGTCTGGACGGCAGAGCCCCAGCGGCGCAAGAGCCGGCGCGAGCTCCGGCACGAGCGGGAGCGGGAGAAGCGCAAG
>CADCVI010000225.1 GCA_902806105.1 uncultured Rubrobacteraceae bacterium
CACCCCCGAACTCCCCGCCGGAGCTCCCCACGATGACCGTGTTCTTCACGACGAGGGGGGCGACGGTAGCGCTCTCGCCGGCCCGCACGTCGCCGTGCACGGTGTCCCAGATCATCTCGCCGGTCTCGGCATCGAGCGCGACGACGTGGGCGTTCAGGGTGGCGACGAAGACCTTCCCCTCCGCCACGGCGACCCCGCGGTTCACGTTGCCGCAACAGAGCGAGACGTCGAACGGGATCGCGTGCTTGTATTGCCACAGCTGCTTCCCCGTCCGGGCGTCGACGGCCCAGACCCAGCCATCCCAGCCCGAGACGTACATGACCCCGTCTACGACGATCGGGGTAGCCTCGAACGCGTACGTCGACGGGCCCGCGTGAAGGCCCTGCGAGCCGAACTGGAACACCCACGCCGGAGTGAGGCGCTTGACGTTCTCCGTGTTGATCTGGTCAAGCTTGCTGTACCGATTCCCATCGTAGGCACCGTAGTACGTGAGCCAGTTCTCCGGCTCCGAGCGGGCATCCAGGATGCGCTCGTACGTGACTTCCTTCGCTACCGGCGGGGCGCTCCCGATCTGTTGAGTCGCACTTCCGAGCTTGATTGCCGGGGGTGCGTCTACATATTCCTGCGTCAACCGACTCCCCTTTCTATACTCGTGGCTGTGCTGGGCGGTCGAGGCGAGCCTCCTGCGGAGTATCCCCGAGCACTACGATCGCGCCGAACAGGCCCTTACCTTCGTCGTTGCCCACGTTGGAGCTGTACCAGTAGTAGCCCGGGCCGTCGAGGTTGATGCTGGCCGTTCCTCGTGAAAAGTTCGGCAGCCACAGCCATACATAGTCACCGTTGCTCGGCAAGAGCGCGCAGTGAGTGTTCGTGTCGTCGTTCAAGAACTCGAGCTCGATATCGCCCCCATGGGGCACGACGAGGATCGAGGGCTCGTAGATCAACTCGTCTTCCGGGATCCGGATCGTGGCGCGCATAACGCCGTCGGATCCCTCCTCGGCGTGCCCGAGGCCTCCTCCGTGAGTGAGCAGTCGACCTATCGTCGCCCTGTTTTGTTTGTCCAGACCAAGCTCGCTTACCATCTCGGATAGCGATTGCTTCTCGTCGGCGGTGGTCATCGGCTTGCCCTCCTTCCCTGGGTTCCCCAACCCTTTGCAAGGAATAATGTAAAAACACCCTGGGTCAAAACCCGACTCTGGTGGTCGCCAGCGGCTTTGTGGTCGCCATCGGCTCGACCTCCTCCCTTAGTTTCCCCAACTAGTTTCCCCAACTAGCTTTCCCAACGCTTCGGACGGTACCATACAAATATATCGGGGGCAACGTCTCACCCACGGGGCAAGCCCTCCACCCATGCAGTTGCTTTATTCACTAGCGCGACGCTGCATACTTCGGGAGATGACCCGACAGCCCAGCCTCCAGGAGAACGAAGTCATGTCGATGCATGCACAATTGCTAGGGCACGGGTAGAGGTGCGTCCCTCTTCGACGAGTTTTGCCCTACGTTCCAGGTCCTTCGGGATCTTCGCGGCCGGGAACCTGGTAAGCCAGACGGGCGAGTGGATGACCCTGGTCGCTCTGAACTGGGCGGTGCTCGAGTTTACAGGCTCCGCGTTGTACCTGGGCTTGATCAATGCCTGTCGTATGCTTCCTGCTTTCTTGCTTAGCGTCCCGGCCGGCGTACTGGCGGACCGGACCGACCGCCGAAAGCTTTTGATCCTGCTGCAAGCCGGGATCATGCCTTCGACGTTCTGCGTCGGGTACTTGCTGGCGGCGGATAGCCCGTTCTGGCTGCTGGCCATCGTGGTGACCCTGCGCTCGGCCCTGATGGCCGTGGTCATCCCGGTTCGTAACTCCCTGATCCCGAACCTGGTCCCGGAGGGCCAGGTAGCCAGCGCGGTTGCGGTCGACAGCGGCGTGCGGAACCTTTCTCGCATCGCGGGACCGGCGATCGCCGGAGCCTTGCTGGCCGTGACGGACGTCGCGGACGTGTTCTGGATCAGCGGGGGTAGCATCGTGGCCGTGCTGATCTCCCTGTTCGTCGTTCGCCCGGAATCCAGCAGGGACGCCGTCTCCAACAGCGTAAGAGCGGATATCCGGGAGGCGGCCGTTTACGTGAAGGAAAGTCCGTCCGTTCAGTCTCTTCTGATCCTTGCCGTGGTGCCCATGGTGTTCGCGTTCCCTTACACCGCCATGATGCCGCTGTTCGTGGAGGATCTCCTGCAACTTGGACCGGAAGGGGTAGGTATCCTGCTCTCGGTCGCCGCGGCGGGCGCCCTCGTAGGATCGGTGTGGCTGTCCCTGCGTAGGAGAACGGAAGGGGCTGGAAGATGGCTCGTGTGCTCGACCATCGGCTTTGGCCTGTTCCTACTCCTGTTTATGATCGCGGAAACCCTCGTCACGGCAGCGGTGATGATATTCCTGGTGGGGCTCGCCAGCTCGACGTACCGCACGATGAGCCGCGTCACCCTCCAGACGCGGGTGCCGGATCGGCTCCGTGGCCGAATCATGAGCATCGCGCTGATGGATAGAGGCCTGATGCCGCTCGGAGCGATCCTGATCGGCGCCGTCGCCGAATGGGCAGGCGCCCTGTGGGCCGGGGTGACCATGGGGGGCGGCTGCATTGCCGTCACGCTGGTGGTCCTCGCCGCCAGACGGCAGATCTGGAGCTTGTAGATCCCGACGATCTCCATGAGCCGGCGCTCACCAAGGGTACGGGCCTCACCCCGGCGGTGGAGGGCCTGAGTCGAGGGCTATCCCGCTGGCCTAAAAGAACCCTGCGCACAAGCAGTAGATGGCGATTATGCTACCGTCCGTTCGGTCCTCTCGACCCGTAGAGAAGGCTGCATGCGGCCTTCGGATCGGGAGGATGTTCGCTATCCGGGTGGGGGGCAGCTTGGGTTGCAATACTCAAGCCGTCGGCTTCAGCGCTCTGCAAGATAAGGGTGCGTCGTAGAGAAGGGAGATTGTCATATGGGTCGGGATGGATTTCCGGTAGTCTTCGATGGCCACAACGATGTACTGGTAAGGCTCGGCGGGCCGGATGGGGGCGGACCCGGCGCGTTCTTCGAGCGCGGCGACGGGGGCCACCTGGATCTGCCCAGGGCACGGGAGGGGGGCTTCGGGGGCGGCTTCTTCGCCGTCTGGGTCCCCTCTCCCAAGGAGCAGGCGCCCGAACCGGCGTCCGGACAGACCCCGAGGGCGCTCCCGCGGGCGCTTGATCCCGCGTACGCGTTGAGCCTATCGATGGCCGCTACTGCCACGCTGTTCAAGATCGAGGATCGCTCGGACGGAAAGTTCCGGGTCGTCCGCACCGCCGCCGAACTGCAACGGTGCATGGACGAAGGAGTAATGCCGGCGGTGCTCCACTTCGAGGGGGCCGACGCGATCGATACCGACCTCGACATGCTGCACGTGCTCTACCGGGCAGGGCTGCGCTCGCTGGGCCTCGTCTGGGGCCGGCCGAACGCCTTTGCCGAGGGGGTCGCCGTGCACTTCCGGCGCTCGCCGGATACGGGGCCGGGGCTGACCGAAGCCGGTAGGGAACTGGTTCGCGCCTGCAACGACCTCCGCATCATGATCGATGTGTCCCACCTGAACGAGCGAGGCTTCTGGGACGTGGCGGCTCTGACGGATGCCCCGCTCGTTGCGACCCACTCGAACGCGTACGCCCTCTGCGCCTCCACCCGAAACCTCACGGACCCCCAGCTCGACGCCATAGCCGCCTCCGACGGGATGGTCGGCCTCAACTTCGCGGTCAACTTCCTCCGTGAGGACGCGGCCCGGGATGCAAACACCCCCCTGGAAGTGATGGTCCGGCAGATCGACTACCTGGTAGAGCGAGTCGGGATCGACAGGGTCGGCTTCGGCTCCGACTTCGACGGGGTTCTGATCCCGCAGGAGATAGGTGACGCTTCGGGCCTGCCGAAGCTGATGTCGGCGCTCCGCGACCGGGGCTACGACGACGGAGCGCTCCGAAAGCTCGCTCACGAAAACTGGGTCCGTATCCTGCGCACGACCTGGGGTGAGTAGGGGGCGATGAACCCCGTTCTCCGGTTCCCCCGCAATCTGACGATCGAGTAGCGTCAACGCTGCCGCCGTGCCCGGCGCGACCGCGCAACTCGGACCCCTACCGGGACGGCGTTCAAACGCGGCGCGACAGGGCCGGGCGGAACCGTACTCCGAGCCGGTGCGGGTGTTCTGTCGGCGTATAAGCCTCCCCGGAGGGCGGTTGCGACAGGGCTCTCTAGGAGGTTAGCGTCTCCCGGACCCACTCCGTTTCTAGCCTCGGCGGCTTCGCGAGGGTCTGGAGGACGACGCAGTACTGCTCGGTCTTCTCGTGGAGGGCGTCGATCTGCTCCGTCGTCGCCTCCGGGGCGTCGACCTTGAGGACGAGGCGTATCTCCTCGAAGCCCACCGGGGCGTCCTTCGCGAGGCCCAGGGTGCCGGCGAGGTCCAGGGTGCCCTCGGTGACCACCTCGATGCTCTTCGTGGGGACGCCCATCGCGGTCGCGACCATCTGGCAGGTGATCTGGGCGCAAGCGGCGAGCGCCCCGAGCAGGAGGTCGCCCGAGCAGGCAGCCGTTCCCATGCCGCCTACCCCGGCGTGCGCCTCTGCCTCGTAGACCGCGCGCCCGATGTCCACGGAGCAGGACATCGGGGTATCCGTCTCGCTCCCGCTCGCCCGCAGCGTTATGCGGGAGGAGCCCGGCTCGTCGCGGTACCTCTGCTTGAGGGGCTTCTGGATGGATCTCAGGTCCGTGCTGCTCATGCTCACCGCCGTGTGTCTGGCTTGTTCGTCCGCCCCACTATACCTGCGGTAGCGCTACACGCTACGCACGGCCTCGCCGCGCAGGTTCCTATGCACGCCCGAGTGCGAGGCCGAAGAGGTCGTCGGGGTCGGTGTAGAGCTCCAGCAGTTCGAAGCCCACCTCGCCGAACACGTCCCTCGCGGATTCGAGGGTGAACTTCGTGCTGATCTCCGTTCGCATCCCCTCCCCGGCCTCGAAACCGACCTCTATCCCGAGCGCCTCGACGGGCATCTTTTGGGCGACCTCCGAGTGGAGCCACATTTCGATGCGGGACTCCTCGCGGTTGAAGACCGAGCGGTGCTCGAAGAGCGCGGGGTCGAAGCTCGCGCCAAGCTTCTCGTTGAGGACGAGGAGGAGGTTCTTGTTGAACTCGGCCGTGATCCCCTCGGCGTCGTCGTAGGCGGCCTCCAGGACCGCCGGGTCCTTGACGAGGTCCATGCCGACGAGGAGGTGGTCGCCCTCGCTGAGCCCGGCCCGCAGCTTGCCGAGAAACTCGCGGCGCTTGCCGGGGGTGAAGTTGCCGAGGGTGCCGCCCAGGAAGATGACGAGCCTCCCGCCGCCCCCGTTGTCGCTGGAGAAGACCCTTTCGAGGGGCCCCTCGAAGTCGCCGACGAAACCGTGGATGTCGAGCTTCGGGTACTCCTCAAGGAGCCTCAAGGCGCTCCCCTCCAGCGCGCTCTCGCTGACGTCGAGCGGCACGTAGCGGAACGGGTCGACCTCCTCGGAGGCCATCGCGTCCAGAAGGACGCGCGTCTTCGAGGCGGAGCCGCTCCCGAGCTCGACAAGCTCCCGGCAGCGGGTACGCTCCACGATCTCCCGGGACCTCGCCTCCAGGATCGAGGCCTCCGTGCGGGTCTGGTAGTACTCGGGGAGCCCCGTTATGTCCTCGAAAAGCTCGGAGCCACGCTCGTCGTAGAAATACTTGGGCCACGCGGAGAGATCCTTCGGGCTGGAGAGCAGGCCCTTTCGCACGTTCTCCGCCATCCTCCCGGGGTCCACCCCGGAATCGCCGAGACGCTCGATTCTGGCCCTGTCCGCCTCCCAGATCATGCCGGTCCCCACACGGATCTCCTACCCTCGCTTAAAGCAACAAGTGCAAATGATACACAAACCCCGACCAACCTCCCCCTGTCGTGCCATCCGCAACTCGGTGAGATCGCCTCCAAGGGTTCCTCTGTCGTGCTCTGCCCACGAAGGAGCGGACTTCTGTCGCGACGAGCGTTCCGAGTACCTGAACCACTACTGGAACCGATGGAAGGAGCGCGACACTTTCAAGCGGGCGACGGCGGGAGCGGCCTGGGAAGGCTCGATTACTCCGTAACCCGTCCCGACGACTCTTGCCCCAAGGTTGCTTGCCGGAGGGAGTGCAGCAGAAGTCGGAGGGTTGCGGGGAGCGCAGGGGTTCCCACGCGGGTCTCGGAAGGTCAGTCCATGTGCGGCCCGGGTCCGGCGTCTCCGGGTTTCCCCCGTACCGCCCTCTCGGACCATTCTCGCTGCGCGATCTGGAGGAGGCCGAGGGAGCCCGCGAGGCCGCCCAGAGCCGCCAGGGGCCAGGCAACGGCGCGGGGATGGCGGGCGGCCAGCGCCGAGAAGCCGAGGGTTCCCGTGGCGAGGGCCGCGCCGATGGTACGTTCGTGGGTGTTCAGGGGCAGGCCGCTCGCGGTGAGGGCACCGCCGACGCGGGAGACCGTCGCGACCGCGCTCGCGCCGCTGCCCCGGTTGCGCGTCTCGCGCCCGACGCGGCGCTCCGCGCGGCTTATGCGGCGCTCGGGGCGGGCCTGGAGCGGGCGTTCCCGGCGCGGGGTGAAGCGCCGGGGTCTGCTCAGCAGGATCTCCCGTGCATCCGCGAGGTCTTCCTCGAACATCGCCTCCATCTCGGCCCCGAACGCGCGGTCCTCGGCCAGCAGGTCTATCTCCCAGTTTGTAAGCAGGCCCGAGGCGTTGAGGTTCGTCGAGCCCACCCGTCCCCAGAGCCCGTCCGCGACGCTCGTCTTCGCGTGCATCATCAGGCCGCCGTACTCGAAGACGCGCACCCCCGCCTCGAGGAGCTGGCGGTATCCGGTTCTGCTCATCAGGCCGATCCAGGGCAGGTCGTTTGTCGCGGGCAGCAGTATCCTCACGTCGACCCCGTCGCGCGCGGCGGCTATCAGCGCCTGCGTGAGCGTCGGGGTCGAGAGGAAGTAGGCGTCTGCTATCCACATGCGCTCCTCGACCCCGGCCATGAGGAACTGCAAGACCCGCAGGATGCGCGCCTTCCCCGGTTCCTGGATGATGACCCGGACGTCCTTGCCGCCGGCCGAGGGGATATCCTCCCCGTCCGGCCGCTCCTCGTCGGGCAACGGCTGCTCCCCAGACTCGTCCCAGACGCTCGCGAAGGCTTCTTCGAGGTCGGCGACCGCCGGGCCCGTGACGCCGACGGCGGTGTCGCGGTAGGGGAGGTTCGTCTCGGGGGAGCGCTTGAGCCACTCGTCGCCTATGCAGACCCCGCCCGCGGAGGCGTAGACGCCGTCGACCGCGAGAAGCTTTCGGTGGTCGCGCTTGAGGAAGCTCAGGGGCTCGCGGATGGCCGGCGGGTTGACCGCCCTCACCTCGACCCCGACCTCACGCATCCGGCGCCAGAACGAGCCCGGCACGTCCGCCGAGCCGAACCAGTCGTAGAGGACGCGCACCGGTACGCCCTCGCGCGCCTTCTGGCAGAGGGCGTCGGCGAAGCGCTGGCCGATCCCATCGGCCCGGAAGATGTAATTCTCTAGGTGGACCCACCCCTTCGCCCCCTCGATGGCGGCGAGCCAGGCCTTGTAGGTCGCGGGCCCGTTCCGCAGAAGCTCCAGCTCGTTCCCATGCCTCAGCGGCGCGTCGCTGACCCGCTCCATCGCCCGATAAACCCCGTCTCCCATGCCCCGGAGTCTACCCCGATGCCCCCGACCTCGCCGCGCGGCCAGGATCTCACGCACTCCGTCGAGCCGCCGAGAACGAACCTCAGACCCGTATGCGCTGGGGAGGATCGGCACGCCTTCGATACGCTCCGAAGGGGCTCGTATCCCGTCGGAACTTTTCGGAGATTCTTTACTGGCCCTCTCTGAAACTATCTCCGTCGCGCTGACGCCTCCCCGGGAGAATGCTTGGCCCGCGCTCGCGTCGGGCAGATATGTGGGCCTGTCCTTTAACGAAGACCGGAGGAAACCTTGAAGACCGGAGCCCTTGGATCACTCAGGAGTGCCTTGTTTGCGGGGCTCCTCTCGGCGCCGGTGCTCGCCGGGGGCGCCCTGGGCGTGGCCTTTTACCTCCGCCCTATGGCGACCATGCGCCAGATCTCGCGCGCCGGGCTGCGCCTTTGGGGGGCCTCCGAAAGGACGGTGGAGGTTGACGGTCTCCCCGTGCGCTACTTCGAGGCTTCGGCGGAGGCGGGCGGGGAAGCCATCGTGCTGCTGCACGGTCTCGGCGACTCGGCCGAGACGTGGGCGCGCGTGATGCCCCGGCTGGCTCGTGGACGGCGGGTGCTCGCGCCGGACCTCGCAGGGTTCGGCCGTACCCCGGTACCCCGGGAAGGGATGCGCCTCCCCGCGCTCGTCCGCTACCTCGACGGGTTCATGGACGCCATGGGCCTGGAGCAGGTGATCCTCATCGGCAACTCCCTGGGCGGGGCCGTCGCCATACGCCACGCGGCGAGCGATCCCGGCCGCGTCCGGCGCCTCTTCCTGCTGAACAGCGCGGGGCTCCTGAACGAGGTGCCATCCGAGCTCGAGCCCGGTACGCGCGAGGAGGCGCGAGAGCTAGCCAGGATCACCCTCGGCCCGGACGCCACGGTCCCCGGATTCTTGCTGGACGACCTGATCCGCGCGTCCCGCGACCCGGCGCGCCGGGCCTACCTCCGCAGCGACGAGCCGACGGACGTCCGCGAGGACCTGGGCCGCATAGAAGTACCCACGACGATAATCTGGGGCGAACAGGACAAGCTCATCCCGCCGGACCACGCGACGGAGCTACAAGAGGGCATTCGGGGCTCCGAGCTGATCCTGCTGCCGGGCGTCGCCCACCTCCCGCAGGTCCAGGCCCCGGAGGAAGTGCTCAGGATAATAAAGGAGCGCCTTCGGAGCGAGCCTTGAGTAAGGGCCCGATCTACTCCTGCCCGGGACCCTTCTCGGACGGGTCGACCGGCGGCGTCCCCTCCCCGGTCCTACGGGGCCGGTAGATAAACAAGACCCACAGAACGACGATCCCCGCCACAACCCCCGCCATCCCGGCAAACTGCCACATCTCCGCACCCATACGGCTCCTCCCGATACCACCGGACCAACGACCCTGGAAGCGACCGATCTCCTAGATCATCGGGCCGCACGAGAAGTTGGGAGCCGAACCACGGATTGGTGTGAGAAGTGGAATGCTTCCGTTTCCCTCTTCAAAGGCCCGGCGGGCGCTCGTCGACTGCTTCTTGCCAGCGTCCCGCGTGGCCCGGGACGTACCCGTCCGTGGCCCGCTCGCGCTTGCGGAGGCATCCTTCTCCGGATGCGTCATGGCGCGCCTCTCTCCGTGCGTAGCTTGTCGAGGGCGAGCAGGGCCGCGGCGACGCCGCTGGAGCTGACGATCTCCCCGGAAGCTATCTTCTGGCGGATCTCACCGAGGGGCACGGCCTCCACCTCCACCCTCTCGAACTCGTCGAGTTCGGTCGCAGCACCCGGCTCGACGCCGCGCGCGAGGTAGAGGTAGGCCCAGTTGTCCTTGAGGCTCGGCGAGGAGGCCAGGGTGCCCAGCGGTTCCCACTCGCCGCCCGTGTAGCCGGTCTCCTCGCGCAGCTCGCGGCGGGCCGCTTCGAGCGGGTCCTCGCCCTCGTCCACGAGCCCTGCCGGGAGCCCGAGCTCCATAAGCTCCACGGCGGGACGGTACTGGCGGACCAGGATCACCTCGCCGCTCGCCGTCACGGGGAAGATTATGGCGGCGTCGGGGCGATCCAGTATGTAATACGGGTCCTTCACCGCCCCGTCAGGCAGCCGGAACGCGTCCGAGCGGAGGACGAAGTACGGCGTCTCTATAAGCTCCTCCGAGCTCAGGCGCTCCCAGGCCCTAGGATCCGTCACCGGCCTCCCCCTCGGCCCCGAACTCCGCCCCGCCGGTCCTGCCGTCGTCCACGGCCCCGCCCGCGAGTATCTTCGGCAGGTCTTTCGTAAACGCGCTCCGGGCGACGACGCGGTCGCAGCCCATCTCCTTCGCGGCTATGGCGAGGTCTTTCTGCACGTGCGAGAGATACCCGACCACAGGGACTTCCCGCGTGGCCTCTCCGGACTTCAGCTCCCCGAGCAGCTTCAGGGGCTCGAAACGCTCCGAGTTCAGGTCGAGGACGAGGAGGTCGGGCGGGCTCTCGGCGGCGAGCGTTAGAAACTTCTTCGGCGAGCGCGGGAAGGCAGCCTCGACGCCTACAGAGCTTGCGGTCTCCATGATCTTGCTCTTGAACAGGAGATCCTCGACCGCCGCTACGACCCGTCGGGCCACAAATTCCCCCCTCGCTTCTCGCCACATCCTCCACGACCCGTCAAAAGGTCTAGGTCTCACATTCTACCCCGTGGCCGTGCGGTATCCTAGAATTCGTGGCAGAAAGATACGCTAAAACGGTTGAGGGATTGAGCCGCACCCGGGCGGCGCTCTCCCATTTCGCGCCGTTTCTCGCCCCTCGCAAGAAGGGGCTCCTGCTGGCGCTCGGGCTGCTGCTCCTTGAGACCATCACCAGCCTCGCCCAGCCCTGGCCGCTTGCGCTCATCCTCAACTACGTGATCCTTGATTACGCGTTCCCGATCCCGGCGCTCGACGGGAACAAGCAGACGCTCCTAATCGGCATCGTCGTGTTGCTCGTGGTCATCTCGATGGCGAGCCGGGGCGTGGCGTCCTTCCGGCGCTACCTGCTCTCGAAGCTCGGTCAGGAAACCGTCTTCGACATGCGCGACGCCCTCTACAGCAAGGTTCATGCCCTCGGGCTCGACTACCACGGCAAGAGACGCACCGGGGACACGATCACGCGCGTCACCAGCGACGTGAAGGAGGTGCGGAGCCTCCTCGTCGATTCCCTCGTGGAGGTCGGGTCTTCTTTCCTGATCCTCATCGGGATGCTCGTCGTGATGGTGTGGCTGAACTGGCAGCTCACCCTCCTCGCCCTCCTCACCGTGCCGTTCCTCTTCCTCTCCGTGCGCCGCTACCGCAAGGCCCTTATAGAGAGGATGCGGGTCGTGAGGACGAAGGAAGGCGCCATAGCGAGCGTCATTCAGGAGGCCATAACCGGCATCCGGGCCGTCAAGATCTTCGGCCGCGAGCGCGACGAGCTGGCCCGTTTTCGGAAGGAGAGCCAGGAGTCGCTCACCGCGAGCGTGGCGTCGTCTTTTATCGAGGCGAAGTTCAGCATCCTGCTCGGCCTCGTCGGGGGCGTGGGCCTCGCCCTCGTCGTGTACTTCGGCACCCGCCAGGTCCTCTCGGGCGCCCTGCGCCCCGGTGACCTCACCGTCTTCGTCTCCTACCTCGGCCTCTTCCTCTCGCCGCTCTGGGCGCTGAGCCGGCAGGTCAACCAGATCGGCAAGTCCCTCGTCTCCGGCGAGCGCATCATCGAGCTCTTATCGGCCGAGCCGACCGTCAAGGATGCGCCGGACGCTCGCCCCGCCCCTCCCTTCGAGGGCCGGGTGGTCTTCGAGGACGTACGTTTCTCCTACGACGAGGAGGCCGGTGAGGTCCTGCGCGGGGTCAGCTTCGAGGTCGAGGCGGGGCAGCGCGTCGCGCTCGTCGGGGTCAGCGGGGCCGGGAAGACGACCGTGACGGGGCTTCTGGATCGGCTTTACGACGCGCAGGGAGGACGTATCCTCGTGGACGGCGAGGACATCAGGCGCTACACGATAAAGTCGCTTCGAGACCAGATCACCTTCGTCCCGCAGGAGCCCATGCTGTTCCGGGCGAGCGTCGCGGAGAACATCGCCTACGGCAAGCCCAAGGCGCGGATGGAGGAGATCGAGGAGGCCGCCCGCCTCGCCGGGGCCGAGGCGTTCATCCAGGAGATGCCCGAGGGCTACGCGACCGTGCTCTCCGAGCGCGGCGAGAGCCTCTCGGGCGGGCAGCGCCAGCGCATCTCCATCGCCCGCGCCATGCTCCGCAACACCCCTATTCTGATACTGGACGAGCCCCAGGCCGGTCTCGATGCGGAGGCCGCCGAGGCGGTCGAGGCCCACTGGCGCGAGCTCACCGAGGGCCGCACCACCTTCGTGATCGCCCACGAGCTCAGGCTGGTGAGGGACGTCGACAGGATACTGGTCCTCGAAGAGGGCCGGGTGGCCGAGCAGGGCACCCACGACGAGCTCGTCGCCTCGGGCGGGCTCTACGGCCGGCTCCACGCCCTGCAAGAAGGTTCCCAGGGCCGCGACCCGGTGCGTTGAGGGGGTGAAGAAGTGAGAGAGATGCTTGTGTTGAGCATAGTGATGACCGCCGTGGTCGTCGCGATCTACGTCTCGTTCGCGTAGCAGTACGGGGCGAGCCCCGAGGTTACTCCTTGCCCTCCGAGTCATTGGCGGGCTTCTTGTTGCCGAGGTAGAGCGCGCCGCTGACGAGCAGGACGCCGGTCGCGAAGTACAAGAGGTCCAGCGCGGTCGTGTACTCCAGTTTCACGGCCCGCTGGAAGAACTCGATAACCAGCACCAGCAGGACCAGGCTCGCGATGCGCTCCTTCAACTCGTCCAGGGTCCTTATAAGGAGCAGGCGGGGGATGGTCTCGGACCTCTCGGCGGGATCCAGCTTGCTTATGAACAGCTCGTAGAGCCCGAGGGCGAAGATGAGCAGGATGGCTGCGATGAGGTACCCGTCCACCGCCTTGACGATCGCCGTGATCGCACCCGCCCTCAGCTCCTCGCGGGCGCCGCTCCCGAGGCTCATGTCCGCGTACTCGCGGAGGTAGCCCATGAAATAGAACACGTCGACGGTGGCGAGGTAGAAGGCTCCGAGGGCGAGCAGGAGCCCGAAGACCACCGCCACGAGGACGATCAGCCGGCTTCCCCACAACGCCTCCTCGAAACGGCGCGTCAGGGGAGATTGCGTGGCGGCCGGTGCCCCGCCGCCCGCGGGCCGCTCATTCCCCGCCGGTTGGGCCATCCCCGTCCTTCCTCTCGCGCACTATAACCTGGGCGACACGGGGGCCGTCGACGTCATCGACGCGCAGCACGTGCCCGTCGAGGGCGACCTCGTCGTCGACCTCGGGGACGCGGCCCAGGGCGCCGAGGACGAGGCCGCCGATGGTGTCGAAGTCCTCGCTCTCGAACCCCGTTTCGAGCGCCTCGTTGACGACGCTAATCGGGATGCGCCCGTCGATGGCGTAGGAGCCATCGGGGAGGGACTGTACAGCGGGCTCCGCCTCGTCGAACTCGTCCCGGATCTCGCCGACGATCTCCTCCAGAATGTCCTCGATGGTCACGAGCCCCTCGAAGGATCCCCACTCGTCTATGACCACGGCCACCTGGATCTTCTGCTTCTGGAAGTCCTCCAGCACGTTCTCTATGGAGCGGTTCTCGGGCACCATCAGAACGTCGCGCATCAGGTCGCGAGCCGTGACGTCCGCCTCGACGCCCCCATGCGACTCGACAGCCCGCAGGATGTCCTTGACGTGGACCGAACCGACGATCCGGTCGTGCGCCTCTCCCTCGTGGACGGGGTAGCGGGTGTAGTGACCGGCGGCGGTGACCGCGATGAGGTCCTTCAAACCCAGGTCCGCCGGGACCACCACCACGTCCGGGCGGGGAACCATAATCTCGCGCGCCGCCGTGTCCTCCAGGTTGAAGACCCCGGAGAGCCTCGACTCCTCGTCTTTCTCCAGGATGCCCTGTCGGGTGGACTGCGCGATAAGCGTCCGGATCTCCTGCTCCGAGTACGTTTCCGAGCCCTCGGCGGCCGGCGCGACCCCAAAAATCCTGACGATGGCGTTGGCGGTGCCGTTGAAGACGACGACCCCGGGCAGGAGGAGGTAGTAGAAGATCCGCATGAGGGGGGCAACGAAGAGCGAGGTCCCCTCGGGCTTCTGGATCGCGAAGCTCTTCGGCGCAAGCTCCCCGAAGACAACGTGCAGGAAGGTTATGATCCCGAAGCCGATGGCGAACGCGACGGCGTGGATCAGGCTCTCCGAGAACCCTAGCGCCGCGAGCACGGGCTCCAGGAGCCTCGCGATCGCCGGCTCCCCCAGCGCGCCGAGCCCCAGGGAGGAGACGGTGATGCCGAGCTGGCTGACGGCGAGGTAGCGGTCCAGCTTGTTCGTGGCGCCCTGGACGATGCGGGCCGAGGCGCGCCCGTCCTGGACCATCTTCTCGACCTGGGCGCTCCGGAGCTTGACGAACGCAAACTCCGCGGCGACGAAGACCCCGTTGAGCGCCACCAGGAGCAGCGCGCCGAGTATACCGAGACCGGAGAATATCAAGCTTTCCAAGGAGAACTCCCAAACAATCGTTGCCCGTCGGGCCATACTCCGGGCACCCTCGTGTTCGTTATCCGCATGGAGCCAGGCACCGCCCCGATGAACCGTTCCACGCGACAGGGACGACCCGTGGGCCGTCGTAGATCAAACCGTACAGGGTTTCCTCCCGAACCGGCGCGGTCCCAGCGATGATTTGGGCCGCGCGCGAGCACTCACTTTTTTGGCAAGGCATAAGATAGCAAAGCCCGAATATACCACGGGTTCCGTCCGCCACCAATGCCCGGCGTTCCCGTCTTCCAGAACTTCCTCAGTAGCGCAGCCCCTTATCTAACTCGTTCAGGAGCGGCTCCCCAGCGAGGTAGCGTCGGAGGTTCTCGCAGAAGAGGTCCGTCTGGAGCTCGTTCGTCAGCCCGGGCACGTTGTCCGTGGAGTGTGGGCTCACGATGACGTTCGCGAGCTCCCACAAAGGGCTCCCCTCCGGCAGCGGCTCCTCCTCGAAGACGTCGAGCGCCGCCCCCGAGAGACGCCCCTCCCGAAGCGCCTCCACGAGCGCCCCCTCGTCGACCACCCTGCCCCGCCCGACGTTGACGAAGTAGGCCCCCTCCTTCATGGCACCTATCGCCTCCCTGTTTATCAACCGCTCAGTCTCCGGCGTGTTCGGCAGCGTTACCGCTACGTAATCCGCACCCGCGAGCGCCGCCACGAGGTCATCCGTCTCGTGAAGCTCGTCCGCATATCCCCAGGCTTCGTCCCCGTCCCGCACGGTCCGTTTGACGCCGGTTATCCTCATGCCGAACGGACGTGCCCTGTGGGCTATGGCGCGCCCGATGCTCCCCATCCCGACGACGCAAAGCGTCTTGCCGTGTAGCGTCTTGGTGTGCGCCTCGCGCCAGCGCCTCGCGGCCTTGTCCCGGCGCAGCCGGTCCATGTCCTTGACGTGCTGGAGCAGGGCCATCATCACGAACTCGGCGAGCGGTCCCGAGTAGACCCCGCTCGCCGTGGTCACGGTCACGTCAGTACCCAGCAGTCCCGCCTTCTCGGCTACCTCCCCGGCCCCGGCCATGCTCCCCTGCACCCATCGGAGCTTCGGAGCGGCCCGCAACAAGTCCCCGGCGTGGCCGCGCGGGAAGTCATAGAGTACCTCCGCCTCCCCGAGCATGGCGAGAAACTCCCGCTCTTCCCCCTCCGTCCGCTCCCAGCCCGGAGGACCCGAGTGGTCCCCCGGCCAGCGCGGCGGCGGCACGAGGTCCTCCCGGTAGAGCACGCGCACCTCACCCCCAACGCCCCGGATACGCTCCACGTGCTCCTCTTCCAGGTAGCTCGCTATCACCAAGGTGGTCAGGGGGGCCTCCCTTCGATCGGCACTGTCGGCCCGTCAGCTTGTCAGCTTTGCGGCCCCGGCGCACACGCGAGCCACGGCGCCCGCTCGCCCGGACCCCGGACTACCTTGCCTCGTGAAGGGCGCATACGATGATGGGGAGAAGACCTGCCGGGCGTCGGCGTTCGTGGCCCGGGGGTCGGTCGCTATGGCTGGCCGAACCCCCGGGTTTCCCGGGGCCGGGCTCTACGGGACGTCGACGTCGAGGGGAGCATCGGGGGAAGGGGTCCGTATTCTGCTTCAACGGCATGTATGATGCTTGCGGGAGGTCCTCCGGCGGTCCCCGCGCACTTGGTTCGTGGCCGTCGGGCGGTCTGCATCTTGCTTTCTCGTGAGGCGCGGCCGGTTGCGGCCAGCGTCGGGAGAAGGGCGGGTACTCACATTGGGAAGAGCGGAGAGACGAGGGACCGCGAATATTCTGCGGGAGTTGGGGACGAACCCCGTCATCCCCGCCGTCCGTGGTCCCGACGAGGAGCTCGACGCGGCCCTGATGGGGGACCACGCGGCGATCTTCGTGCTTGGCGGCGACGTCTACAAGCTGGTCGAGAAGCTCGAGGGCTGGTCCGATAGGCCGCCGGTCTGCGTGAACGTGGACCTCGTGGGCGGCGTGACGGGGGACTCGGCGGGGATCTCTTACCTCTCCAGGCACGTGGAGGGCATCATCTCCACCAACCGCCAGGTTATAGAACACGGCAACACGGCCGGGATGGTCACGGTGCAGCGCCTCTTCGCGCTGGACCTCGGGACCATCGAACGGGGCCTCAAGCTGGTCAAGCGCGCGAAGCCCGGGTTCGTGGAGGTGCTCCCCGCCCTCACCTACCCGCTGATGGCCTCCCGCCACCCCGAGGTGCTCGACTGGAGCGTCCTGGCCGGGGGACTACTCAAGTCCCGCCAGGAGATCTCCCGGGTCCTCGACGCGGGCGCCGCCGGCGTCTCCACCAGCGCCCGGGAGCTGTGGAAGCAACCTTGACCCGAAACTCAGGGGCTGATAGAGTCCAGCGAAAGTAATATCCGTGGCGTAAGCTCCAAAGCCTATGGGAGAGCCCCGCGCGGAACCGCGATTCCCGGCCATGTGTTGGGCGTGGTTCTCGCTCGGGGCTTTTTCGGATTTTGAGGAGGTGACGAGAAGCTGGAAGGGGAGCGTTTACGCGCCGCCGCTTCCACGTATGAGCGGCCAGGGAAAGGGCTGTTCCGTCGGGTGGCGGGCATTCTCCGCTCAGGTAGCCGGTTCGCGGGCCGCCCCCACGTTGACCCGCCCCTGCGGGACCTCCAAGATGGGGACGGTGGTAGCCCCGGTGTGCGTCGCAGCCGGTGGGGTGCAGGAGCTTCGGGGCCGATGGACAAGGGGAGGCGGATACAGAGGGAGAAGCTGGGTCGGTAGACGCGGGGGATTGTCGTCGTGCGTCCCCGGGCATCGTCGGTAGTGGGGAAAGCTACCTGGTGTCCGGTAATGAAGAAGGAGGAGTAATGGCAGAGGGACCGTACTTTTTGGGGATAGACGTCGGGACCGGTGGCGTCAGGGCCGGTATTTTCGACCGCGAGGGCACGGCGGTGGTCTTCCACGGCGTCGAGCACGGCACGCGCTTCCCGCGTTCGGGCTGGGCCGAGCAGGATCCCGCCGAGTGGTGGACCTGCCTTGTCGGGGCGGTCAGGGGGGCGGTGGAGAAGAGCGGCGTCTCGCCGGAGGAGATAGCCGGCATCTCCTCGGACGCCACGACGTGTACCGTGGTCGCGATGGACGGCCAGAACAGGGTGATGAGGCCGGCCCTGTTGTGGATGGACGTGCGCGCCTCCGAGCAGGCGCGCAAGGTGCAGGAGACCGGAGACCCGGCGCTCAAGTACAACGGCTACGGGGCCGTCTCCGCCGAGTGGATGCCCTCCAAGGCGCTCTGGCTCAAGGAGAAGGAGCCGGAGACTTACAACAACGCGGCGCGCATCTGCGACTGCGCGGACTGGGTGACCTTCCGCCTGACCGGAGAGTGGACTGCCTCGATCAACACCGCCAGCTTCCGCGCGTACTACGACCGGGATGCCGGCGGCTGGCCGGAGAGCCTCTACGGGTCTCTGGGCATCGGGGACGTGCTTGAGAAGTTCCCCCCAAGGGTGCTCGACATGGGCGTGGCAGTTGGCGGCCTCACGAAGGAGGCGGCGGAGGAGATGGGCCTGCCGGAGGGCATCCCCGTGGCCCAGGGCGGCGGGGACGCCTTCGTGGGCGCTCTGGGGCTCGGGATGGCGCAGCCCGGCAAGCTGGCGCTCATCACCGGCTCTTCGCACGTTATCGTGGGGCAGGCCGCCGAACCCCACTTCGGGCAGGGCTTCTTCGGGTCGTTCACCGACGGGATAGTGCCGGGGCAGTACAGCGTGGAGGGCGGGCAGGTCTCGACGGGCTCGATCGTCGCCTGGTTCAAAAATCAGTTCGCCTCCGACGCCGCCGCCGAGGCGAAGAAGCGCGGTGTGGACACGTACGAAGTCCTCAACGAGATGGCGGAAGGGGTGCCGATAGGGTCCGACGGGCTCATCGTGCTCGACTACTTCCAGGGCAACCGGACGCCGTACACCGACCCCCTGGCGCGCGGCATGATCTGGGGCCTCTCCCTCGGCCACACCCCTGGACACGTCTTCCGGGCAATACTCGAGGGCATCTGCTACGGCACGGAGCACATCTTCCGCACCATGCGCGAGCACGGCTTCCAGCCGGGCGAGGCCGTCGTCGCCGGCGGGCCGACGAAGAGCGAGCTGTGGATGCAGATGCACGCCGACGTCTCGAACATCCCCGTCTCCTTCACGCGCGAGAGCGAGGGGCCGGTCCTGGGCTCGGCGATGCTGGCGGCGGTAGGGGCGGGGGTCTACCCGAGCATCCAGGAGGCCTCCGAGAACATGGTGCACACCGAGCGCACCATCGAGCCGGACGCGGGGCGCCACGAGGAGTACAAGTTCTACGTGGACCGCTACGTGGAGACCTATCCGCAGATGCGAGAGCTCATGCACGACATGTCGCGCCACGAGGCGAGCTCCGACAAGTCCGAGGCCGTAGCGGAGGCGTAGGTCTTGCTTGGAGCCGTATTTCGCGGCCCCGGCCACCTGGAGGTCGGGGAGATGGAGAAGCCCCCCATCGGGCCTGACGAGGTCCTGGTGAGGGTTGGTGCGAACACGGTCTGCGGCACCGACGTGCGCATCCTGCGCGGCGAGAAGACCAGGGGCATCGGCCGCGACGTGGTCCTCGGCCACGAGCTCGCGGGCCACGTCGCCGAGGTCGGCCGCGACGTCCGAGGCTACGAGGTCGGCGCCCCCGTGGCGCTGGCCCCGTCCATCGCCTGCCTGCACTGCTTCTACTGCCGCCGGGGCATGGAGAACGTCTGCCTCAATAAAAAGATCGTGGGGAACATCCTCGACGGGGGGCTCGCGGAGTACGTCCGCATCCCCGCCGAGGCCGTCCGGGCGGGGAACCTCTTCGTGGCCCACAAAGAAGTTCCCTCCGAGTACCTGGCCCTGACCGAGCCGCTGGCCTGCTGCGTCCGGGGCCTGGAGAACTACCGGGTGAACGTCGACGATGCGGTTCTCATCGTGGGTGCGGGGCCCATCGGCCTGTTCCACCTTCAGCTCGCGCTCCTGGCCGGGGCGAGGACCGTGATCGTGAGCAACCGCTCCGAGGCTCGCCGGGAGTTCGCCCGCAAGCTCGGGGCGAGCGTTACCGTGGACCCGACGACGGAGGACCTTGCGGGGGTGGTGGCCGAGCACACGGACGGCCTCGGGGTGGACGTCGCGGTGGTGTGTATCGGTGTTCCGGCGCTCGTCAACGACGCGCTGAAGTTGGCGCGCAAGGGGGGACGGGTCAACCTGTTCGCCGGGTTCGCGGGCGAGGGGATGGCCGAGGTGGAGGCCAACCTGATCCACTACAACGAGCTCGTCGTCACCGGGGCCTCGGACACCCGCCGCGCCGACTACGAGACGGCGCTCAGGCTCATAGAGTCCGGTCGGGTAGAGGTAGAGTCGATGGTTACGCACCGGTTCCCGCTGCGGGAATCCGCCGAGGCAATCGAGGCATCGGCGCGCAGGGAGGGCATCAAGATCGCGGTGGTGCCGTGAAGGGGCTCGGGCAGGGGAACCACATAGATACTGGCGAAGAGGAAAAGAAGGGAGCTACATGAAAAGGGTACTGACGAACGACCCGAGGTCGTTCAAGGATGAGATGGTTGAGGGGTTCTTGGCCGCGTACGGGCGCTACGTGCGGCGCGTGCCGGACGCCTCGGGGGTTATGGCCGTTGGCGCGCCCAGGCGCGGGAAGGTCTCCGTCCTGATCGGGGGCGGCTCCGGGCACTACCCGGCGTTCGCCGGGACGGTCGGCCAGGGCCTCGCCGACGGCGCGGTGATCGGGGACATCTTCACCAGCCCCTCCGCGGAGCAGGTCTACCGCTGCACAAAGGCGTTGGACGGCGGTGCGGGCGTGCTCCTCTCCTACGGCAACTACTCGGGCGACGTGATGAACTTCGACATGGCCCAGGCGCGCTGCCGCGACGAAGGCATGGACGTCCGCACCGTGATCGTCACCGACGACGTGGCCTCCGCGCCCAAGGGCCGCGAGGAGGAGCGGCGCGGCGTGGCCGGCGACCTCTACGTCTTCAAGGTGGCGGGCGCCGCCGCCGCGCGCGGCGACGACATGGACGGCGTCGAGGAGGCGGCCCAGAGGGCCAACGCCGTCACCCGCAGCATCGGCATAGCCTTCGCCGGCTGCACCCTGCCGGGCCAGACCGAGCCCCTGTTCACCGTCGAGCCCGGCAAGATGGAGGTCGGGATGGGGGTCCACGGCGAGCCGGGGATACGGACGGCGGACCTGCTGCCTGCGCGCGGCGTCGCGGAGCTCCTGGTGGACACGCTGCTCGAAGACGCCCCCGAGGGCGCGGGAAGCCGGGCCGCCGTCATGCTCAACGGGCTCGGGAGCACCAAGTACGAAGAGCTGTTCGTCCTCTTCAGCGACGTCAACCGCCTCCTCCGGGAGAGGGGCGTCGAGGTGCACGAGCCGCTCGTCGG
>CADCVI010000226.1 GCA_902806105.1 uncultured Rubrobacteraceae bacterium
TGGGTATGGGTGCCATTCTCGTACAGAGCGCGCATAGCCTTCGCATCGGTCGCCGCGAGCTTGGTATGGATGCTGCGGCGGTTATTCTCCGTCACCGTGACGGGCTCCAAGTGGTCGGGGTTGATGCATGCCCTTGAGCCACCCGCTCCGAGCGTGCGCGAGACGCAGAGGTGATCCAAGCGCAAGCCATCAGAGACGCGGCCCCTGGCTTTCTCATAGGAGAGGCGGTGCGTCATAAACTTGCGGCCATCCACGGTGGTCAATGAGTACCCGTCTGTATTCTTGCTCCTCTGGCTGACCCAGCAGGGGGTTTCGTAGCCGAGGTCCGCCACCACGTACTCCTCGACGTAGGCCCGCCTCTGGTGGCCGTGGACGTAGCGCTTGGGGCAGCCGATGACCTGAAACTTCTTTGAGTTCGAGCACCCCGCGGGCGCAGTTGGCTCACCGCATCCGCACCAGCACGTTCCGTAGGGCGCGCCCGTCTGCTCGGACCACCAAAGGCGATGCTCGATGGGGGAGCGGGGCAAGGTGTCCACGCTACTAGCCTCCTGTGGCGGTGATGGAGTTGCGCCGATTCTACGGACAACAGGCAGGATCACATCGATCTTGCAAACCCCTCGGGCCTCTTCCTGACGCTCCTCTGCCTTAACGGGGAGGTATCGGCGACGTTCGGGGCGGCTTCCTGAGCGCGGCTTCTCGCTTCGCCTTCTCCCGCAAGACCACGTCCCATACCGCGGCGAGGGCGCCTTCCTCCGTCTCGGCAGTACCCTCGTAGGAGATCTCCGGCGGGGGCGTGGCGCGGGTGCGTCCGGCCGTCTTCCCTGCGGACGCCTCCCGGATCACGTCCTACTCATCCCCCGCCAGCTCTTCGGCCAGCTTCAGCAGGGTTTGCCCGTGGCACACGACGGGATCGTCGATCGTCAGCGGCTCGTCCTTCGGCGCGCACCAGCACGCCAGCGTCTTCCCGCACAGGGCCGCAAGGTCAGCCTTTAGATCCTCACGAGAGAGCCAAAGATAGAAGGCTGGGTAGCGGCCCGGCGCGTCGTACAGGAGGGCTCGAATGCGACGCTCGTACTGCGCCAGGACCTCCTCGCGCCGACGCTCTTCGTCCTTTGCATGTGCCTGTGGGCCGTCGGAAGGGGCGACCACTCGGAGGCCGCGGCCTGGGGGATCGCGCTGGTGTTCCTGTGCAGGTGGCTCGGTAGGGCAGAGCAATGAGTGAGGTTGCGGAGCTCGATGGGGTGGCCCTGATCGGTCGGGAGAAGTGCCTGTGTCCCTGTGGATCGGACTACGTCCATGATTTTCGTTGGGGGCAGCGCGTCCGCACCACCACGAGGCAGTGCTTCGATTGCGGGCGTCACCTACGGCCGTGGTCGGACTGGAAGAGAACTTTTCGCCTCAACGACCAAGAACGGCTGTTTTGACGGCCGCGAGGAATGGAGGAAGCATGGCTGAATTGGCGACGATCGAGGGCGGTCGCGGTAGGGAAACTGGGCTTCCGGCGGTCACGGCTCCCCCGAGCCCTGGCGAGTGGCAGGCGATGAAGCAGCAGGCCGAGGTGATAGCCAGGAGTGGGCTCGCCCCGAAGGCGGTCTCCTCCTCGGACAAGATCTTGGTCATAGCCATGAAGGCCCGCGAGCTCTCGCTGTCCCCGATGCAAGGGCTCTCGCACATACACATCGTCGAGGGCAGGCCCGCCCTGTCCGCCGAGCTCATGGTCGCCCTGGTGCAGCGTGCCGGCCACAAGCTGAGGGTCTTGGAGACCTCGTCGAGGAAGTGCGTCGTCGAGGGCGTGCGCGCGGACGATCCCCGCCACCCGTCCCGGGTCGAATGGACGATCGAGGACGCACAGAGGGCGGGGGTCTCGAACAAGGGTCCGTGGAAGTCCTACCCGGCCGCGATGCTGAGGGCCCGGGCGATCTCTGCGCTCTGCCGCTTCGCGTTCGCCGACGTCCTCATGGGGGCGAGCTACGTACCGGAGGAGCTCGGCGCGGAGGTCAACAAGGAGGGCGAGGTGCTATCGGTGCCGGACCGGGGCCGAGCAACGCAGCGCGTCGAGGAGCCGGTCGAGGACGCGGAGGTGGTAGAGGAAGGCGGCGATTCGGAGAAGCACAGCGAGGTCCTCGTCGAGGTCGAAGAACTCCTCAAGGCCGTCTCAAGCGCCACGGTGCCGAACAAGGACGCGGCCCGCGCGTACGCCCGGGAGTCCTACGACAAGGCCAGGATGACCCGCCAGCGTCTCCGCCGCAAGCTCGAAGAGCAGCTAGGCCAGCGAGGAGCCGGAGCCATTAGAGGGCGATGAGGAGGAAGCCGTGCCCGACTTCGGCGACATGAAGGGGGCGGCTAAGGATGCGCCGAGGCCAGCCAGGAAGAGCCAGAAGGACCTTATCCGAGAGCTCGCCAAGGAACTCGCGGGCGTCGAGGACGGGGCGGAGCGTCTGGAGGAGCGGCGCGGCATGAAGATCGACGAGCTGACCTCGGACGAGGCGGACGCCCTCATCGACGAGCTTTCTCCGGAGGGTGGGTAGGGTGATAGGCCCGGTCCTCAAGTACCCGGGGGCGAAGTGGCGGCTTGCCGACTGGATCCTCGCCCACATGACCCGCCACGAGGTCTACGTCGAGCCGTTCTTCGGCTCCGGCGCGGTCTTCTTCCGCAAGGACCCGTGCCGTCTGGAGACGATCAACGACACGTACGGGGACGTCGTCAACCTCTTCCGCGTGCTGCGAGACGCCCCCGACGAGCTCGCGCGCGTGGTGGAGTCGACGCCCTGGTCGAGGGAGGAGTACGAGCTTTCGTACGACCGCGACCCGGAGGCCTGGTCCCCGTCGAGCGGGCGCGCCGGTTCCTGGTGCGGACGTGGCAGGGGCACGGGTCGGCGGCGGACCAGTACAAGAACGGCTGGCGCGTCGTCAGGGCGAGCGAGAAGGCGCCGACGCACGTCCCCTACCGGCAGTGGCGCGACAACCTGCCGCCCAGGATCGCCGTCGCGGCGGCGCGGCTCAAGGGGGCGCAGATCGAGTGCCGGCCTGCCGTCGAGGTGGTCCGGGGCTTCCGGCGCCAGGAGGTCCTCGTGTACGCCGATCCCCCGTACGTCTCGTCCACGATGGAGAGGCGCAACGGCCGCAAGGTCTACCAGTACGAGATGATGGACGAGGAGCACGAGGAGCTGCTGGCGGTCCTGGCCGAGCACCCGGGCCCGGTGCTGCTGTCGGGATACGACCACCCTATCTACCGGCGCATGGAGGGCGAGCACGACTGGGTGCGCGTATCCAAGCGCGCCCTCGCCGAGAAAGGTCAATACCGAACCGAGGTCCTGTGGATCAACACGGTCGCCGCCGAGGCGCTTGAAGGGAGGCTGTTTTGAGCGGCAAGCTCTCGGGCGCGGTGTGGGAGATCGAGCTCTCCGGCTCCAAGCAGCAGGTCATGCTCGCCCTTGCCGACCACGCGCACGACGACGGCACGAAGTGCTACCCCGGCATCCCGTACCTCGCCTGGAAGACCGGCTACTCCGAGCGCCACGTCAAGCGCCTTTTGAGGGAGCTCGAAGAGGACGAACTGATCCTCCCGGTGGCCCACGAAAAGGGCGGCCGCGGGCACGCAACGGAGTACGAAATCCACCTCGAAAAGGGAGCCAAAAAGCCCCCCTACGTAAAGGGTGACAAATCCGAAAGGGTGACGCCCCCGCACAGATTAAGGGTGACGCCCCGACACAAAGGGTGACAGGCCAGCACGAAAGGGTGACACCACGGGCCTAAAGGGTGACACCACGGGCCTAAAGGGTGACATAGCTGCGTCACCCCAACCCTTAGAACCTTCAGTAGAACCGTCAATAGAACCAGAAGAAGAGGCGCGAGGCGGAAATGTTTCGCCCGACAAACGCCCGTTGTCAGACGACGCCACGGCCCGCTGCCTCGTCGTCCTCAAACAGGTCAAGGGGTTCCCGAGGGACCAGGCGGAGAACGCCGTGTACCTCATGGAGCTGCGCGAGGAGTTCCCGTTGGTCGACCCGGTCGAGGTGTGCAGGGCGTACCGGGTGTGGATGCGCGACAACCCCGGCAAGGCGAAGAACTACCGCTCGCGACTGAGGACCTTCTTCGCCAGGAAGACCAACGACCTCGAGGACGGCGATCGGGGCGGTCGCGGCGCGGGCAGGGGCGACTTCCGCCGCCGCCTCGGCGGGGCCAAGAACTTCGACTCGAGGATCTGATGGGCGACTTCGAGCACGTCGGGGGAGCGGCCAGGGCGCCGTCGCTTTCGGACAGCCCTTGCTACAGGCGCCTGAAGGCCGGGGGCTACACGGAGGAGGAGCTCGCGAAAGACGTCGAGCGGTGGGGCCGCGAGGTGCCGGAGGCCTACGCGCCCCTCTACGCTGCGGCCATGCGCTTCGCGGAGCGCTACGGGGCCGAGGACAAGGACGCCAACGCCGAGGCGATGCGCCGGCTGCTGGAGGAGTCGAAGGTCAAGGCGGGGCCGCCCCGCTTCCTCCAGACCTTCGAGACGCTCGAGCTCCGCTGCCGAGAC
>CADCVI010000227.1 GCA_902806105.1 uncultured Rubrobacteraceae bacterium
GAAAACGTCCCATGTCGCGCAGCTCGTCCATCTGGTTCAATCGTTTGCTCAAGCGCTCTGCTCCCTGCTCATCGTAGATCGTCCCGGGTACCGAGACCGGTAGCACCGAGTTCGTCCACGTAATCGTCAGCTTCGTCGCTCGTCCCGGATCCCGAGCACGAGACGAAGAGCCGGGTCGAGGGCTCCGGCCCGTGCCCCGTCTCGCGGTCCCGCAGGGTCACCATTCTCGCGCACCTCCTCCGCGTAAGGACGCACGCCGCCCCCGGCGGCACGTCTCCCGAACGTATGCCAAAGCTTTGCGACGCCGCCATCGCCTCCATGTTCGCCCCGCTGAGTGGAGGGGCTGCCGCAGACGCCCTGCATCGCTCACGCCGGGCTCGTCGAGCTTTCCGGTGGCGCAAGCGGGGTACGGTATGTCGCCGTTTCTTCGAAGGCACGGGCGGCGCGCAGTATCTTCGCCTCACCCCAGTTCGGACCTATGAGCATCATGCCGATGGGGAGTCCTTCCGAGGTGCCGCAGGGTACGGTCATCGAGGGTAGCCCGGTAACGTCGGGGGCGCAGGTATTGTGCATCATTTCGAGGGCCCTCGTGACCACCTCCTCGCGCGGGGCGTCCGGCGCGGGGAGCGGGGTCGCCTTCATGGGGACGGTCGGCAGGAGCAGGAGATCGTACTGCGCGAGGGAGGCGCCGTAGGCCGCCGAGAGCTTGCGGGAAAGGTTCTGGGCCTTTGCGTAGTAGCGGCCGTGGTAGCGCTCCCGCATGTACCGACCGACGAGCATCGTCAGCTTGACGGTCTCGGGGAGGTCGTCGGCGCGCGTGATCCTGCCTCGCGCGAAGGCGTCGAGAAGCGAGGTCGTGTAGTGTCCCTTCCAGTTCGTGCCCATGGAGTTGCCGTCCACCATGAGGGCCGTAGCCCCCTCGTTGGCTATACCGTTCCATATGTGGATGCCGTCGCGGTGCAGGGGTACGGAGACCTCCCCGACCTCCGCCCCGAGCTCCCGGAGGACGTCCGCCGCCTCCCGGACAGAGGCGTCCACGTCCGCCTGCGAGAGCTCCGGCCACCCGAACCCCTCGGAGAGGAGCCCGATCCTCATTCCTTCCACCCCGTCTTCGAGGCCGGAGAGGTAGTCGTCGGTCCTGGCGCCCGCCTGGCGCGGGTCGAGGCCGTCCTCCCCGGCGATGGCCGAGAGCAAGAGCGCGACGTCCTCCACCGTCGCCCCGATGGGTCCGACGTGATCCAGCGTCACCTCCACGGGGAAGGCGCCGGTGTAGGGGACGAGGCCGTGGGTGCCCTTCAGGCCGTAGACGCCGCACCAGGAGGCGGGAATCCGGATAGAACCGCCCTGGTCGCCGCCCATCGCAGCCTCGCACTCCCCGCTCGCCACCAGCGCGGCGCTGCCGCTGGAGGAGCCGCCAGCCGAGCGGGACGGGTCGTGCGGATTGAGCACTGGCCCGGTATCGCTGGTGTGGCTGCCGCCGGAGAAGCAGAGCGACTCGCAGACCGCCTTGCCCAGGATCTCGGCGCCCGCGTCGAGGATACGGGTGACGACCGTCGCGTCGGCCTCGGGGACGTAACCTTCGAGCACGGCCGTACCGTTCATCATCGGCACCCCGGCGACGCAGACGTTGTCCTTGATGGCCACCCGCTTCCCGGCGAGCGGCCCGTGGCCCGAACCGGGGATCCGGCACTTCCAGTACCAAGCCCCGAGCGGGTTCTCCTCGGGCTCCGGCCGGTAGGCCCCGGAACGCGGATATTTCACCGCGGGCGCGGGCTCCACGAGCTCATCGAGGCGCCGGTAGGATGCCATCGTGTCCCCCGCCATACCGTGGAAGGATTCGATGTCGGCGTCGGAGAGGTTCAGGCCGTACGAGGCCGACAGCTCCCGCAACTGCTCCGGCGTAGGCGGTTTCACCACAACGCGCTCCTCCTGTTCGTCCCGGCGCGTCAGGAGGGCCGGGCAGAGCACGTCCCTGCGTTGGCGGACCATTCCATCGAGCTCGGAGATCTACGTGATCTTACCGGGTATGAGGCGAACCGCTCCGGCCTCGGCCCCGGGGCACGAACCGGGACCCGCTCTCGCGGGCCCCGCGCATGCACAACAACCTTTCTTCGTTCGGGATCAGGACCCGCGCCGCAGGCGCCGCACCCTCATCCGGCCTTCGCCCTCATTACCTTCGTTACGTTCCGCCTGGTAGCCCGCCGTAGCGCTCTGGTACTCCTGCATGACGTTGGACTCCTGCGCACCAGACTGCTGGGCACCAGACTGCTGGGCAGCGGGAACCTCGGAGCGCTCGCCGGTCCCTTCCCGGTCATCCGTCTGGACGCCCTGGTCCTGGCCGCCCTGGTCCTGGCCGCCCTGGTCCTGGCCGCCCTGATCCGCCGCGGGGGCCGACGAGCCGGAGAAACCGCCGCTGCTCTGGCCGCTTGTCTCGCGGATGGCCGCGCGATAACCCTCCTCGTACCCCTTGCTGTACTGAGCGTCCCCCGTGCCAACGGACCCGGCGCCCGTGGCAGCGCCGCTCTGGCTGTCGTCCTGCGAAGACTCCTCACGGTACTCGCCGCCGCCCTGTTCGGACCGGCCCTCATCCTGCGCATAACCTTCGCGGTACCCGCCGCTCTCCCGATCGCCGGTCTCGCCCGTCCCACCGGACCTCGTGGCCCCCCCGGCCGCGGCTCCCATGGCGGAGTCCGAGACGTAGTTCTCGTCGTTTCGGTACTCCTCCTGCCCAACGGGCTCCCTGTACCGGCCGCCGCCCGTATCCTGGTCCTCCCCGCGCATGGTGGTCTCTCCGGTCGCCGTTCCCGCTGCTCCCGTGGTCTGGTCGTACGAGCCGCTCGCGGCAGAACCACCCATGAGACCGAAGTGGCTCCGGATCCTATCCTCGAACGCCAGGTTGATATCGCCGTCGTCGCTGTAGTGGGGGGCGTCCTTCACGCGATCCTTCGACTCGGACACCTCGATGGCGCGGTCCTGCTCGTTGACCCGGGCGATCTCCATCGGGATCAGGGTGGTCCCGGACATCCCGAAGAGGCCCATCTTGACCCCTATGTACTCCTCGCGGTCATTCTCGTCGACGAAGAGATCGTCGACCTTACCGATCTTGCCGCCGTCCCTGTCGTAGACGGTGTAGCCCTCGTACTTCTCTTCGAGCTCGCGCAGACGATCTTCACTGGCCATGGTCTCTCCTTTTTGCGTCCCTATCCCTGTTTCTGGCCGTACCCCGTCTCCGGAGCACGAAAACATACGCCGCGAGGGACCGCGACGGAGGCCGGAGGGAGGCGAAAGCTTTATATTTCGACGTTACCCGTAGCGGGAGGCGCATAGCTTGCGCGGGCGTACCGGTAGTGGCCTATGGGAGGCTTTTCTAGACCGTGTCATCTTTAGGGAACATCCTCTCCATAGACATCGGTTCGTCCTCCGTCCGCTGCTCCGTCTACGACGAGGCCGGGGCTCCCATGGAGGACACGGCATCTGCCCATCGCCACGCCTTCGAGCGCGGCCCGGACGGCACGGCGATCCTGAAAGCGGAGGATCTCTCGGGCCTCGTCTACCGGACCATCGACGAGACGCTGGAGAAGGCCAGACGGGCCGGCATCGACATCTCGGCCGTCGCCACGAGCGCCTTCTGGCACGGCCTCCTCGGCGTCGACGCTCGCGGGCGCCCCACGACGCCTATCTTCACCTGGGCCGACCGCCGCGCGGCCGGTGAGGCCCGTGAGTTGAGACGGCGTCTGGACGAGAAGGCCGTACACCGCAGGACCGGCGCCGTCCTCCACTCCAGCTTCTGGCCCGCCAAGCTCCTGTGGTTGAGCCGGACCTACCCGGAGGAGTTCTCCCGGACCACGCGTTTCCTCTCCCCCGACGAATACTTGCAGCGGGAGCTTTTCGGGGAAGCGAGGGTCGGCACCTCGATGGCCTCCGGGACCGGCCTCTTCGATCAGAACCGCCGTACGTGGGACGAGGATCTGCTGGCGGAGCTGCCGATCGACGGGAGCAGGCTCTCCCCCATCTCCGACGAGCCGCTCGGGGGTACCGTCGGCGCGTGGGCGAGGCGGTGGCCCGTGTTGCGGGACGTTCCCTGGTTCCCCGGGGCCGGAGACGGAGCGTGCTCGAACGTCGGGAGCGGCTGCACGGACACGGAGCGGCTCGCCGTCATGGTCGGGACGAGCGGGGCGATGCGAATCCTCTGGGAGGCGGACTCCGCCGAGGTCCCCGAGGGCCTCTGGTGCTACCGGGCAGACGCTCGAAGGTTCGTCGCGGGCGGCGCGCTCTCCGACGGCGGCAACCTTATCGAGTGGCTCAGGGAGACGCTGCGCCTGCCCGATGAGGCGGAGACAGAGTTCCAGCTCTCGCGCATGGAGCCAGATGCCCACGGCCTCACCCTTCTCCCGCTCCTGGCCGGAGAACGAGGTCCCAACTGGGCCGACCAGGCGAACGGGACCGTCGCAGGTCTCTCCCTGAGCACCCGCCCTGTCGAGATCCTGCGCGCGGCAATGGAGGCCGTCGCCCTCCGCTTCGCCCTCATCGCCGAGAGGTTGGACGCCGCCTTCCCCGAGGGGACTAAAGGCAGGCAGGTCGTCGCCACCGGGGGCGGACTGCTCAACTCCCCCACATGGGTCCAGATCATGGCCGACGCCCTCGGCCGGCCCGTGACGGTCTCCGGGGTGAAGGAGGCCTCCAGCAGGGGAGCCGCCCTCCTCGCGGCCGAGGCCCTGGGTGGGCAGAAGATAGGGGAGGTCGAGGCGCCGCTGGGAGAGACCTACCATCCCGCAGAGGGTCGATACGAGATATACCAGCAAGCCCTGGAGCGACAGAGGAGTCTCTACGGCGCGCTGATGGAGCGCGAGGCGGAAGCGTAAACCACCCCCGGCGAGGTCCCGATGGTCCATCGTCTCCTGCTCGTCCTCGACCACTTCGAACACCCCCTACCTGACGCGGCGCCCGAGGGCTTCGCCCCGGTCGTGGCTTGTCCGGCCTCGTGACGCTCGCAACAAGCTGCGGCCCCCTGAGCGTAAGGTGGCACAAAAGGTACCCGTGTCTCCCCCTGGCGCTGCCCCTCCAATCAGGGAAGCTGCCGAGGGCGACGTCGGGGTTCGCCCTCCGGCCGGCTCTTCTTCGAGATCACGCCGGAGAACGCCGAGGCGGTGATGATCTGGCGCCTGGCCGGGCTGCCGCTGGCGCTCGCGGCGGCGGCGGCGGCGGCGGCGGCGAGGGTGAGATTCCCCGGTCCCGCGACGCTACTCCGCAGGCGGGATCTGGCCCTCCCGGCCTCCCGGCCTCGCACTCTAACCGGGCGCCAGAGGAGCATGCGGGCCCCCTCGACTAGAGCCACGGACTGCTCTCCGAAGCCGGGCGGGCGTGGCCCAGACGGCTCTGCCGCCTCAAGCGTGAGGCCGTCTACGCAGGCGGCAGGGGCGTCGGGGACCTCATCGAATGTGGGGGCCTCGACCGTCTCGGGGTGTTGGTTGACCATCCGCCGGTGTGCGCGGCAGATTCGCCGGGCGCCCCGCCAGGCGAGGGCGGGACGGTAGCAGATTGCGGGTTCGCGGGAGCCCGGCACGCATCACGATGAAGGAGCTCGCCGGTCGCGCTGTACGGTCTTCCGCGCATCACGATTTTCTCGCCCCTTCTTCACGCTAAGATGCCAACTCCTGGCGGAGTACAGAGAGGGAGCACGGTTTTTGCGCTTGGGTGCCGAGGGGTCGGAGGGACGGGGGGAAGGTTCTCGGACGGCTGCCGCGAGAATCTCTCAACCGTCCGTCAGATCCGAGCAGTTGCTCCGGTTCCTCGCCTGGCTGATCCCCGTCGTCCTCATTTTTGCGGCCCTTGAGATCGCCGCCTTCGCCTGGTTCCGCGACGTGGGGTCGGGGGTGGCCGGGGGGACGCTCTCCGTCTACGGGCTCTCCCTGTTCTCGGCGCGCCTCCTTGCGAACCGCGGCCGGCGCGGCGGGGCATTGCTCGTCATCTGCTCCGGTTTTTTGGTAGCGGCCCTCGTCGTCGTCGTGGCCCAGCCGACCCTGGTCCCGGTCCTTATACTGGCCCCCCTCCTCGCTGTCGGCCTGGCCCTCCCCCACGCGACCGAGCGCACCCTGCGCACCCTGTTCGTCGCGGCTTGGGCGGTGGCGGTCCTCGTCGCCGTGCTCGGCGAGGTCGTCCCCGCCGGCTCGGTCTTGCCGGCCTGGTACGAGTCGGGCTTCCGCCTCGCCTCGCTCGCAACCGCGGTCGCCATCGTCCTCCTGCTCTTGTGGCAGTTTCGAAAACGCCTGGTAGGAGCGTTGGCGCAGGCGCGTGAGGCCGAGGAGCGCGCCGTGCGGGACGCAACCCACGACCACCTGACCGGTCTCCCGAACCGCGCGCTCCTACTGGAACGTCTGCGTCTGATGCTCGAGCGCGCGGGCAAGGACGAAACGTACCTCTTCGCCGTGCTCTTCCTCGACCTCGATCGCTTCAAGAACGTAAACGACTCCCTGGGGCACACCATCGGTGACGAGCTGCTCGTCGAGATTGCGAAGAGGCTCCGGGCCTGCGTGCATCCTGCCGACGTAGTCGCGCGCCTCGGCGGGGACGAGTTCGTGGTCCTTCTGGAGGGCATAGGGGAGATCGAGGACGCGTCGCGCGTAGCCGAACGCCTTCAGGCGAGCCTGAAGGCCCCGGTCGTCCTGCAAAGCCAGGAGCTCTACACCACGGCGAGCATCGGGATCGTCGGGGGATCCCGGGCCTACCTCCGCCCGGAGGACCTGCTGCGCGACGCCGACACGGCCATGTACCAGGCCAAGGAGGGAGGGAAAAACCGCTACGAGGTCTTCGGCGAAGAGATGCGAGACAGGGCCGTGAGGCTCCTCAGCCTGGAGACGGCCCTCCGGCGCGCCGTGGAGCGGGAGGAGTTCTCCGTCGACTACCAGCCCATCGTCTCGCTCAAGAGCGGGAACATCGTCGGCCTGGAGGCGCTTGTGCGCTGGGAGCATCCCGAGCGGGGCACGTTGTCCCCCATCGAGTTCATCCCGCTCGCCGAGGAGACCGAGCTTATCGTCCCCATCGGCCTGTTCGTACTCCGGGAGGCCTGCCTGAGGACGAGCATCTGGAGGATGAGGTTCCCCGACCACCGGCCGTTTAGCGTCAACGTCAACCTCTCGGTGGCCCAACTCGCCCGGCCCGATCTTGCCGACCGGGTCGGGCGGATCTTGCGGGAGACGGGTCTCCACGGACGCTATCTGCGCCTGGAAGTCACCGAGAGCGCCATAATGCGCGACGCGGCCCTCGCCGAGGAGGCGCTCGCCCGCCTCAGGGACCTCGGCGTCCGGGTGCACATCGACGATTTCGGCACCGGCTACTCCTCCCTCGGCCTCCTTCACCGCTTCCCGGTCGACGCCCTCAAGATCGACCGCTCGTTCGTGCAGGGGATGGACGCGGGGACGAGACGCGCGGAGAACGCGCAGATCGTCCAGACCATCCTGACCCTCGCGCACGGTCTCGGTGTGGACGTGGTCGCCGAAGGGGTCGATACCGCCGAGAGCTTGAGGCGCGTCACGGAGATGGGCTGCGACCTCGGGCAGGGGTACTGGTTCTCGAAGCCCCAGGACGCAAGCGCCGCGGAGCTGCTCATCGCCTCCGAACCCCGGTGGCAAGATCGCTCGCCGTAGTCGCCGGGGCCTGACCCGCCGTCACGCGGTAGCGGCCGGACTCGCGGGACCAGTCGAGCACCCCCCGCATCCGGGCCCGCAGGGAAGTGGCGTAGCGCTCGAGCCTGGCGTCGATGGACGGCCCGAACCGGGGGAGGCGCCCCGACAGTTCGACGAAGGCGTCTACCTCGGCATCGTGCATCCCAACGGCACGGTCCAGGGCCTCCTGCAAGCCCAACCCGTGGGCCTCCCGCAACACCACGACGAGGTTGTTGACCTCGCTGTGGCGAAGCTCCTTCTCCAGGGATAGGACGTCGTTCGCCCAACAAACCACGTTGTGCGAAGCGTCCGTCAATCGCCTGACGGTGCGGTGATCCCGCACCTCCTGGGGAAGGTGGGCGCCCTCGACGATCTCGACGATCTCGGTGACGATGGAGAGCCCGCCCGTGAGGGGACGCATCCTGGCGTAGGCTTCGGGGGTGGGCACCTTTCCGCGGCGGCGGTTGTCCGCCTCCCAGAGGGTCGCCTCCAGGTGCTCCCCGACGGCCCGGATCAGCCGGCGCATCCAGACCTCGGAGAGTTCGTTCTCGCGCAGGCGTGCGCGCAGGCGGCAGGAGAGATCGTGCAGGGCCCGAGCCAGCGGGATGTCGGAGGCCGTCGGCTCGCCCCCCTCCAGGATATCCAGGAAACGGGCGTCGATCTCCGACAGCTCGCCAGGCCGCCTGCCGACCTCGGCCTCGTCCCTCATGTCGTCCTGAAGGAAGAGCCACGCGTACCAGTCGGAGATGATCCTGAGGTCCCTCAGCGAGGATTCGGGATGGGTCCGGGCGACGAGCCTGCCGAGACCGGTGGCCTCGAAGACCCGGCGAGCCTTGGCCCCGGGAAGGAGACCGTGGCTCCTGGCCCACTCGGCGGTGCCCCGGTGGACCTCTTCGGCGTGCTGGCTTATGGCGGGCGGGAACGGGTAGCGCAATTCGCGCGTGGTCAACTGCTCCATTTCGTGATCCTTTCCTCATAACGATGTGCCGGTGCGGCGTCGAGATGGATCCGGCACCGACGGATGGCTCGGGTCCCTCGCTTTCGAACGTGCTCGAAGTTGCCCTCTGGCACCACCCCCCTTCCGAGTACAAACCAGACCTGTCTAACAGGATTCGTCGGGCCCCCCACGCCAGCGAACCCCGGTCGATCGGCTTCTCCGGACATCGCCGGACCTTTCGAACCTGGCCGAAACGGGCTCCGTCGGATTCTGAGCGTTTTTCGATGCTCCCGGCGGCTCCTACGAAACCTCCATGCGCTCCGGGCCGGCGAATCGTCGCCGGTGTCTCTCACGGCCCGCCAACTAGTGAATGGAGGCGTGGGATGAAGAGGTTGCCCGCCGCAAAGATCGGCCTCGGCCTCCTGGTCCTGATCTCATCTGGGACATCGGCCGCCCCGACCGTCGTGGCGGCCCCCGCGGACTCCGGGGGGTACGTCCCAGAGCAGGCCCTGGTGAAGTTAGAGGAACGCACCCCTCGGGGCGTCGTCGAAGAACGGCTCAGGGGCACCGGCGCTCGCCCGGGCGACAGGGTCCACCCCCTCGAAGATCCCGAACGTCGAGTACGCCGAGCCGAACCACCTGGGCTCCGCCGCCTCCGTCCCCAACTACCCCCACTTCGGCCCCTACGGGTGGAGCCTGGAGAACACGGGCCAGACCATCGTGAACCAGACGGGCACCACCGACGTCGACGGTTGGGTGGCATGGGATACGGCGACCGGTCACTCCATGGCCGGAACCGTCAGGGTAGATACCGTCCTCGACTCAGGCATCTACCCTGACCACGGGGACCTCTCCGCAAAGATCATCGCCCGGAGGAACTTCATCCCCGCCGGCACCGGCGCAGTCGAGGACCGCTGGGGGCACGGTACGCGCGTGCCCGGGATCCTCGGGGCAACTACTAACAACGGTGTCGGCGCCGCAGGGGGCTGCCCAGAGTGCGTCCTGATGAACGGCAAGGTCCTCGACGACAACCTCAACGGCTCCTACTCCTGGTACGCGAGCGGCATAACCTGGGCGGCGGACAACGGGACGGTCATCAACCTCAGCGTCAGGGCTCCTCGCCGTCGAAGACCTGGAGAGGGCCGTGAAACTACGCCCGGAGCAAGGGGGTGATCTTCGTGGCCGCCGCCGGCAACTCCGGCGGCACGAGCAGGCTCTACCCGGCCTACCACCCCGACGCCGTCGCAGTGCCGTCACCGACAACCGCGACCACAAGGCATCCTTCTCGCCTACGGAGTGGGGCGGGTGGACCTGGCGGCCCCGGGGGTGAACGTCTTCTCGACCATCCCAAACTACCCCTTCGAGAACGGGACCATAAAACGGGCGTTTCAGTGACTACGGATCGGGCCCGTCGACGTCCTCGCCGGTGGCCCCGGCCTCGTCTACCCCTTACGGGACCTCCAACTCGTCCGTGAGGAACTGCTTGCAAGCTGCGGCCGGCGGGATCCTCGGGACGGGCACCTACTGGTCCGCCGGCCGGATCAAGGCCGCAAGGGCGGACGCCCCTTAAGGACGGCCGGGACATTGTAGAAGCCCCCGAGAAGGAACCCCGGCCCCCTCTCGCCCCTGCCCGCTCTCCTACCGAGGCCTCGGCAACTCGGATACAGGATCCCGCTCGAAGCGAGCCCGAAGAGCTCTCCCGGGCGCGGCACCGTGCTTTCCGGAGCCGAAGGAAACTTCATCACGAGCATGGACATAAGAAGGGGAAGGAGGAGATCCTCAGGAGGCCCCGCTCCAAAAAGCTCCCCGAAACAGAAACCTGCCGCTACTGCTCCCTGGCGATGCAACGAAGGAGATGCAGTCCGGTCCTCAGGAGGAGCGCAGTCGATGCTGGCACGTTAGCAGACCGATATGGAGAGGGTGTCAAGGGAAGAGAGCGGTTCGGTAACGGTCCCCGATATCCCGCTAACGGGAGCTTCTTTGAAGATTCGTTGTTGTAGCTCTCGTTGCAGAAACCAGTCCTTGCTCCCGGCGTCACCGGGTAGCGTATGGTTGGCGGAGCCGCAGGCTTGCAGCGGAGGGAGCGACGGGGCGCCCCTCGAAGGGCTCCACCTACCAAGAAGCGGCGCCCGGAGAATCTCCGGGCGCCGCTTGAGGACGGGCTTCGGGTTTCGTTAAGAGCCGGAGCCGTTTCGCTCGTTCATGGGGACGTAATCGGCCTCGCGCGCGCCCGTGTAGATCTGGCGGGGACGGGCGATCTTCAGCTCGGGGTCGTTCATCATCTCCATCCACTGGGCCATCCAGCCCGGCGTCCGGCCGATGGCGAACATCACCGTGAAGGCGTCGGAGGGTATCCCCATCGCCTCGTAGATGATGCCGGACCAGTAGTCCACGTTCGGGTAGAGCTTGCGGCTCGTGAAGTACTCGTCGTCCAGCGCCCGCTTCTCCAGCTCGATGGCGATGTCGAGGAGGGGGCTCTGCTTGTTCGTCGCCTCCAGAACCTCGTCGACGTGGCTCCGGATGATCCTGGCGCGCGGGTCGTAGTTCTTGTAGACCCTGTGGCCGAAGCCCATCAGGCGCTCGTTGCCGTCCTTGACGCCCTGGAGGAAGGCCGGGATGTTGTCGACGGACTCGATCCGCCGGAGCATCTTGAGGACCGCCACGTTCGCCCCGCCGTGCAGCGGGCCGTAGAGACCGGCGACCCCGGCGGCGATCGCCGAGAACGGGTCGGGCAGGGACGAGCCCGCGACCCGGACCGCCGCCGCCGAGCAGTTCTGCTCGTGGTCGGCGTGGAGGATGAACAGGACGTCCAGCGCCTTCTCGATCCTCGGGTCGGGCACGTAGCGCGGCTCCGCCATCTTGAAGAGCATGGAGAGGAAGTTGCCGGTGTACGAGAGGTCGTTGTCCGGATACACGTAGGGCAGGCCCAGGGAATTACGGTAGGCGAAGGCGGCGAGGGTCGGCATCTTGGCGATCATCCGAACCGCCGAGATGGTCCTCTGCGTCTCGTCCTTTATGTCCACGGCCTCGGGGTAGAACGTGCTGAGCGCCCCGACGCTCGCCAGCAGCATCCCCATCGGGTTCGCGTCGTGGCGGAAGCCCTCCATGAAGCGCTTGATGCTCTCGTGGACGTAGGTGTGGTGCGTGATCTGGTACACCCAGTCGTCGAGCTGCTTCTGGGTCGGCAGGTTGCCGTAGAGGAGCAGGTAGGACACTTCCAGGAAGGTGGAGTGCTCGGCCAGCTGCTCGATAGGGATGCCCCGGTGCTCCAGCACGCCCTTCTCACCGTCGATGTAGGTTATCGCGCTGCGGCAACTCGCCGTGTTGGAGAAGCCGGGATCGTACGTCATCAGGCCGAAGTCGTCGTCGTCGACCTTGATCTCGCGTAGGTCCATGGCCCGGACCGTGCCGTCCTTGACCTCTACGTCGTAGCTCTTTCCCGTGCGATTGTCCTTGATGGTAAGGCTCTCTGCCTCCTGAGAAGCCTGAGCCTTACCATTCTGCGTCGCTTGCGCCCTGTCGGTCAAAATTCTTGCCCTTTCACTTTACCAACCGGAACCCACGCGGGGCTCGGACCCGTTTCCCGACTCCTGTCCGCCCTGTAGTTAGACACATTATATAGCTATGTGCAGACGGTAGAACGACGCGGCCACCGCCCACGACGAAAACGTAGGGGCCCGGAGGGAATAGGTAAGGGTCAATCGGGTGGTTCGAGCCCCTGTGTTGTTTATCGGCCACCACGTGAAACACCTTTAGCACCTCACGAAGTACCCGCGATCAGAGAAAGGGCCGTGCCCCCGAGTTGGGTACCCGGCCGAGCCCGCGGCGACGGTGACCGTCTCGCCCTCGTAGCACAGCACGACCCTGGCCGTACCGGAGCCCTTCCCTCTACCCTTGTCAGGGACCGCCTTCGCGGTGGCAGCGGTGAGGGCAAAGACCAGAGCACCTGCGGATCCCATGATCGCGGTTCTGCGCACAGCCCATCTTCGTGCTCGATGGCTCTCTGGTTGCGGATGTTTATCGTTTCGACCGGAAGAAAGGTCTAGTCCCGGCGCTCCCGTGGCTCGTCCCTAGTTCGGGTGCAATGGCGCGTCGAGGCTCTTCCGGGGCGGGCTCGCCGGTCTCGCTATAAGGAAGCCCTGGACGAACGTGGCTCCACGCTCCCGGGCCCAGGCCAGTTCCTCCGCCGTCTCGACCCCCTCCACGATCGTCTGCACCCGGAGGCTCTGGGCCATCTCCAGGATCTTGCCGGCGACCACCGCCTTGTAGGGGTCGGTGTCCACGCCGCGTGTAAGCTGCATGTCGAGCTTTATGAAGTCGGGCCTCAAGCGGTGGATCATGTTTAGGGACGAGTAGCCGCTGCCCATATCGTCGAGGGCTACCCTGAACCCCTTCCCCCGGTAGTAGTCGACGATGTTCTCGAGGTGGCCGGTGTCGGCGACCTCCTCCGTCTCGGTGACCTCGAAGACGACGTTCTCGCCGGGGATGCCGGACTGCTCGACGGCCTGCACGGTGGAGCGCAGGCAGAACACGGGATCGTAGACGGCGGTCGGGGTGAAGTTGACGAACAGGTTGCCCTCGATCCCGTGACGCAACGCCTCGCGGATGGCGGTGAGGCGGGCGGCGAGGTCGGTCTGAAAGAGCATGTCGCTCTCGCGGGCCGCCTCGAAGATAGCGCCGGGAGGAACGAATTCGCCGTCCCTCCCAACCCCCCTCAGGAGACACTCCTGGGCGAAGATCTCATCAGGAGCGTCGGTCCGAACTATGGGCTGGAAGAAGCTGGTCAGCCGCTCCTCGGAGAGCATGTCGAGCAGCCACTCGGAGCGCCCGAGGGAGGAGAGCTGGCTCAGGGAGCGGGCCCTCGGTATGTCGCTCGTGGAAAGCTCGTCGGGGTGCGGCTTGAAGAGGGCGCGGGTGTCGTCCATCTCCCTGCTCGTCAGGGCGTCGGAGAGCGAGGATAGGAGGTCGCTGAGGGAATCCTCGTCCAGACGCACCACGACCGCGCGGTCCTGGGTCTTCTGGCATTCCCACCCGCCGGTGCGGAGGTGACGGTACGTCTTGTTCAGCGTGTGCCCGAGGGGCGGCCACAGGTGCAACCGGCCGGGGCCGGAGAGTTTCTCGGGGAGCCGTCCGCAACGGTCGCATCCGGTTTTCGGGCTTCTAGAACCGTCCTCTAGCATCCTACCTCGCTCTGCTCAGACCTCTCGAACGGCTGCCTCAGGCCCCTGGGCTGCAACGTTCGCCGTAGTTTCGTTGTGCTCGCGGCCTCTGCCTGGGTGACGCGGGTACTCATATTATTGCCTTGCGCCGCAGGTACACGAGCATGGAGATCGCGAGCACCACCAGGACGGCGACGACGACGAAGTAGCCGTAGCGCGTCGAGAGCTCGGGCATGTTCTCGAAGTTCATCCCGTAGACGCTCGTGATGAACGTCAACGGCAGGAAGAGGGTCGAGACCGCCGTCAGACGGGCGACGCTCTGGTTGACCCTGCGGGTCTCCTCGGCGTTGCGCTGGGTCTGGCGCGTGGTGTAGATGTCCAGGGAGTCCATAAGATAGTCGCGCATGGTGTCGATCATGTCGACGACCCGGATCAGATGGTCCCGCACGTCGTCGTAGTAGGCGACGCTCTCCTCCGGCACGAGCGTGGTCGAGGGCCTCATCAGGATGCCGACGACGTCCCTCAGGGGCACGGCGAGCCTCCTGAGCGCGGTCAGCTCGTGCTTGAGATGGTACAAGCTGTCGAAGACCCGGGTCCCGGAGGCGAGGTCCTCCTCGAGAAGCTCGTCCTCGATGTCGTCCACGTCCGCGGAGAGCCGGTTCATTATCGGGAGGTACTCGTCGACCACGGCGTCGAAGACGGTGTGTGCCACGTTGGCCGGGGAGCTGGAGACGAACGCGTTGCCGGAGCCGAGCCGCCGCCTCACCCTCGAAAGCTCCCTCAGGGGCCTGGGATGCACGCAGACCACGTAGTTCTCCCCGACGTACATGTCCACCTCGACGGTCTGGACCCTGCCGGTCTTCTCGGAGAGGTGAAAAGAGAAGAGCGCGACAAAGAGATAATCGTCGTAGATGTCTACCTTCGGCAGGTGGCTCCGGGTGAAGCAGTCCTCGATCGTCAGCTCGTCGAAGCCGAAAACATCGCGCAGGAGCCGCCCGTAGGGCCCGCCCTGCCCGCCCTGCGTGCTCGCGACGTCGCACCACACGAGCGCGTCGGGATCCGAGAGGTGAAACGGCAGATCCTCGAGCCCGACGTCCTCCCTGAGGCGGCCCGAGCCTTCGAGCACCAGTATGTCCACGCCCTCGGGCAGGTTCTTTTTTCGCGTCCCCTCCACGACGCCGATTCTACTAACGTTGGGCGGATACGACTATTTCTCCCTGCGCGGCGTCCCACGAGGCGCACGCCGCTCCGTGGGACGCCGGAGCGGAACGCGGCTAGCTCGCAAGGATCTCCTTCAGGGCGTCGTCTATAAACCGGTTATCGGTCTCGTTCATGCCGCCCCCGGCGAAGTGTCCCCAGACCCCCGGGATCACGCGCAGCTCCGCGTTCGGCATGCGTTCGACGGCGTACGCCTCGTCCTCGGGCGGGAAGTAGAGGTCCTTCTCCGCGGGCATGACGATGGCCCGGGCCTGTATTCCGGCGAGAGCCTCCTCGTAGCTCCCGTCGAAGCCGGGTGTCCGGCTTATGTCCCCGTTCTGCCAGGTCCACAGCATCGTGAGCAGGTTGTTGGCGTCGCGGTCGTCCAGGAAGAACCCCTCCCAGAAACCGACGAGAAAGTCCTCCAGAGAGGAGTGGCCCATCTCCCTGTAGAGTTCGTCCCAGTAGAAAGCCTGCGAGAACCCCCAGCCGGCGTAGACCCGGGCGACGGCGCGCAGGCCCCTGGTGGGCTGCTCTTCGTACCAACCGCCGTTCCAGGCGCCGTCGGCGGTCAGAGCGGCCTTCACCCCTTCCAGGAAAACCTTGTTGTGCTCGCTGGTCCTCGCCGAGCCGCAGAAGGGAGCTATCTTCGGCACCATCTCCGGGTGGCTCATCGCCCACTGGTAGGTCTGCCCCGCCCCCATCGACCATCCCGTCACCAGGGCGAGGCTCTCGATCCCGAACCTCTCGGTAACGAGCTTGTGCTGAGCCTCCACGTTGTCGTAGACGGTGACGTTCGGGAAACGCGCCTTGTCGTAGGGCGGGGGGAAGTTCGACGGCGAGGAGGAGAGGCCGTTGCCGAGCATGTTCGGCACGATAACGAAGTACTCCGCGGGATCCAGGGCCATCCCCTCGCCGATCGCCCACTCGTTCTCCCAGTGCCGCCCCGAGTACCAGGTCGGGTAAACGATGGCGTTGCTCTTGTCCGCGTTCAACGTTCCGTAGGTCTTGTACGCCAGCTTCGCCTCCCGGAGCGTCGCGCCCTCCTGCAGCGTGAAATCCCCCAGGTCGAAGACCTCGTAACCGTTCGTCATCCCTGTCCCCTTTCCCGTGCTCGGCTCCCCACAGCGTCGGCCCCGCGAGACCGAGGGTGCCTCAGTTCGAGGTCCCGTCGGGGAGGCCCGCGCTGGGATCACAGTATAGGGACCCGGGGCCTGGTCCGGGACATGGCAGATCCGGAACTGAAGATCCGCGGCTTCCGGATGACCGTATAGCGAGAGGCATCGTCCGGTACGCAGAGTTCTCGTGGACACGGCGCAGCTATGGTTACAGTGGCGGTAGGACGAACCACGTAGGAATGTTTGATGCGAATCGCTCATGATCGAGCCGGATTTTGGAGGTACTTTCGAAGAGGAAACGGGGCCCCGCACAGCTAGGGGCGCCCACGAGAAGAAGGAGCAACGAGTCAAAGAAGCTCACTATGCTGGCCGCGATGCTGGCGATGACGATGTTCGCGGCCGTTCCGGCGCTCGCCCACGGCACGGACCAGTCCCTGGAAACCTTCCAGGTCACCGCCGCGGACTTCGGGGACCAGAGCATAGACCAGACCGTCGTCGGCGACGACAACGAGACGGCCGTCATCAACAACCAGCAGCAGGTCAGCCACCAACGGTGCAGAACGCCCAGGCCGACGACGGTAGCCTGGCGGCCAACGCCGACGACGTGTTCTTCGACGACTTCTGGTGGTGGTGGTTCTAGGAACCGCCTCTGACCTGGGAAGAGGGGGCCGGGGTCCTTCGGGGCCCCGGTTTTTATTGTCGAGGGTCGCATCTACAGCTACCAGAACCGCACGGCATGCTGCGCTGGGGGACGATGTCCATCAACTGGGCACGGTCCCGGCCGGAACCGAGGCTAGTCGGGGAGCCCGTAGGGACCGGAGGAGGGCCAATCGGCGAGAAGGGAACGGGCCTCCTCGCCCGGCAGCGGCCTCGCGAACAGGTACCCCTGGGCAAGCTCGCACCCCATCCCCCGCAGGAGACCCGCCTGCTCCTCCGTCTCGACCCCCTCCGCCACCACCGTAAGCCCCAGCGCGTGCGCCATGCCCACCACGCTCGACACCAGCACCTCCCCCCCTTCGCCCCCGCCCAGCCCCTCCACGAACGAGCGGTCGACCTTCAAGTAGTCCACCGGGAAGCGCCTCAGGTACGACAGCGACGAGTAGCCGGTGCCGAAGTCGTCTATCGCGAGGCCCACCCCCAGCCCCTTCAGCTCCCCCAGCGTCTCGATCGTGGCCCGCGCGTCACCCATCACCGCGCTCTCCGTGATCTCCAAAACCAGGGCGCCCGGCGCAACCCCCGTCTCCCTCAGGGCCCGCTCGACGTCGCGCACGAGGTCGGGGTGGCCGAACTGCCTGGCCGAGAGGTTCACGCTTATCGTCGGTGGCGCCGCTTCGGGGCGCAGCCCTTGCCACGCCCTCGCCTGGCGGCACGCCTCCCCCAGCACCCAGCGCCCCAGCGGGACGACGAGGCCCGTCTCCTCGGCCACGGGGACGAAGCGGGCGGGGGGGAGCAGGCCCTGCTCGGGGTGGCGCCACCTCACCAGGGCCTCGAAGCCGACGACCTGTCCGGTTCTGAGGGAAACCTCGGGCTGGTAGTGGAGGACGAACTGGCCGCGCTCGACGGCGCGGCGCAGGTCGGTGCCCAGCTTGAGGCGCCGGAGGGCGAGGTCGTCCAGGCGCGGCTCGAAGAGCTCGTGGCGGGCCTTGCCGCCCTTCTTCGCCTCGTACATCGCTATGTCCGCCCGGCGAAGCAGGTCGTCGGGTGGCCCCTCTTGAGGGCCGCCGCCGAGGGCAACGCCGATGCTGGCCGAGACGAAGACCTCCTGGTACTCCCCGAGGAAGAAGGGTTCGCGCAAAGCCTCCGATATCCTTCTCGCAACCTGGCAAGCCGCCCCTCTGTCCCGCACATCCTCGAGCAGGACGACGAACTCGTCGCCCCCGATGCGCGCGAGGATGTCTCCGGGCCGCAAACAAGCTCCGAGGCGTCCGGCCGCCTCGATGAGGAGCCTGTCGCCGGCCTCGTGGCCCAGGGAGTCGTTCACCACCTTGAAGTCGTCGAGGTCGAGGAACAGCACCGCCACGCAAGCCTTGTCGCGGCACCGGCTGCGGTTCAGGACGTGACCGAGCCGGTCCACGAATAGGGCGCGGTTGGGCAGGCCGGTCAGGGGGTCGTGAAGCGCCTGGTGGCGGAGTTGCTCCTCCAGGGCCTTGCGCTCGGTGACGTCGGTCATCACCCCTATAAGCTCGGTCGGGACCCCGTCTCTCACCACCACGTGGACGCTGTCCCTCAGCCACACGACGCGACCATCGGCGGCGAACATCCGGTACTCGAAGGTGTGCGCCCTCCCATCGGTCGTCGCCGCCCTGCAGAAGGCGAGCGCCCACTCCCGGTCGTCGGGGTGGATGTGCTCCGGCCAGAACGACGGCTCGGAGGTCCAGCGTTCGGCGGGGTAGCCAAGGATCACCTGCGCCTGATGGCTGACAAAGGTGAACCTGAGCGTGCGCGCATCCCCGCGCCATATTATCGCCTCCGCCGAGTCGATCGTCTCCCGGTGACGCCGGTTCACGGCTCGGACCTCGTCCTCGGCGCGCTTTCGCTCGGTGATGTCGCGGGCGATCCCCGAGTCGCCGACGACGTTGCCCTTCGCGTCCGTGGTCGGGGAGACGCTCAGGGACACGTCCACGCGCCGGCCGTCCTTGGCCATCCGCACGGTCTCGTACTGTCGGATGGCCTCTCCCCGATGGATCTTCTCCATGATCTCGGTCATCTCCCGGGGGTGTTCCGGCGGGTACAGGAAAGCGTTGGACCGGCCCAAGACCTCCTCGGCGGCATAGCCGTAAAGCTTCTCCGCGCCCCTGTTCCAGCTGACTATGGTGCCGTCCGCCGTCCTGCTGACGATCGCGTCTTCCGAAGACTCCACGATGGTCGCCAGCCGGGACCGGAACTCCTCGGCCCGCTTGCGCTCGGTGACGTCCTTCGCGATTCCGTACACGCCGACCACCTCGCCAGCCACGACGATGGGAAGGTTCGTCACGTTGAGATCGACGCGGTCCCCGTGCTGGTTGGTTATGGCCGTATCGTAGTTCTGCGGCTCTCCTCTCGCCGCACCCTCGAAGTGGCGCATCGTCTTCTCCAGGTCCTCCGGGACGATGAAGGGCACGAAGGACATCTTGGAGAGCTCCCCGGCCGTACACCCGGTCAAGCGCTCGCAGGCCGGGTTTGCGGAGAGGAAGCAGCCCTTCAGATCGAACGCGTAAACCGCGTCGGGGTTGTGGTCGAAGAGAGACTTGTAGCGCTGCTCGCTCTCCTCGAGCGCCTCCTCCGCTAGCTTCCGCTCGGTAATGTCGCGGGCATTGAGGACGATCCCCCCGACGTTCGGGTCCGAGAGCTGGTTGCTGATTATGCCCTCGACCCAGCGCCAGGGACCCTCGCGATGCCGTAGCCGCGCCTCGAACACCGGCTCCAGCCCGGGATCGCGAACGGTACGATCGATGAGATCCTTCTGCCTGGCCGCGTCGTCGGGGTGTATCAGGGGGTTCCCGAAGAGGTTTTTGCCCACGCGGTCCTCGGGTTCGTGGCCCAGGATCCGCTTCATCGAAGGGGTCTGGTAGAGGATCGTACCGTCGGTGCCGATGACCGTGACGATGTCCGACGAGTTCTGAACCAAGGAGCGGAACCGCTCCTCTCCGCGCCTGAGCGCTTCCTGGGCCCGCTTGCGCTCGGTGATGTCGCGCACCGAGGCGAGTATCGCGCGCCTCCCGCCGTAATCCACGCCTCCGAAACGCACCTCGATGGGGAAGGTCGTGCCGTCCTTGCGCCTGTGCTCCCCGTAGTGGACCATCCCGTACGCGTCCGGCTCCCCCCGAACCGCCCGCTGCCAGGGCGTGCCTCCGTCTCTTCCCCTCTTCTCCTCTCCCGTCAGGAGCCCCTCCGCGAAGTCTTGTACGCGGAGCGAGAGTAGCTCTTCGCGCGCGTAACCCAGGCTTCGGCACGCCTCGGAGTTGCAGTCCAGTATCCGGCCCTGCTCGTCGTGGACGAGCAGGGCGTCCGCCGAACGATCGAAGAGCGACCTGAACCGCTCCTCGCTCTCCCGAAGCGCCTCCTCTACCCTCTTGCGCTCGCCGACGTCGGAGAACGTGACCACGGCTCCGATCACCTTCCCGCCTTCCACGACAGGGTTGCTCGTGTACTCCACAGGTACGAGGGTCCCGTCCTTGCGCCAGTACACCTCCCCGTCCGTCCGGCACGGCCTTCCTTCCCGCAGGGCGAGGTAGTTCGGGCACTCCTCGATGGGGTAGGGGCTCCCGTCGGGGCGGGCGTGGTGGACGAGGCGGTGCATGTTCTCGCCGACCATCTCGCGGGCCTCGTAGCCGAGCATGGAGGCGGCCGCGGGGTTGGCGAAGCCGATCCTCCCTCCGGGGTCGAGCCCCACGATCCCCTCCCCCGCCGAGCCCAGGATCCGCTCCAGCTGGCGGCCGCGCAGCGCCTCCTCCTCCCTCGCGGCTTGCTCGCGCCTCAGGGCCCCGAGGGTCTCAAGCCGCCCCGCCGCGCCCCTGGCGAACG
>CADCVI010000228.1 GCA_902806105.1 uncultured Rubrobacteraceae bacterium
CGCCCTGGCCGGCGCGCGCCTGGAGAAAGGGTTGGGCCAGTAGTGGACGAGATCTTCGGCGCCCCGGGCCAACTCCTGGCCTCCACGATCCGGAACGCCACGCCGCTGGTCTTCGCGGCCCTTGGCGGCATGTTCAGCGAGAGGAGCGGGGTCGTCAACATCGGCCTGGAGGGGCTCATGCTCATAGGCGCCTTCGCCGGCGTGGTCGGGGCGTTCCTCTCGGGGAGCGCGGTTGTGGCCCTCGGGTTCGCGCTCGCGGCCGGCCTCGTCTTCGCCCTGATCCACGCGCTCATGTGCGTCACGTTCGAGGCCGACCAGATCATCTCCGGCACCGCCATCAACCTGCTGGCCCTGGGCGGAACGGGGTTTCTTATGGTCTCGATCTTCGGCGCCGGCGGGACCTCCCCGCGCGTCGAGGGCTTCGGCGAGGTCCCGATACCCGTCCTAAGCAGCATCCCGGTCGTAGGCCCGGCCCTCTTCTCCCAGAGCGTCCTCGTCTACCTGATGTACGTGATGGTCCCCGTCACGTACTTCGTGCTCTTCCGGACGCCGTTCGGCCTGAGGCTGCGGGCGACGGGCGAGTCGCCCGAGGCGGTCGACACGGCGGGCGTCAGCGTGGGCAGGATGCGCTACTACGGCGTGGCCCTCTCGGGGCTCCTGGCTTCTTTGGGCGGGATATACCTCTCCATGGGCCTCCTCTCCGCGTTTACCGAAGGGATGACCAACGGCAGGGGGTTTATCGCGCTGGCGGCCCTGATCTTCGGCCGGTGGAGCCCCATCGGTGCTGCGGGGGCCGCCCTTCTATTCGGCTTCGCCCTGGCCGTCACCTTCAGCGCCCCGCAGGAGGCCATACCCAACGAGTTTCTGCAGATGATCCCCTACGTGCTCACCATCGTGGCCCTCGCCGCCTTCGGCGGGCGCGCCATAGCCCCCGCCGCCATCGGCAAGCCCTACCGCAAGGAGTAGACGCCTTGTATCAGGGTACAACCCGGTCTTACGAGGCCAGGCACACGAGGAGGACGCGGTATGGACGCGAGGGGTAGAGCACTGGCTGGGGCGCTCGGCGGGGCCGGGGCCACGATCGTATTGTCGGGGTTGCGGTGGACGTGGCACTGGATGGGCCTTGTCTTCGATACCGCCCCGACCCAGGTGGTCGACAGGGTGGAAGAGGTTTTCACGCAGGAAGGGTTCTCGCCCGCGACCCGGCGCGCGCTGGCCGCCGTCGCGCACGTCGGGTACGGCGTCAGCACCGGGGCCGCCTTCGGCCTGCTGCGCCGGGACGCGGACGGGAAGGGCGTGGAGGCCGCCGTCGGTTCCTCGCTGGGTGTTCTGGCGTGGGGGGCCGGGTGGGCGAGCTGGTTGCCGCTCACCGGCGTCCACTCGCCCCCGTGGGAGCAACAGACCACCAAGGTCCTGCTGCCCGTGATAGACCATGCGGTCTTCGGCGCGGCGTGGGGTCTGATCTTCTCCGCCCTCACGCGCGACCGCCCGTAGGGCCCGACACCGCGGACAAACCAAAACGGGGGGGGAAGCATCGCGCGTCCCCCCCACGAAACCCCTAGGGTTGTCGGCCCCTAGCGGTCCAGGCGCCGGGCGTCGGGCCTGTCGCCCGAGTCGACCCTGGTGAAGGAGGCCTCGGAAGAGCCGTCCTGCTGCTGGTGCTGTTGCTGCTGCTGGATCTGCTGCCGGGCCTCGCCGCTCTTCTGGTAGCCCTGCTCGACCAGACGCTGGGCGACGTTCTGGCCGCCGAGGCCGAAGGCCAGGGCCGCCGCGAGGGCGACCGACCCGAGCAGGATCAGGAACGTCGGGGCGATAAGCTCCTCGGCGATCCCCATCTGCGTAAGCGCCGCGAAGACGGCGAACACGATGATGCCGTACTGCGCGACGCTGCCGGCGATGCTGCTGCCCGTCGCCCCGCGCACGATGCCCGCCACGAAGGTGGCGAGAAGCGTGGCCAGGACCAGGATCAGCACGGCGGCGATGAGCTGCGGGATGTAGGCGATGAACTGCGACAGGACCTCGGAGATCGCCGTGATACCCAGGGTGTCCACGGCCATAGAGATGGCTATAAAGAACACCAGCCAGAAGACCAGCTTGCCGAGTATGGAGAGCGGGGTCTGTCTTGTCTGGGATCTGTCGAAGAACTGCTTTACGCCGCCCTTTTCCATCCAGCCCTCGAAGCCCATGCTCTGCAGGACCCTGGTGACTATGCCCTGGAGCACCTTGGCGATGATGTAGCCGATGATGAGGATGAGCAGGGCGCCGATAAGCGCCGGTAGCGCATCCATCAGGCCGCCGAGCGCCTGCGATAGTGACCTGCCTATGCCGCTGTTTTCCATGAACCTCTCTCTTTCTCTTCGCTTTCGTCAACGACAACGCGGGCGGGGACCAGAGTCTCCGCCCGCGTCTGTAGTGGCTGTGTTACGGCCTGTTGCGGCCGGTCTTGGCGCCCCAGAGGCCGCCGAGCGCCCCACCGATGAACGGCACGAGCAGCGCGAGGATACCCGAGACCGTCAGGATGGTGCCGAGACCCTGCTGGGGGACCTGGTTCTGGGCACTGCTGGGAACCTGCGGCAGCGCGATGCCGGAGAGCTGGTCTATAAAGCTCGACCCGACGACGGCGCCGATGATCGCCAGCAGGATTATCACGAGCAGCGAGAGCACGGGCACGAGGATGCCGTGCTTGAGGCCGGAGCGGCTCGCGAGTCTGCCGGCGACGTAGCCGCCGATCAGGAAGGCAAGGAACAGCGTTACGAGGAGGCCTATGAGGCCTGCCACGCCGCCCTCGGTGCCGCCCTGCACGCCCATGGCGCCCAGGATGCCGCCGACGATCGCGCCGACGATGCCGCTCAGGATCAGGCCGGCGCCAAGAGCCGCGAGCCAGCCAAAGATGACGCTCGTCCAGCTGGTGCCCAGCTCGCTCTCGCGACGGTTCCGATCCGCCTCGTGGTCCCGCCGCGCGTCCCCTACCCTGCGCGGGCCGGAGTCCGCACTGCTGCCGCCGGAGCGGACCTCGTTCTCGTCCACCTTCGGCGCGTTCTGGTTTCCCCTGTCTCTATCCGTCACCTCTTACCTCCTCACCGGCGGAACCCGAAGGCCCCGCGCATAGCTCTCATGCGTGCCGGTCGCCGTGCCCACGGGGCTATTGACCCCTCTGCAAAGACGGTTGCCGGCACCCACTCCGGCGTACTAAAAGCCGGGTTGGGTCCGCGAAAATCTGGGCCCAACCCGGGTAATCTGCTGGAAGATCCCTAGACGTTGCGACGCGTGGTGTCGTCCTCGACGTCGATCTCCTCGCGGCGGACGTCCTCCTCGACGACCTCCGTGTCCTCCACCACGTCCTTGCGCAGCCTGACCTCTTCCTTGGCCACCGCGCGCTTGTCCGTGACGACCTCCTCCTCGGTCACGGGAACGGAGACCTCGTCCTCGCCGATCTGGGCCTCGGTCGCCTCGCCGGAGACGGGCACCCGCTCGACGGACACTTCCTCGTGCTTGACGGGCACCTCGACGCGCTCGCGGTCGGTGCGCACGCGCTTGCGGACCTTGACCGAGCCGGCCTCGCGCTCGCGGGTCCCGGCGCGGAGCTCCTCTTCGCTCCTCTGCACGCGCAGCTCGTCGTCGTGCGTCACCTCGGAATGGGACTCCGTACGGGGCTCCTCGTAGGTGTCGTAGGAGCCGGTGCTCTGGGCCTGGGCGGCGCCGAGGCCGTAGTAGGAGCGGACCTCGTTCTCGTACTCGGGCGTGATCTCGTGGTCGTCGTTAAAGGCGGGACCGTTCTTGGCCGTATCCTTGTCCGTGGATACCGTGATCGTGCCGGACGACTCGTCGGTGGTCGCGAGCTCCATCGGGATCAGCGTGCTGCTGGTGCCGAGGAAGCCCATCTTCACGCCGATGTACTCGGGCTGGTCGTTCTCGTCGAGGAACAGGTCGTCGACCTTGCCGATCTTGCTGCCGGCGTTGTCGTAGACGGTGTAGCCCGCGTACTGGTCCTCTATCGCCGTGAAGCCGTCGCTGCGGTTCTCCATCGTGCTGCCTCCTTGCTTCGCTTTACTACGTACGTCTGCCCGTGGCCTTGCCGAACGGGTTGGTAAGACCCTACCCCGGAAAGCGATTTCGCAAGAGTGATAACGGTGTCGTGAGGCACAGATGATGGATTTTTGGTCCGAAAGGTGCAGGCGGGCGCCACGATTTTCGTATCCTGCGACACCGGACGCCGCGGGGTGGGGCCTGGGTTCAGACGCCCGCGGAGAACCTCGGCTTGATCATCTCGCCCTCGGCCCGACGCTGCAGTTCCTCCACGGCCTGTGAGACGGGATCCAGCTCGAAGGCCTCGCCGTTGAACAGGACCGCGTTCCTGTCCATATCGTAGCCGCGCATCCTGTCCTCCGGGGCGGTCTCGGCGAGGACGTCGAGAGGTTCCGTGTAAGAATCGAAGAACCTGTGGTGCTCGGAGCTGACCTGCCAGGTCTCCAGCCGTTTGTCGAAATGCTCGA
>CADCVI010000229.1 GCA_902806105.1 uncultured Rubrobacteraceae bacterium
ACGTGGAGTTTGTCAACCGGGCGCTAGAACAGACCTTCGGCCGCTTGGCCGTCGATCCGGAACGCTTGGCAGTCGGGGGCTTCTCCGACGGGGCCTCCTACGCGCTCTCCCTCGGCATCGACAACGGCGACCTCTTCTCGCACGTGCTCGCGTTCTCGCCAGGCTTCATGGCGCCGGCGGAGCGCAGGGGAAGGCCGCCCGTCTTCGTCTCCCACGGAACCGCCGACCAAGTACTCCCGATCGATAGGACGAGCCGCAGGATCGTGCCGCAGCTGGAGCGGCAGGGCTACCAGGTCACGTACAGGGAGTTCGACGGCCCTCATACAGTGCCCAAACCCGTCGCGCGTGAGGCGCTGGAGTGGTTCATCGCGGACCGGGGAGCGACGGACGGGCGGCAATAGGGCCACGAGCACGGCGGCGCCCCGGAGTAGGCGCCGCTCCGGCATTGAGCTTCCACAGAAAGAAGAACTGGGCGGGCCTCCGGGCCCACGAGGTAGATCCGCTCAAGGACGATGTTGCCTTGCATCGTCTTTGGGGCACGATGTTGCCATGAGACACGTTGTGCTTGTGGGCGATTCCATCTTCGACAACGCTGCCTACGTCGCGGCCGAGGAGCCCGACGTCGTCCGTCAGGTGCGCCGACGGCTGCCGCAAGGATCCAGAGCGACGTTGGCCGCCGTCGACGGGGCTAGGATGAGGGACGTGCCCGGGCAACTCCGGCTTCTGCCGGGGGACGCGACGCACCTGATCGTCAGCGTCGGCGGCAACGACGCCTTGAGCAGCAGCGGTTTCCTCGCCGCGCCCGCCCGCTCCACCGCCGAAGCGCTATCGGGCCTCGCAAGCATCGGCGAGGAGTTCGAGCGCGGCTACCTGGCCATGCTGGCGGTAGTGCTCGCGCAAGGACTACCTACGGCGATCTGCACCATCTACTACCCGCGTTTTCCCGACAAGGCCCTGCAAAGGACGGCGGTCACGGCACTGACGGTGTTCAACGACTGCATCGTCCGCGCGGCGTTCGTCCATCGCCTGCCCCTGCTCGACTTGCGGTTGATCTGCACCGAAGAAGGGGATTACGCCAACCCCATCGAACCCTCGGCGCGGGGTGGAGAGAAGATCGCGCGGACGATCGTAGAGTCGGTGGGTCATGAGCTCACCGGGGACAGGACCGAAGTGTTCACCTAGGTCGGACGCCTCCTGACTCGCAAGACGATGCGTTGCGTGACACCGCGCTGCGACGGGGGGGAGTTAGCAGATCACCTTGCGCGATCTGGATGCGGTAGCAAGAAACGAACGCTCGATAATGCTGTTCCGTGCGGTGCGTTCCTGGCGGGAGGTACGGACCTGAGCAACCGCGGCTCCTGGCTCCTTGTCCTCTCGCTGCTACCCGGTATCTTCGGGGTCGGACGTAGCCGGTGGCACGCCTACGTAGGCATCGCGGGCGGCGCCGAGGCCCACCAGCAAGAGGCACACCGTGACCGCGAAGAGCACCGCTAGAGGTGCGGTCCACGAGCCCGTCGCGTCGCGCAGAAAGCCGAAGAGGAACGGCCCGGGCGCGGCGAGCAGGTAGCCGACGGACTGCGCCATGCCAGAGAGTGCGGCGGCGTGCTCGTGATCCGGAGCGCGCAGAGCGAAGAACGTGAGCGCCAGGCTGAAACACGCCCCCTGGCTGAGTCCTAGGAGCACGACCCAGAGGACGGTGGCGGTGCCGCCGGCTATCAACAGGCCGAGGGTACCGGCGCCCGCCAGAGCCACGGATGCCGTGACGACGCCGAACTGGGAGCGGCTCCTGCCGGCGAGCACGGGGGCCAGAAACATCGTCGCGATGCCCACCGCCTGCGCGAGCGCGAGCATCCACCCGGCTCGGCCCGCGTCCATTCCCTCCTCCCGCAGGATTTCCGGGAGCCACGTCAGCGCCACGTAGTACGCCAGCGACTGCAACCCCATGAACAGCGTCACCTGCCAGGCGAGGGACGAGCGCCACAAGCCGGCGACCCTTCGGGGGGTGCGTGCGGATGCGTCTGCTGAACGGTGTTCCCGGATCTGGGGAAGCCACGCAACGGCGGCGACGAGAGCCGGGATAGCCCACAAGGCCAAAGACCCCCGCCAACCGAGGCCGGTCTGCTGAGCGATCGGGAAGCTCGCGCCGGTAGCGAGCGCGGCGCTGACGCCCAGCACGGTCGTGTACCCGGCGGTCATGAGGCCGGTGCGTTCGGGGAACTTCTTCTTGACGAGGCCGGGCAAGAGCACGTTGCCAATAGTGATCGCCGCCCCCAGGACGGCGGTGCCGAGGAACAGCGCCGCCACCGACCCCGCCGAACGCAACACGATGCCGCTCGCGAGCACGAGCAGGCTCGCCAACAACGCGCGCTCCGTGCCGAACCGGCGGGCCAGCCGTGGCGCGAGCGGCGAGAGCAAGCCGAACGCCAGGAGCGGCAGCGCCGTGAGCAGGCCCGCGACCCCGTTGGAAACGCCCGTGTCCGTCCGGATCTGCCCGATCAAGGGCGGTACCACCGTCAGCGGCGAGCGCAAGTTGGCCGCCAATAGCGCAATTCCCAACACCAACAGTGCCACCCGAAGCCGTGGGGAGCCGCGGTGGCGAGTGCGTCTGGGTGAGGATGTCGCGCGAGCCTCCTTAGTCAAGTCGCACCTCCCTCCGACGCCGTATTCTGTCCCCGCTCGTCGTGACCCTCGGGGAGAGCTTACCCGGGGTTTCGGAGTACCATACCGTTGGTGCCTCGGGAAACCACGCGTCGCCGGCCTTGCCGTCAGGGTAAGCGGCCTTCAACTCCCGCTCCGTCTTCCCAGCCGAGCCCATGCATTCTCTACGACCCTGTTGTTGCTGCCGAAACAGAGAAACCCGATGGCCTTGTCGAAGATGTTATGGACGGCGAGGATCTCCGTGACCGCGATCATCGAAGGAAGCCAGGGATCAGTATGGTCTTACTTACCGAAGGGAGGTAAGCCTGTTTCCTGCTGACCTCAACACGGTGAACCCATCCTTCTACACTCCTCCGGCGGCCCGATACGTGCCCTACATAAGCCCCGGGAGGGCCATTGAATCTATCGTGAGGCGACATGAGCTACTACGCTGTGAGTAAGAGATGCCTCCTGCGCGAGGTTCCTGTCCTCCTCTACACCGCACCGTTCGGCGTGGAGGAAGAGATAGAAGATCCGATGCCGTCGGCTCATCGGTAGCGCTGCCGGCGTCGGTCTACGGGTAGTCCTGGGCGGTTGGCCCCGGAGGGCAAGAACGGCACGTGTTGGTCTCACCGGCCTATCAAGAGGCTTGAGAAGGAGACGGGGAACGCGGTAGCTTCCAGCCCACGCCTTCCCAAGCGTCGGGACGTTGGTCTGCGCCGATTATACGTGGGGTGGGTTCTGGAAGAGTTCGGGCGGTTTTGGGGTGGTGCTACGCCTGGTCCTTCCCGTCTGCGGTGGCGGCTTGCGTGGGCGTGACCTCGACGGGCACGCGCAGGGCGTTCAGCAGCCGGGGCACCCCGAAGTAGAAGGAGGCGGTGAGGGTGAGCTCCACGCGGGCTTGCTCGTCGAAGTGCTCGGCCAGCGCGGCGTTGACCTCGTCGGGGACGTGTCCGTCGGCGAGGGCGTCGGTGAAGGCGAGGGCGGCCCGCTCGGCGTCGTCGAAGGCGGGGGAGGTGGGCCACATCGCGAGCTCGGCGACCTGGTGCTCTTGCACGCCGGCCTCCGCGGCCATGCGCCGGTGCTGGTGCCACTCGTACTGCGAGAGCGTGAGCTGGGCGGTGCGCAGGATGATCAGCTCGCGCAGCGCGCGGGGCGTCTCGCATCGCTCGCGGAGCAACCACGAGAAGTCGATCCAGGCCTCGAGCAGCCGCGGCGCGTGCGCCAGGGCACGGTAGAGGTTCACCTGCTTTACGCCGGCCTCCCGGACGCGGGTGGCCACGTGCTCGGGCAGCGGTGCGAGCGGGATTGCCGTGCGTGTGGGGGTAGCTGGCTCGCTCATCGTCTGGGCATCCCCTCTTCCTCGCTCACATCGGTATCCCCGGCAGCATAGCATCGTCCCGCGCCTTTCATCGATAGCGGCCAGCAAGTACGCTGATCGGTACAAGTGACATCGAAGCTGATTGTGAAGCGAGCCGATGTCGGGAGTAGGCGTTCGGGGTTCTCCGAGCGCTTCTGTCCGTAGAAAACCCGGAACGGCGAGGCTACACGGGACTTCCGACTACCTTATGAGGTTGGTGGCTGTCAGCGGAGGGATCCAACGTTTCGTCCGACAAGTCTGGATCGAAGCGTGTGTATCCCGCAGCCAACACCTATCGGTTAGCACGGTTGAATTGGTGGCCACGCCGCCAGTCGGTGGACTTGATCGCACATAGGTAGATACACGGCCCCGATGCAGCTCTTGAGAGTCCTGGTGGACACGGTGGCTCTCGAAGGCTGGATGTAGTGCCACTGCGGATGCTATAAGAGCGATTTAGGCGAGGTGTCAGTAAACTCACGTCCATTTGAGAGGTAGATTGCAGGCTTCAGGGAATGATCGCCGTATATACGCACTCGTGGCAGCCTTGGTCATAGGCGTTCTGGTCGCCGTAATCCTAGGTTGGCTCTATTTGCGATCCCAGAGCCAGTTTCAGATCATCGATCAGAAGAGGGAGACCCTCGCAGCGAACATCGGGCAACTGAGGTTGCTGGACGAGACCCTCACCTCATCCGCTAGGTTGGCCGCTGCCGAAACGGACCCCACGTTTGAGGAGCGGTACGAGGAGCGCTACAACGAAGCCGATGCCGAGATCGTCGACCTTACCGAGGAGACGCTGAACCTGTTCGTGTTGCCCGAAGTCAGGCGACGGTTCGAGGTCGTCGAGGAGCCGATGGATCGCCTGCTCGCGTTGGAGGAACGCGCGTTCGAGCTGAACCGGGAAGGGCGGGACGCCGAGGCGCTGAATCTCCTTGAGAGCCCCGAGTACGAGCGCTACAAGCAGCGCTACATCGAGGGGCTTGACGCCACGTTCGCTGCCATCAAAGGCGCGGAAGCACGAGAGAGGGAGCGCCTGGAAACCTACCGGCTTGCCCTGCTGGGGGCTGGTGTTCTGGGGTTGGGCCTCGTCTTCTTTGGTTGGGCGTTCGCGATCCGCACCCTGATCAAACGCAGGAGGGCAGAGGAAGAGAGCGCCCGGCTGGCGTCGATCGTGCAGAACTCCGCCGACGCCATCTACTCCAGGACCCCGGACGGTACGATCTTGAGCTGGAACCGGGGTGCGGAGAAGCTCTTCGGCTACTCGGCGGAGGAGATAGAGGGCAAACACGTCTCGATCCTAGCGCCCCCCGATCGCATGGACGAGATGAACGAGATACTCAGAAGGGTAGGGGGTGGGGAGACCATCGGCGCCTACGAGACCGAGCGCCTCTCCAAGGACGGACGCCGCACCCCCGTCTCCCTGACCGTCTCACCGGAGAGGAATGCAAAAGGCCATATCATTGGAATCGCGACGATTGCCCGCGACATTACGGAGCGTAAGCGCTACGAAGAGGAACTGGGCCTCCAGAAAACCCTGCTGGAAGCTCAGAGCGAGGCGTCCATTGACGGCATCCTCGCCGTCTCCGCTGATGAGAGGGTACTGTCCTTTAATCTGCGCTTTTTGGAGATGTGGGGGATCCCCGAGGAGGTGATCCATACCCGGTCGGCGAAGGCCACGCTGCGGGCGGCATTGGAAAACGTCGCCGATCCGGAGGAGTTCCTTTCGGGGGTCGCCCATCTCCAAGAGCACCCCGGGGAGGAGAGCCGCGACGAGATCTCGCTAAAGGACGGGCGGATCTTCGACCGCTACAGCGCCCCGATAAAGATCGCGGACAGGGGCTACTACGGCAGGGTGTGGTACTTCCGCGACATCACGGAGCGAAAGCGGGCCGAGGAGGAACGCGAGAGGTTGGTCCAGATCCTCGAAGGGACGACCGACTTTGTTGCCACCGCCGCTGGGGATACGCGCGTGAGCTACATGAACCGGGCGGGTCGCCGGATGCTCGGGTTCGGTGACGACGAAGACATTTCAGATAGAACCATATTCGAACTGACCCCCGAATGGAATCATGCGCGCCTCGCGGAAGAGATCATGCCGGCCGTCATGCGAGAAGGTGTCTGGAGTGGCGAGGGCGCGCTTCTGGGGAATGGGGGACGGGAGCTCCCGGTTTCGACCGTTGTCATCGCGCACAAGAACGAAGACGGTTCGGTCCAGTACCTGTCCACGGTCGCGAGGGACATTACTGAGCGCAAGAAGGCTCAGGAGGAGCTGGAAAGAGCACGGGAGGCTGCAGAAGCTGCCAACCGGGCAAAGTCGGAGTTCCTGGCGAACATGTCGCACGAGATACGCACCCCCATGAACGGCGTCATCGGGATGACCGGCCTCCTCCTCGACACCGACCTAAGCGAAGAGCAAAGGGAATACGCGGAGACGGTGCGTTCGTCGGGGGAGAACCTCCTTACCGTCATAAACGACGTCCTCGACTTCTCGAAAATAGAGGCCGGCAAGCTAGAGATCGAGACCATCGGCTTCGACCTAAGGGCGGCGGTCGAGGAATCGGTTGGGCTCTTGGCCGAGCAGGCGCACGACAAGGGGTTGGAGCTCGCCAGCCTAGTCAAGCCCGGCGTGCCTACCGCGCTGAGGGGTGACCCGGGCCGGATAAGGCAGGTCCTGGTCAACCTCCTCGGCAACGCGGTGAAGTTCACCGCAGAAGGAGAGGTCACGCTCGTAGTCCGGCTTGTCGAAGAGTCCGACGACGCGGCGGTCATCCGCTTCGAGGTCTCCGACACGGGCATCGGCATGACCGAGGAGCAGCGAGGACGCCTGTTCCAGTCGTTCAGCCAGGCCGACGCCTCGACCACCCGCAAGTACGGGGGGACGGGCCTCGGGCTCGCCATCAGCAGGCAGCTGGTGGAGCTGATGGGAGGAGAGATAGGGGTCGAGAGCGCCCCTGGCCATGGGAGCACCTTCTACTTCACCCTGCCCCTGGAGAAGCAGGCCGAGGGGGTAGGACCCGCGGCCCTGGCCCCCCGCGCAGACCTGCACGGTTTGCGCGTGTTGGTGGTGGACGACAACGAGACCAACCGCAAGATCGTGCACGAGCAGGTAAGCTCCTGGGGCATGAGGGACGGGCTGGCCGAGGACGGGCAAAGGGCGCTCGAGATGCTGCGCTCCGCCGCCGAAGCGGGGGATGCCTTCGACGCGGCGGTCCTGGACATGCAGATGCCCGGGATGGACGGCATGGAGCTAGCGAGGAGGATAAAGGAAGAGCCCTCGATCTCCTCCACCAAGCTGGTGATGATGAGCTCGGTGGGGCGTGGCAAGGAAGCGGACGAAGCGAGGGTGGCGGGCATAGAGGCATACCTCACCAAACCCGTGAGGCAGTCGAAGCTCTACGACGCTCTCGCAACTGTAATGGGCGCGCAAGAGGAGGATGGGGCCGGGGGGAGGAAGGAGCAGCGGCTACCTGCCGGCGACGGCCAGGAAGGGGACGTTGCTCGCTCGCGCGTCCGCGTGCTCGTGGCCGAGGACAACGCGGTGAACCAGAAGGTCGCGGCGAAGATGCTCGAGAAGCTCGGCTACCGGGCGGACGTGGCGGCCAACGGCCAAGAAGCCGTCGAGGCCCTGGGACGCATCCCCTACTCGGCGGTCCTGATGGACGTGCAGATGCCCGAGATGGACGGCTACGAGGCCACCGCCCGGATCCGTAGGCTCGAGGACGAGGAGGCGGGGAGGCGCACCCCGATCATCGCGATGACCGCCAACGCCATGGAAGGCGACCGGGAGAAGGCGCTCTCGGCCGGGATGGACGACTACGTGTCCAAACCCATCGACTCCGAGTCGCTGAAGGCCGCGCTGACGCGCTGGATCCCGCGCACCGACGGGGAAACATCGGTCTCCGAAGAGGCGGTCGGGGACGCGACGTTGCCGGTGGAATACCCGCTGGATCCCGGCGTTATAGAGGGCTTGCGTGGGCTTGGCGGGCCGGAACTCTTGGCGGAGCTCGTCGAGCTCTATCTGGAGCAGGCACCAGCTCAGCTCGAGGCCTTGCGCGAGGCGATCGAAGCGGGCGACGCCGCGTCGGTGAAGGGGACGGCTCACGCCCTCAAGGGGAGCTCGGGGAACATGGGCGCTTTGAGGATGGCCACGATCTGCGCGGAGCTTGAGGAGACGGGGAGCGCCGAAAAACTCGAGTACGCTACCGCGCTCACGAAGCGCCTGGAAGCTGAGTACGGTCGTGTCCGATCGGCACTCGAGGCGGAGACGAACAGGGGGCAAACCTCCGTCTAAGCGCCAACTGGGATGCTCGTTAGTAGCGAAGCAACAAACTGTAATGAGGCCCAAGCGACGAGAAGGGGACCCGGCGATGAAGCCGGGTCCCCGTTGCCGCCGCGCATGTTCTCGCTAGCGGATGATCCTGCGCGTGATCAGTGCCGCCGCGAGGAGCGCCGCCCCGATCATCCCTGCGAGGGGCAATACGCCGCCGGTAGCGGGGAGCCGCAGCGGGCCTGCCGAGACCGGCTTGCCACCGACGTCGTTGGTGTCGCCGCTCACCACGGGAGTACCGTTGCCGTCGCCGCAGAAGGAGACGCTGGCGGAGAGCGTCCTGTCTTCGGCCACCACCGCACCGAAGTCCTCGATGATCCGGTACTCGGGACCCAGCGGACCGGATGCCGTCGGCGGGCCCTGCACTATCCGGACGGGCGAGATCGTGATCGGCTCGGATGGGCCGCCCGGGGCGAACCTCGGCACGGTCTGGCTGCCGGTGTAGACGCCGTCGCCGTCGGGATCCGTCAGCGGGGTAGTGACGAGGCTCTCGGTGGCCGTGAAGCCCAGGAATTCTGCGCCCACGGGGGGCTCGCACTCGACGGCGAGTTCGTAGGTGAAGGTAGCGCTGCTGCCCGGAGCCGGGCCACCCATGGGTGCGACGCGGGTGACGTAGAAGAGGGGAGGGCCGCCCTCGACCTGGCCGTCCTCGTACCCGGGTACGGAGGCGCCGAAGACCGTGACGCGCTGGCCGACGTAGGCATCGAGGTCGACGTCTTCGCTGTTGAGGGCGTACGATTCGCCCCCAACCTCGTCGGTTATTGAGTGGGTACCGTACTGGTACGTCGTCAACTCCGGCTTCTCTATCACGCCCGTCAACATGGGCTCGGACTCGGCCAGGGCCGGGGCCGACGTCGCTAGCATCACCGCTAGCACCCCCAACAGGATCATCAACCTTCGCGCCATCTCCGTCTCCTCCTTCTCCCCCCGGTCTCCGCGCCCTCCTCGGGCGTCCTTGATCCTACTGTGACCGGTCTACGTAACAAAACGGTTACGGAAAGGGGGAAGTTTGGTAACGAAGATAGCAAATATTGACGGGCAAGCTCAACCGCGTGTCGCCCACCCCAGTTCAGGGAGCGTCCATCCTTTTGAGGTTCGTGGATAGGTTCGTAACGACGAGGATGGAAACCGTACATCCTGGCCTCGTGGTCGAAGGGCAGTTCGGGGATGGACAAGGAGGCTGGGAGGTCCGCCAGGAGAAGGGGCGAGCGGAGGACTCGGCCAGGGAGATCCACCGTGTGGCTGGGGAACGCCGAGGGCTTCCAGATGCACGACATCCCCGCTCTCGACGTTTTGGATGTCCGCCTGTTCGATTAGGGGCTTTTCGCAACTTCAGCAAGGGGGCGCAGCAGGTTCCAGGACGCGGCTGGCCTAGTGCTGCGCTGGCGCGGACAGATCTGCACCGAGCTCTTGAAACCTCGCGCGGCCTGACAAGAAGCGACTTCGAGCGAAGGTAGAAGCTCGCCGTTCCCTGTAACGCCTTTATGGAGACGTGAAGCGTCCAGTCGAGGCGACGGGGAATTTTGCGAGACGAAGACGTGCACGCGACGCGTTTGCGTAACCTAAACCGACGCCAGGGAGCGGTCGACGAGCAAGAGCAGGTCCGAGAGTTCGACCGACCTCCAGTCGTAGCCCCGCTCGTTAACGCGGATCTCCTCCTCGGGAGGTTCTGCGTAAGGATAGTATTCTACCCATGAGGTACTGGACGACCTGGCGCCATCTTGGGCGGCGTTTCTGGGCCGGCTGCAGAGGACGAGGTTGGGGTGGAGGCGCAGTACCTGGTCCGCGAGTTCGGCCGGTTTTACGACGCGCACGCACAGTTCGGGTCTGAGCTGGCCGATGACCTGGCCGATGGTGTCAGAATAGGAACGCGGTCGGAGGGATATCAGGACCACTTGGGTCTCCTCCTTAACCTTGCTTTTCGTGACCTTACCCTCGAGTAGCATGTGCCGTTCCTCTCGTTGCCCGCTGTCCTTGGCGGTGCTTCGTGTGCCATCGTGGAGCCTATCTAAAGTACAAAGGTACCCTGTCCGCGGCTTCGGAGCCTCAGCGTTTGGCGGTATCTTTGGGTAGCCAGTTCGGGCTAGGCGTTGTTTCATGGCCGGTTCGGGATGGGCTGCCGCCCCGGCTTCTACGGACGGATTCCGCCCTGCCGGAGATATTGGCGGCTCCTCTAGACACAGGTAGAAATCTCTCGTGCACGCGATGGCGCCCCGTCCTCGCCGGTAGACCCCGTGGGCAAAGGTAAGCGACCGAGTGAATATGAGGGACAACCACCAGCAACGAGAATACCCTGGCGCTGGTAAACCGGAGCATCAGGACGGCGTAGTAGGTAGCAAGCGCGAGCGGCGACAGGAGCGGTCATCGGGAAAAACTCAGTTCGTTGCGGACGGGGCTCTTCCTCGTGATTGCCCCGGGGTCCTGCGAGCCGGGGGCAGGCGCGAGGCTTGGCAGGGGCGCGACACATCTGTATTTCTTGTGACGGTTCGGGCACACTCGGCTGCTTTGTATCGCCCTCCCCACGGATCCGCCGGGCGGCTTTACTGTCGCCCTAAGTACGCCCACTACTTCTCCTCTTGCCGCTCATCGTCGCTAGCCCCGGCCATGGACTGCAGGGAACAAATAGTCCTTAGCCTAAACGTAGGGCTGAGCCTTCGTTTAGGCACTAGTGAGGACCGCTCGGCTACGATGCCCGGGCCTGAGGATGAACCGAAGGTTGCACGGGCAGCGCTGGAGAGCAGACGACGTTCTCGTCCGTTCTCGTATCCAACTTCCTCACAATACGGGCGAGAGCGTCGCGTCTTTGCCCCGTCGTAGCTCGGTCGTGCCTTCTGGCGCAGAGCGCCGGGCGAGAGACAGTGCCCGATCTCTCCGCGCCCCCCTCGTCCGACTTGCCGATGTCCTCCCCGGCTCGCGGAGCTCGCGTCATGCTTCGGGCGTTGCGTCGCGCCCGTTCTGCTTCATCTTCTCGACCTCGAGCGCCCGGCGCAGCCCCTCCACCTCGCTCTGCAAGCCGTCGGCCCTCTCGCGCTCCTGTTCGGCCCGCTTCCTCCACTGCCCTAGCTCGTCGAGGAGGCGCTCCTTTTCGTACATCCACGCCAGCTCCTCCTCCGTCTCTCTCGCGGGTTCGGAGCCCTTCAGGGAGCTTTCCGGGATGCTCCACCGCCCGCTGACGGGATCCTGCTCGGCCTCGATCTCTCCGCTGGCCAGCCACTCCAGGACGCGGCGAAGGGGTACGTGGAGAATGCGGGCGGCCTCGGCCGGTGTGTGGGAACCGTCTCCGATCGCCTCGGGACGCCGCTCAGTCACGATTGCCCTTGTGGAACCTCTCCGGCACCTCCGCGAGGGCGTACGTCGCCTCCACGACGTGCTGCCGCTCGTGCATCTTGTACGGTTTGTCGGCGATGACCTTCTCCATCCTCATCCACATCTCCTAGCCGACGCGTTTCTGCTCCTCCGGATGCGAGGATCGTGAGTGCCGGGCCAGCCGGGTGTCTCTCGATCGGCGCACGCCGGCAATCCCTTCGGTGTGAGGGACCCTGATGCAGCCCGGCACGCGCACCCGCTCGATCTCCTCAGGGGTCTTCGAGTGCCGTCGCGATTCGTTCATGCCTCGAACATTCTACGTCCCGACCGCGGCTCAAGTCAGCGGCACTGCGCGCCCACAAAGGAATGAGCCATCCAGTGGGCGACCACCAAGCGAAGGCAGGTAGACCATTGTTACGCAGGATCGCCGCCCTTCCTGCCGCCCGCCGGATGAGCCCGGCTCGACGGTTGGCCTGGTGATGTGTTGCTTCGTCCAGATCTTGCGACCGGCCCGGAACCCTGATGGGGAAACAAAGCGTATCCTCGAACGTCCCTCAGCGCGCCGACCGCTCTTTGTACCGCCCTTGCCAGGGAAGCGCGCTCCCGGCGAACAACACTCTGCCCGGCGTTCCTGGGCAGCCCCCGTGAACGATGTTCCGCAGGTCCCCGGCTCGAATCCTACTGGTCGCCCACCTGTTGCCCGGAAAACCGCGGTATTCGTAGCCCCTCGCTTCGGCCTGTCCCCATGATCGCCACTCGCTCGCCGCCCGGTTCAAGCTCCCTCGAACCTCGACAGGCGTTCTCGGCGGTACCGAACTGCCGAGCTTCCTCGCGGACGTGGATGTCTCCGCGGGTCGATCTAGACTATGGAGCCTCGACCCATCCAGGCGATCTGGACTGGCTTGCCCTCCTCGACCAGCACGGGAACCTTACGGTTTCCGCCCGTAAGCGCGAGAATCTGCGTATGAGCCTCGCGGTCCTTCTCTACGTCGTACTCGACGAAGCCCGCCCCGTGCCATTCGAGATCCTCGGTCGCTGCTCTGCGTGGGGATTACGTCTTGAGCCGGTACCCCGTCTTGAAGATCCACGCTGTCGCCGCCAGGCACAGAACCAGGAAGAAGATCGTCATGACGAGGCTCACGCCGACGCTCACGTCGGAGATCCCGTAGAAGCTCCAGCGGAAGCCGCTGATGAGATAGACGACTGGGTTGAAGAGGGTGACCGTTTGCCAGAACGGCGGCAGCATGTCGATGGAGTAGAAGCTGCCGCCCAGGAAGATCAGCGGCGTGACTATAAGGAACGGCACGAGCTGCAGCTTCTCGAACCCGTCGGCCCAGATCCCGAGGACGAAGCCGAAGAGGCTGAAGGTGACGGTCGTCAGGACGAGGAACGTGAGCATCCACACCGGGTGTTGAATCTCCAACGGCACGAACAGGCCGGAGGTCGCCAGGATTATGAGGGCGAGGATGATCGACTTGGTCGCCGCCGCCCCGACGTAGCTGATGACGATCTCGACGTAGGAGACAGGGGCGGAGAGGAGCTCGTAGATCGTGCCGGTGAACTTCGGGAAGAAGATACCGAACGACGCGTTGGAGATGCTCTGCGTCAGGAGCGAGAGCATGATGAGGCCGGGCACGATAAACGCGCCGTAGCTGACCCCGTCGATACCGGTGATGCGCGAGCCGATCGCCGCGCCGAAGACGACGAAGTACAACGACGTCGAGATGACGGGCGAAACTATGCTCTGAAGCAGCGTGCGGAACGTCCGCGCCATCTCGAACATGTAGATCGCGCGTATCGCGTGAAAGTTCAATGCTTCTCCTTCAACAGGTCGACGAAGATCTCCTCCAGCGAGCTCTGCTTCGTCTGGAGGTCCTTGAACACTATGCCCACGCGGTTGAGGTCTGCGAGCAGGGCGGCGATATCCATGTGCTCCTCGTGCGCGTCGTACGTGTAGACCAGCTCGCTCCCGTCGCCCGCAAGCTCCAGCCCGTAGCCCTTTAGGTCGCTCGGGATCTCCCCGAGCCTCGCTTCGAGCTGAAGCGTCAACTGCTTCTTGCCGAGCTTTCGCATCAGCTCGGACTTCTCCTCGACCAGGATGATCTCGCCGTCGCTTATGACCCCGATCCGGTCGGCCATCTCCTCGGCCTCGTCGATGTAGTGGGTGGTCAGGATGATGGTCACGCCGGTCTCGCGCAGCCCGCGCACCATCTGCCACATGTCCCGCCGCAGCTCGACGTCCACCCCCGCCGTCGGCTCGTCGAGAAACAGGATCTTCGGCTCGTGGGAGAGCGCCTTGGCGATCAGGACCCGCCTCTTCATGCCGCCGGAGAGCGTCATGATCTTGCTGTCCCTCTTGTCCCACAACGAAAGGTCCCTGAGCACCTTCTCGATGTACTCGGGTTTCGCCGCCTTGCCGAACAGACCGCGGCTGAAGGTGACGGTCGCCCAGACGGTCTCGAACGAGTCGGTAGTGAGCTCCTGCGGGACGAGCCCGATCAGGGACCGGGCCGCGCGGTAGTCGGAGATTATGTCGTGACCATCGGCGAAGACGGCGCCCCGGGTCGGGTTGACGATCCCGCAGATGATGTTGATCAGGGTGGTCTTCCCTGCCCCGTTCGGACCCAGCAACGCGAAAATCTCCCCGCGCCGGATCTCCAGGTTTATCTCCTTGAGAGCCTGGAAGCCGGAAGCGTAGGTCTTGGTCAGACCCGACACGGAGATGATGGGCCGCGAGGTCACGCCGCCAGCCCGGAGGCTCCCCACGCCGTTACCGGGTGGGACCACCGACCTGGGACGTAGCCCCCCGTCAAACCTGGCACCCCCTGGCCGGCGACCACAAGTGCATCGTCGTTCATTATGTCCCTACTACTGAAAGAACCTGGCAGCGTTGCACAACGGGTTACGTTCATATCGGGTCTCCTACGCCGGTAGCTTCTTCGCCTCTATGTTTACAAGGATACGGGTCCTGCACATCGGACAAAAGTACGGTTTTCTGATGCGTGCCCCTACATGGATCGAAGCCCGCCAAAATGCGCGAGGTTGAGGTGTCCGAGATGCCGTCCGGCCTCTCGGGCATTCAGAGCTCGCGGCGCGCTACAGGTCTGGTGCCCCGTCTGGCTTCGCACGTAGGATAGGTAGCTCTTTCCTTTATGCTTCCAGATACCCGTGTAAACGGGTAGTTGCGCGGAGGAGAAAAAGCTCACGTTAGAGTTATAAGCCTCAGTGGAGCTTTTCGTGCGATTTCAGCGTACGAGGACTTCCGGAGCCGCCCGTGACGTTTCGAGAGGCGGCCTCCCTCGTCTCCTACGTTCTTCTCTGGGCTATGCATGGTAGGGGACCTTCGTCTGGTGGAGCCCGGAAGACCGGGCAGTGGGGCGAGGGTATTTCTCAGGCCTGGTCCCAGTACGTGACGCCGTTACCGTGGCGGCGGACGAACCTCACGCCGCCGTCCTGGGAGACGACGACCGTCAGAACGTCGGGTAGTTCGCGGCACAGGCGGTAGGCGGAACGGTGCCTGGTGCCCACGATCTCGGTCGGTTCCTCCTCGAGCAGGGTACCCTCGACGTCCAGTGCCTTCCAAACCGTCTCCACGTTGGGGAGCTGTCCGGAGATCTCGCCGCCGAACCCCAGCAGCTCGTAGCGCTTCGTCATCACCACCGCGCCGTCGGTCGTAGCGAGGGCGGCGACGAGGTGCGCCACCTCGAGGATCGCCTCTTCTAGGACTGCGATCTTCTCGTCGTTGCTCTCCTGGTACTCTCTCCAGCCGATCGTCTTTACGGCCTGAGACCCACTGGTTGCGCCGTGCGCCTGGGCCAGACGATTGACCATCTCCAGGATGAGCGTCCGAAACCGCTTCCGCGGCTCGCCTTCCGAGATCCTGTATTTCAGTGCGACGTAGCGGTTCTCCCCGGAGAACTCCTCGGTCTGCTCTGGTGGCACGAAGATTATCGTGCCGCCGTGACTGAAGTTCTGCACCGTCGAAACCAGCCGCTTGAACGTCTGCGCGGCGATCTGGCGCGGGAGATCCGGATCGAGGGACGCCCACCTCTCGCCGTCTCGTTCGAAGGCGAGCTCGCGGGCAGCAGAGTGCAGCTCCATAAGCTCCGCCCTCGCCGTCGCGAAGCTGGCCGGCAGCCAACGCGAGTCGAAGGCATCCACCGAGGCATCCGAAAGGACTCCGTTGTCCAGCCTGCCGACGGTCCCGGAGCCCTTGCGCACCTCCAGACGGCCCGGACCTGTTACGTGCACCACGGGCAGCGGCGGCAGCGGCGCGAAGGTGATCCTTCCGCCCTGACGGTCCCGCAGCCAGCGAGGGCCCGAATGCAGCAGCCCCCATATCCTCAAGCCCGACCCCTCGTCGTGCCTGACCCCCACTATAGAGCGTGGATAATCGGTGGCAGGGGAGAGTCGGCGGAGCTCCTGGACGTCGAAGGCCCTGGGTTCCGGGAACTCGAGCCGGTGCAGACCCTCCGGAGGACCTTCATCCGGAGGGAAGACCTCCGGATGGCTCAACGCGAGCCGGAACCTGACGGGCTGGCCCTCCTCGTGCAACAGGCTCGCCTGATAGCAGGTCGAAAGGATCTTTTCGAGCACGTGAGCCTCGGGCAGGGGATCGACGGGGGGATCGTGCGAGATAGGGTCGAGAGGGTCCAAAGAGCCAGTGTGATCGTCCCACCTCGCAGCTACGAACGCGGCAAGGTCTCGAGGGTAGGCGTACTCCTTGCTCTTCCCGTCCTCCGATCCACGCACCGTTGGTTCCTCCGCCATCCACATCTCCTCTTATCTCTGCTCACGCGAGAGCAAGCCCGGAGCACGTCCCCGATCCACCCTCCCTTACGAAGGCATCTCGTGCTCCCACAGAACCATGATGGTACGCCACACCGCTTTATCTCATACGGGGGTGACCCGAGGAACGAACGGTGACCTGAATACCCACGCAAGAACCTATCTATTCCAGATTCTCGAACCTCAGCCAGAAGCAGCTGACCCGACGATCGCCCCTGCACGTCGAACGTACATCGTTGTCTCGCCCAACGCGAGGGCGTAGGAAGGCTCAAGAACAAGCTACATGCCCATCTCCACCGTACTCTCGGGGGAGACAAAGATCATCCCTGCGGCATGACGTCCCGAAGGCATCTCCTCCGTAATCTCTCGTCATGCAAGATCCGGCTTCGACAAACTCGCTCTCGCCTCATGAATGCGGACGTAAACCAGCGAGAACGAGGCAAGCCCGCTTCTGTACCCATCACTAAGAGGAGGACCCATGAAGCTCAAGATGGTGCTGTTCGCCGTCTCGACCCTGCTCGCCTGCTTCGTCTCCGCGGGTGATGCTCTGGCCAGGAAAGCAACCGGGGAGCGCCTGCTGGCGGCGGCCGAGGGTTTGCAGATGCCCTCGTCCGAGTCCGATTCCGAGTGGTATGGAGTCTCCTACGCGGGCGTGGAGGGCTTGCCGGAGGCGGCTCGGTTCGAGGAGATCTCCGGGTGCCACGAGGGCGGCGCGACCCGCCACGATTTCGGCGAAACCCTCGATAAGCTGGGCAACACAGAGCCCTGGATGGACCCGGGACAGCTCAGCAGCGCCCGCGGCTTCCGCAAGCTCGAGAACGTATTCGATCGCGAGTTCGAAGGCGACCTCGCCGTCTACCGCTGCGACACCGGGGGGCCGGAGATCAAGGTGTACTTTGTCGGCGTCGAGGAGGACGGGCTCCTGGGGCTGATGAGGGTAGCCATCGAGACGTAGAACCTCGTCGAAAGAGCAGGGGGATCGAGTTCGACATCCGGAAGCTCCTCGGGAGGTAGTAGACGCCGCCCCCACGCACCCCCAGGATGCCTACCAGGAAAACGGCGCCTGTTCCCGCAGCGACGAGCCTGAGGAAAATATTAAAAAGAACTGATGTTTCGGAATATTTGTTTAGAACGTGTGCGAGAAGATTGTTGTGGCCGCTGGTGAGGCAGGTGGCTGAGTCCTTGGGGTTATGGCATTAGATGGGTCGATCCGGGCTGAGCGTAGGGGAGGAAGAGATGGGTATGCGTGCTGGCGGTAGCGAGGAAATGGCCGGGTTGGGTCCGAGGAAGCTGTTGGTTGCGGTGGTAGGTGTGGTTATCCTGCTCGCCGTGGCGCTTGGGACCGGGGACGAGGCCATATCGGCGGAGCCCGGTGACCGGGCCACGACTGCGGCGCCTGCGGTCAAGTGCGCGACCATCCCGGGGAGCGTCACTTACAGGAACGAGCGCAGGGAGCTGCTCGCCTACTTCACCATGAGCCAGAGGTCCTGCTGGGACGGCACCAGGATCACCTACCTCTCCCAGCCCGTGGTCTCGGTCGGGGTGACGAGGATTGGGGTGAACAGCGGCTGGTCGTACAACGGGATCGCCGGCAGGCGCGACCTCTACTTCGAGTACAAGAACAAGCCCAAGGGCGGCCACCTCACCTCCCGCAGGGCCAGCTTTACCTACTGCGGGGCGAGCGGCTGCATCAACAAGTCGCCCTCCATCAAGAGGTACGCATACTTCGACAAGGCAGGTTTCCGCATCGCACAGCCGTAGCGGGGCCGGTGCTCGCCTTCCGGCCGGGCTCCGTATAGAGATCGGGGTGGACGCATTTTGCAGGAGCGGGGCGGGCTGGTAGAATCCCGTTGTTGCCTGGTGATCGTAGCTCAGTAGGCAGAGCATCGGGTTGTGGTCCCGAAGGTCGCGGGTTCGAGCCCCGTCGGTCACCCAGCAGTTTGCGGGTAAAACGAAGCCCCCGGCCGAATCGCCGGGGGCTTCGTTTTACCCGTTGTACGAAGGTCTCGTCGAGTCCTCCTACGGCGTCCCCACCTATATAGCCCAGGAGGTGGAAGTAAGCGTCCATCGACTGTGCTTTGCTGGCGTGCCCGAGCAGGGACGGGACGATTTTCGGGTATTCGCCCCTCTTGAGGAGCACGATGCCGAAGGTGTGGCGCGGGCTATAGAAGGTCGTCCCTGTTCCGAGGGGAGGGACTTTTTTAGTAGCAACTCCTTGTACTCCCGATGGTACGGGTTGTTGCGGTCCATAAGTTTGCCCGGACGGTTGGGGAAGGTGAGGTCGTAAGCTTTCCACTCGCGGGTGCGGACTCTCCTCGTTCTAACGCTCGCGGTGGGTCTTGAGGGCGGCAACGTTGGTCCCGGAGCATGGCGAGGATGCGCATCAGCCTCGGCTTGCCGGCTCGTGAGGGTCACGCTGTTGACTGCGCGCCGTTTGGCTAGGTCTTGGATACGTTTCGACTGTGTGTTCCATAGCAGCCCGTAGTCTGCGAATGGCGCTGGGGAGAACGCGGGCGGCGGCACCCCATCAGACGTACCCGAACACCGGCGGAAAGACGATCACGACGATCGCCGCCCACACGGCGTAGACCGGCAAGTAATTCGTCTGCCACCGTTCGAGGCTCGTAAACGATCCGCGCCCTCTGAGAAAGCGGATGTAGAGCACGGCGGACCATGCCAGATTGACCAGGAGAATCGCGTTCTCACCCAGGGCGGCCACGCGGTTCGGGCTGAAGCCGAACTCGGTGATGCGCGCGGCGATTGCCCACAGCGCTACCGCATCGGCCAGTAGCGCGCTTACCACCAGCACTACCTGCACCACATCGAAGGCGCCAGGGGGGGATTGGGGGTCCCGGGCGGAGACGGAATAGAGCAGAAGGCCGAGGACCACCACCAGGAGCAGGTCGAAGGCGATGAGGACTTCCCGCTCGATGCCGACCCCGCGTCCGGTCCACAGCAGGGTCCCCAGAAACATGACCAGCACGGCGGCGAAGAGGGGAGTAAAGAGGCGCGTCAACACTGGCGCCATGTTCTCGATCACGCTCTGCTTGGCCTCCACCAGCCAGGAGGCGATCACGACGGCCCCGGCCGCTCCGCACGGCAGCAGCCACGACTCGAAGAAGGGCTCGACGTCGATCCCGATGGACTGGAAGATCATCGCCATGAACGCCGTGAGAACGGCGCCGCCGAGCGCGATCAGGACGTAGTAGATGAACAGCTCGCCCGAGAACCGAATGAAGTCCATGCGGCCCCCGACCTCACCCCAGCGGCCACCGGCGTACGCGATACCCACCACAAGCCAGAGCGCTATCGGCAGGTGCAGCGCCGTGAGCGCCTCGGTGGATCCGTCAGGGGCGAAGGGATAGACGTTAGCGAATACACCCGCCGAAACAAACGCCACGGCCAGCCAGCACAAAGTGCTGGTGTCGAGCCGCCGTTTCCAGACGAAATAGCCGGTCAGGAGGGGCAGCACGAAGAGGCTCAGATTGCGGGCGTAGAAGCCCGGGTCCGCATCCAACTGAATCCCGAAGAGCGCCGGCGCCTTGATGACCACGGCCGCCGCCACGGCCAGACAGAAGGCGACGATGGCATCCGTTCGGACCCGCGCTCGTCTGTCCCCGGAATCCGAGGGGACGACGACGAGCTGCTTCCAGAGGCGGTCCGAGTGCTCGCGCGCGAACTCCCGCGAGAGGTCGTCGAGCTTGCCCATGCGCTTCACCGCCACCAGAAACGCTTCGTCGGTGGCGAGCCCCGCGTCGACCAGGACCGCTACCTGCTCGCGCAGATGGTCTTCAAGCTCCGCTACATCAACGGAGTGGATCGCCTGCCGGCGGCGGAGGTAGCTCCGCCATTGGCCGATCTGCTCCTCGAGCGATACCCCGTGACCTGGATCCGCCATCGTCAGGCCCCCTCGGTTAGTGGCGCGGACGACGCCGGGTGGCTGGCCGGGATGGAAAGGGGGATCGCCCGCCAGATGCCCCGGAGCGTAGCGTCCACCGCTTGCCACTGCCTGCGTTCCTCCGCGAGCTGAGCCCGGCCCCGGGACGTGATCCGGTAGTACTTGCGACGGCGACC
>CADCVI010000230.1:0-20038 GCA_902806105.1 uncultured Rubrobacteraceae bacterium
GTATGACCCGCATCCTCCGGGTGCCAGGCTCTGTGCCAGTGACCTCCTCCGTGCTACGGGCTACCCCGGACCTCGGCGCCGGACGAAGGGTCGGCACTCTCTACTCCCCCCTCTACCCGGTAGACGTAGCCGTGGTCGGGGATCAGGTCTTCCTCCTTCAACATCGTCGCGGACTGCACCACGAGGCTGGAGAGAACCTTGGCCGACTGTCCGAGCAGGCGTTCCAGCACCTCCTTCGGCTCCGGTTCCGAGACCCCCGTCGCGTAGTTCACGGGGAAGCCCACGAGCCCGTAGGACAGCCCCAGCTCCCCGGAGAGGACTGCCTCGGGGCCGCAGGTCTGGCTCACCGCGGAGACGCCCGCCGTCCGGAGCCACCGGATCTCGGCCTTCGTCTCGAACCGCGGGCCGTTGGTGTGTCCGTACACCCCTCCGACGGCCACCTCCAGCCCGAGGCTCCGTGCCGCGGCTTCCATGGTGAGACGCAAACGGGGGGAGAAGGGCTCGCTCCGGATAAGGTGCCCGCGCTCCGGGTCGCCGGGCTCGGTGAAGACGGTACACGCCCCTCCATCGGGCAGGTGGTTGCCGGGGAAGAAGAGGTCGTCGAAGATGATGGGACAGCCGAGGCGCACGCCGGGGTCGACGACCCCGACGGCGGTCGTCGCGAGGACCGCGCGGGCCCCGAGCATCTTGAGCGCCGCGAAGTTCGCGCGGTGGGGGATCGTGTGCGGCAGGTGGTGGTGCCCCTCCCCGTGCCGCGAGATGCTCCCCACCCGCCAGGGACCGGCGCGCGTCACCGTGACCTCAGCCTCCCCGAAGCGGGTCGCGATCCGGCGAACCTCCCCTTCCCCGGGGAGGCTGTAGATGCCCGATCCGGTAACGATTCCGACGTCAATCACTTGGCCTCCTGAATGATGGCGTGTTCGGCGGAGCCCGCTCTCCCTCGGCGCCGTGCTCCGGCGGCTGCGATTAGCGCGACAAGCACTGCGAACGTGGCCACCGAGACCGCCGTTCCCGCCCACAAGGTACGGGATTCGTAGCGCAGCTCGATCTTGTGCTCCCCGGCGGGCAGCGCCACGGCGCGCAGGAGCCCGTCGGCCCGGTAGAGCGGCGCGGGCTCGCCGTCGACGTAGGCCCTCCACGCCGGGTAGTACACCTCGGCCAGGACGAGCAGTCCGGCCCCCCCGGCCTCGGCCTCGATCTCTACCCGATCCGCCTCGTACGCCGTTACGGAAACACGATCGTCGGAGGGTGCGGCGGAGGGATCCAGCGCAGGGGGCTCGACCTCCAGCAGCGCCGTCTCCAGGGGACGTGTCGCACCAGATTCCAGAAGCTTCAGGGCTTCGCCGCCGCCCACGCGGCGCGCACTGTGAACGATCCAGGCTCGCGGCAGCGCCTCCCGGTTCTCCAGCACCTTCGCCTGGCCGTCCTCGTAGACGACGGGGAACTCGAGTTCGAACTCCCGCAGGTACTCCCGATCCTTGGGGAGTGGCTCGGCGGGCACAACGATGTAACGGGCGCCCAGGAGGTCCATCAGTGGGGATTCGGCACCCTCCCTCAGGACGTCCGCGTGGTGGTAGTCCTGGCTGTTGCCGCCGTTCATCGCCGTGACGTACTCGTCGTAGCGGGCAACGTGGACGGCATCGTAGCCCTGTATGCTCTGGAGCCCGACCGTCATGGCCCGGTTGCCCACCCCGAGCGCCTGGGTCTCAGGGTGCGCGAAGCGGGTCGGGGAGGAGATCGTCCTCCCCTCCGGTGTCCTGAGACCGTAGCCAAAGTACCGGAACGGCCCCTCCTCCCTCGCCATCAGGAAGCGGAGCGCCCCCGAGGGACGGTAGTAGTCTGCGAGGTCTATCTTCCGCGTGATGCCGCTGATCCCCTGCCACCCCTCCACGTCGCCCTGGGAGGAAATCGCCGCCCGCCCCGAGGAGAGCAGATCTACGAAAACAACAACGATCAGCAACACCAGCAGCGGCCCCCGCCGGGACGGCAGGCGCGCATAGGCGACGACGAGAACCCCGACGAGCGCCAGGGATAACAGGGCGGCAGGGGTAAGTGAGCCAAAAAATGCCACGGCGAGGACGGCGGCCGGAACGAGGAGCAGTGCCCGGGCCCTGACGTCCATCTCCCCGAGCCGGGATAGTGCGGCACCGGCGAGCAGGGAGAGCCCGAGGTAGAGGAGCATGACCACGCGTTCCGGGCTGTGCGGGTGGAGCTGGTCGAAGCGGGGGAGCAGGTAGAGCAACGAGTGGAGCGGCGTAGGCCCCTGGCCGGAGAGGACGAGCGCCGAGAGCGAGAGGGCGGCGAAGTAGGGGACGGCGAACCTCCGCCGCACGAGGGGGACGGCCAGGAGGGCGAGGGCAACGGTAGCGCCGCCCGCGTACCACAGGCCGGGCTCCAGGAGGAGGTACCAATCTTCCTTCTCCCAGCCCCCTATCTCCACCGCCCCCGCGCCCTCCTCCACGAGGTAGCCGCCCGCGAGGTTCGAGAGGGCGTTGTATTCGAGGCGGGGCAAGAGGCCCGCGGCGGCGAGGCCGAAGCCGAAGAGAAGGACGGCGCCGCCGTGCAAGGCGGCTCCGAGAAGACGTTCCCGTACCCGCCGGAGATGCTCGGGCGGGGAGATCAGGGTGCGGTAGGCGACGTACCCTCCGAGGGCCAGCAGCGCGTAGTAGGAACCCTGGCCCAGCCAGGAGGCGAGAATCTGGCTCAGAGCCAGCCCGCAGAGCCCCCACCATGGGGCGCTGTCCAGCAGACGGGGCCGGCGGATCGCCGTCTCAGCACCGAGCAGGGCGAGCGGGAGCCACGACATGACGCTGGCGTAGGCGAAGCAGCAGGTGTTCTCCGTGTAGAGGAAGCTCCCGTACTCATAGGAGACAGCGGAGAAGAGGGCCCCAGCGACCCCGATCCCGAGCGCCCTCGCGAGCGCGTACACGGAGAGCCCCGCGAGCAACAGGTGGAAGACCAGGTAGGCTTTCGCCGCCGCAGGTAGGGGCAGGAGGGCGAAGAGGACCATGGCGGGTCCGTACGACCAGCCGGAGAGGGGATCGGCGGCGAACGGGACGCCCGAGAACTGGTGCGGGTTCCACCCGGGTATCTCGAACGACCGGAGGCTCTCGCCCAGAAAGCCGTACCAGGGATAAAACTGGGTGGCAGCGTCCATGCCGACCACCGTGCCGCCGACCACGAGGCCCCAAGCACCGACAACCGTAAGCACCAGCACGGCGGCTACAGCGGCGAGGTCGGCGGACCGGCTCCCCCGCGAGAGCCGTTGCCCCAGAGCGTAAAACCGCGAGTCCTTCCGGATCATGGACGGTGAGGCGCGTGCCCTTCGCGGAGGGAGAACCGGTGTCGCGAAGAGGTCATTGCATGGTGGCGGGGTCGGAGTGGTCTGCCCGGTGGACGATGCGTTTCGCCCGGAGCACCCCCTCGGCCTCGGCGAAGTAGTCGCGCACGTCGCCCTGGGTCCTTATCCAGTCGAGGTAGTTTTCGATGCCGGTTGCGAGGTCTACCTGAGGTTCGTAGCCTGCCCCCCGGGCGCGGGAGATGTCCGAGGTCAGGTGGCGCATCTCCCCGGGCCGGAACTCTCCCCTAGCTACGGGAGCGACCCGGGCGTCGAGCGCGTCGGAGATCGAGTCGGCCACCTCCCGGATGGTGGTCGCCCGGCCGCTGCCCACGTTTACCGGCAGGCCGTCGAGCGCGTCGGTGGTGGCCGCGAGCAGGTTCGCCCTGGCGACGTCGCCCACGTAGCAGAAATCGCGGGTCTGCTCGCCGTCCTCGTAGAGCACGGGCGGCTGGCCGTTCAGGAGCCGGGTGGCGAAGATCGCGATGACCCCCGTGTAAGGGTTGAAGATGGATTGGCGCGGGCCGTAGGTGCACGAGTACCGCAGCGCGACCGTCGGGATGCCGTTCTGGCGCCCCCACATCAGGACAAGCCTCTCCTGATCCGCCTTGGTCACGGCGTAGACCGTCTCGCCGCCGATGGGCGCATCCTCCGGGGTCGGGACGGATGCCGCCACACGGTCGCAGAGCGGGCAGCGGACGGAGTAGTCGCCGGCGGCGAGCCTCTCGACGGGGCGGGTCTCCGGGAAGACGCGTCCGTGCTCCGGGCAGTCGCATGCCCCCTCCCGATACACGGCCTGGGAAGAAGCGACCACGACCTTCCTCACGGGGAGGTTCTCGTCGCGGATGATCTCCAGCAGCTGCGCGGTTCCGAAGCTGTTGACGTGCACGTACTTGCTTATATCGGGCATGTATCCGCCGTAGGCCGCCTGGTGAAAGACCACGTCCACGCCCTCAAGGGCCGCCCTCACGGCCGCCGGATCGCGGACGTCCGCCGCGACGAACTCGACCTTGGATGGTATCCAGGGGGGCCTGCCGTTGCGGTGGGTCTGGGGCTCCAGGTTGTCCAGCACCCGCACCGAGTAGCCCTCGCTCAAGAGTTGATCCGTGAGGTGCGAGCCGATCAGACCGGCGCCACCGGTCACCAGCGCGCGCTCTCTCCCCGTCCCCCGCCTCATCGTTCACCTCCGGCACGACCGCCATTGGGGGCTTCCTCGCCGTCGCGTTCCGCCACGCCTGCACGTTCAGGCGCCGCGCCGGCCGCGCCGCGCTCCTCGCGGCGGACCGAGCGGTCCACCGCGACGACCACGACCGCGGTGAACACGACCGCCGCAACGGCGCACGCGAGCAGGGCCAGGAGTGCTATCGCGTAGGGTTCCAACCCGACCGCCTCCTCTCTCTGTAACGGTGAGCTTCCCAAAGATTCGGCTTCAAGTGAATACCAGCAGAAGGCGTCCGACGCGGCTGCCGCGGTCCTTCAGGGCCTTCAGACGCGGCCGCAAGAGCCGGTCCAGGCCGAAGTAGCGGCCCGGGGCAAGCCCGAACAGCACGACCGAGAGCAGCACCATGAGTAGGTAGCTCCACTCCCACTCGTCGGGCGTGTGGGCCAGCCCGACCGCGAGCTGCAGGGACATGCCGATGGCGACCAAAGCGCCCAGGCGGCTCATGAACCCTAAAGTGAGGGTGAGGAAGATAAACGCCTCGGAGGCGAAGATGATCCAGCCGAAGACGCGGATGTTGGCCTGCACGACGTTCTCGACGAACACGGCGTTGAGGTTCGACGCCCACCTCATCGGGACGCCGAGCTCGGGGCCGGGTCTGGAAGGAACGATGTCGGCCTGGAGGAGCGTGTGGGGCTCGTCGGCGTAGCGGACCTCCTTGCCTACCCAGGTGCAAAGCCCGCGCGACTCGAAGTCCGGCGCGCAGCCGAAGTCCGGCGGCACCTTCCACCACAGCTGCGTGAAGAAGAGGTAGCCGAGGCCTATGCTCGCGATCGCGATGGCCGCGACGAGGAGGATCCTCTCCGGGCGTGAGGAGGGGTAGATGCCGTCTCCTCCGGGCTCGCGTGCCCCCGCGGGGCTCGTACTAGTCATGCGCCGACGCTCCCTTCGTTCGCTCCCTCGGCCTGTCCCGCGCTGGTGCAGGCCCGAGGTTTCCGGACAGATGACCCGGAGCGCCGAATCCTTACCGTTGCCCCCAATGTCCCGATCATCGGTCTCTACCTCCCGCCGCCAGCCAGCGCCTCGCGGTGGCCCCGATCACGCGCAGCGCGTCGATGCCGCCGCTCGATGCACCCTTCTCGAAGTCTCCCTCGATGCTGGCCATCTGGTTTGTCACGTGAGCGAAGCAGACGACCGGGCTGTCCGTCGCCCGCGCGAAGGCGTAGAGGGCGGCGGCCTCCATCTCGACCGCCAGGATGCCCGCCGCGCGGTGGCGCTCGATCTCCGCCGCCGTCTCCCGGAAAGGGGCATCCGTGGTCCACACGGCGCCGCGGGCGACCGAAGGCGTGGACTCGTCGTCGAAGGCGTCGCGGAGCTTCTCGCCCAGACCGGGACGCAGCTCGGCGAACGGCGAGGTGGGCGGCGCGTAGTGGTAGCTCGTCCCTTCGTCACGGAGGGCGCTTTCGATCAGCACGAAGTACGGCGGGGGGCCGGCAGGTGAGATCTGGCCGGCCGAGGTTACGCTGATCAAGAGCTCGCACCCGGAGGCGAACATCTCCTCGGCAACGAGCACGGCGAAGGGCGCGCCCACCGCGCCGCCGACGATGCCGTAGGAGACGCCGTCGTCTACGAAGTCGTGCATCCGGGTGTGGTAGCACGCCCAGTACGGATTCACCTTGGCGCGGCCCGTCTCGTGCAGGTGCTCGACGATGTCGCCGTCGGGGTCCAGGACGCAGATCCGGGGTACCGTCCCTTCGGGCAACGACTTCTGGCGCCTCGCCTCCCGCAACAGGTTGGCCGGCGTAAAGACCGCGGGCTCCCCGTAAACTTTCTGCTCCAGGATGGGGGCCATCGGGAGATCGGCCTCTCCCCGGCTCATCCCGACGCTCCGTCCGCCGGCCGCGACGGTTCCACCGGTACCAGAGGATGATGCAGCAGGCCCAGCCCCTCCAGGGCGGCACGCGTCGCGGAGAGGTCTGGCCGGTATTCCACGAGATGCCGCAGGTGTTCCAGGTCTTCCTCCTCGTCGACGTCGAAGGTTGCCTCGACCCGTCCCACCGACAGCCCCGCGCGCTCCGCCGCCGCGATGATGGCCTCCAGCTCGGTGCCCACGCTCATCGGGACGCCGTGGAAGACGTCCTCGAAGCCGCGCATCCCGATCAGGTAGTAGCCACCGTCGAAGGTGGGACCGAACACGAGGTCGTGCCGGTCGAGCTCGCTGAAGGCCCGCTCCACGACCCCGACGGTAAGCTGGGGCGAGTCCGCGGCGATCAGGACGACCTTGTCCTCGCCGCGGGCCGCGGCCCCCCGGAAGAGTTCCCGCTGGCGCTCGCCCAGGTCGCCGGCCTTCTGAAACAGGATCTTCATCTCGCGCTCGCCCCAGTCGATCAGCGGCGAGAGGTCTTCCCAGGCATCAGCGGGCGTGACGTACCAGCCACACTCGAACGGCGCCCCCGCGAAGCGCGCGGCCAGATCCTGTAGAAAAGACTTGTACAGGACGATGGCCGCATCGTCGCCTATGGTCCGGCCGAGACGCGTCTTGGCCAGCCCGGCCCGCGGGGCCTTCGCGATAATGTAGAGCACGCCCGTCACCGCCGCTTCTCCCCCACGCGTTCCGGCACCCAGCGGGCGTGGCGGATCACGGTGGACACGATGTGCCAGCCGACCCAAAGAGCCTTCGGGATCGTGGCTCCTACCTTCGAGACGCCGCCGGCCCGCCGGCGGTACCCGACCGGCACCTCGCGGTAGCGATAGCCCGCCCGGGCCGCCTTCACCATCATCTCGACCGGCCAGCCGTAGGTCATCTCCTCCATCCCCAGCGCGAGCAGGTCCTCGCGCCGTATCGCCCGGAAAGAGCCCAGGTCGCTGACCCGGACCCCGTAGATGGCCCTCATCAGGAGGGCGACCAGACCGTTGCCGAAAACCTGCTGAGGGGTCATCGAACCGGGCTCCCGGGAGCCCAGGGAACGCGAGCCCACGACGAGGTCCGCCTCCCCGGCGAGCAGCGGCCCGAGGACGCGGCAAAGATCCTCTGGGGCATCGGAGCCGTCCCCGTCCAGGAGCACTATGGCGTCGGCGTCGGTGGCGGCGAGGACGCCGGCGAGGCATGCGTACCCGTAGCCGCGCCGCTCCTCGCGCACCACGCGCGCGCCCGCCCGGCGCGATACCTCGCCGGTCGCGTCGGTAGATCCGTTATCCACCACGATAACCTCGCCAGAGGCGAGGGGCTCCTGAGCCAGCAGGCCCCCGACCACGGGCGCGATAGAAGCCGCCTCGTCGAGTGCGGGTATTACGACGGCGATGCGCGAGAGGGGAAGCCTCCCGGCGTCGTCCCCCTCCGCGCGGCTTTCGGCGGTAGGCCTCACGCCCCCGGGACCACGGCCTTGATGACGGTCGTGCAGGCGTTCCCGGCCTTGGGCACGTCCTCGGGGTTGCTCAGCGTGTAGCGGAGCATCTCCCTTATGCGCTCGACCTCCTCGTCGCCGCCACGCACCACCGGGCAGTACTCGTCCGGCTCCTCCAGCCTGCCCCTGAGCGCCCGGCGGCTCGCGCAGCCCCCCGCGCAACTCTCGACGAAGCGGCAGGGCTCGCAGGCCTTGGGCAACTCGCGCGAACGTTCGAACTCGCGCCGATCCCAGATGCTCTTCTCCCCGTCCGCGAGGTGCGGGATGCGGGCGGCGGCCTTCGGCCAGTACGGGCACGGCGTGATCGTCCCCGCCGGCAGCGCCCGGATGCTCGTGCGACCGCAGGGGTTGCCGCGGGTCGTTTCGAGGCCCATGACCGCGTTGACCAGAGGCTCGCTGCACACCACCACGGGACCGGCGGCGAAAAGGTTGGCGAAGCCCCGCCAGAACTCCTCGTAGGAGAGGGTGAACTCCTCGCCCGCGACGGGCTGGTAGACGTTGACTCGCAGGTCCACCCCAAGGCTTGATGCGAACCGCGACAGATCCTCCATCTTGTCGTAGTTCGTGTTCATCATGACCGCGGCCACGGCGACGGGGATGCCCAGCCGCTTGCACCGCTCCACCGACTCCAGCGCCGTCTCCCAGGAGCCCGGACCGCGAAACTCGTCCATCTCGGCCTTGGTGGGGAAGTCGAAGGAGAGCTCGACGGAGTGGAAGCCCGAGAGCTCCTCGTCGGTGAGCATGCCCAGGCTGTAGCCGTTCGAGGTGATCGCGGTCTTGACCCCCCGCTCCCTGAACAGGGCGAGCATCTCCCGGTACTCCGGGTGCACCCCGTTCTCGCCGACCCCGAGGTTGACCGAGCCCACGTCGAGGTTGTCGAGGATCCCCTCGACCTCGCCGACGGAGAGCCTCTGGCGCTCCAGCGTGGGCCGGTAGCAGTGCGCGCACGCCAGGTTGCACTCGTTTGTCAGTCCTATACCCACGGCTACCGGCACGTCGCCACGCTCCTCACCAAATTTTTCGAGCTAGTTTAAAGATGTCGTCTCTCTTCTACGAACGCTGCGCTTCCGGGGATCAAGCGTCGACGACCGAAAGATCGGCTTCAGCGCCGGACCGCGACCACCTCCAGGTACTCGCTCGGCACAACCATCGTCTCGTCCTCCGAACGGTTGAACCGACTCACGAGGTTTGCGATCTCGCCCTCGAGCTTCTTCCGTTCCGCGCCCCCGATCTTCTCGAAGGTCTGCCGGGTGGGGCCGAGGTCGTTTCTGAGCACGTCAATATAGTGCCCGACGGATCTGTAACGGAACACGAAGTTGCGGCGCGAGACCTCGAAAGAGGCGACCCCGTCCCCGAGCAACTGATGCAGCCGTTCCTCGGTCCCCCACAGGGCGGGAGGCTGGAACCCTTGCGGAAGGTCCGCATACCGGCCGAAGAGCCCGGACAACTCGCTCGCAAAGCCCTCGGGGGTCCAATTGGCGAGTCCTATACGCCCGCCGGTCGCGCACACCCTCAGAAGCTCGGAGGCGGCCCTCTCCTGATCCGGCGCGAACATCACCCCTACGGTGGAGAGGACAGCGTCGAAGGAGGCGTCGGGGAAGGGGAGCTCTTCGGCGTCGCCTTCCCGGAAACGGACCTCCAGGCGCTCGGCCGCCGCCCGCTCACGCCCCCTCTCCAGAAGCGCCGGGATGTAGTCCACGCCGGTCACGGCGCAGGAGCGGCGGGCGGCGGCAAGCGCGGTGTTCCCGCTCCCGGTCGCCACATCCAGGACCCTCCAGCCAGGGCGAAGATCCGCGGCCTCGCAGAGCAGCTCGCCCATGACGAGCAGGGGAGCACCGAACGCCGCGTAGTCACCTGAAGCCCAGGCCGTCCTCTGGCGCTCCTTGATCGCCGCCAGTTCCACCCCTAGAGGTTGCGCGTCCAAACGTTCGTCCCTCCCTACCACTTGGTCATAGAGCCGTCGACACCGAGAACCCGAACCAGAAAATAGCAGAAACCGGGAACATCAGGAACGCGAAGCAGTGCTGTCCGCCGGTACAAGAACGCGGCGGCAGAGGCTCAAGGGGCACGATGCTCCCTCCGTACGTGCTCCAGACCTTCTACCCCGACGGTTCGGTCGGTGCGCCCCTAAACCTCCGCCGGCGTCGCTACGGCCCGCGCCGCCTGCAAGGTGTTGTAGAGGAGCATCGCGCGGGTCATCGGGCCGACGCCGCCGGGCACGGGTGAGATCATCGAGGCGACCGGCTCGACCTCCTCGAACCGGACGTCCCCGACGAGGCCCCCGCCCTCCTTGCCGTGGATGCCGACGTCCACCACCACGGCCCCCTCCCGGACGTGCTCGGCCCCTACAAACTCGCGCTGCCCGGCGGCGACGACCAGGATCTCCGCCCGCCGCGTCACCGCCACCAGATCCCGGGTGCGCGAATGACAGACCGTGACGGTCGCGTTCTCCCGGAGCAAAAGCTGCGCGAGCGGCTTCCCGACGAGGCTTGAGCGCCCGACCACCACCGCCTCGCGGCCCTCCATCTCCACCCCGTTCCGCCTGAGGAGCTGTATCACCCCGTGGGGCGTACAGGGCAGCAGGCTCGGCAGGCCGACGGCGAGCCTCCCGGCGCTCAAGGGGCTCAACCCGTCCACATCCTTCGAGGGGTCGATGGCCGAGACGAGGGGCGTGGCGTCCAGTCCCCCGGGGAGCGGGAGCTGGATAAAGAAGCCGGAGATGTCGGGGTCGGCGTTGGACCGTTCGACGAGCGCGGAGATCTCCTCGCGCGAGGTCTCCGCGCCGAGGCGGTGGACCCTCGAATCTATGCCGACCTCGGCGCAGTCGCGCTCCTTCATGCGGACGTAGGTCGCGGATGCACCGTCGTCGCCGACGAGGACGACGTCGAGGCGCGGGCGGACGCCGAGCCGCGCGAGACCGGCTACCCCTTCCGCCACCTCCGCCCGTATCTCGGCGGCGACCGCTCTTCCGTCCAGGATGCTTGCCATTACAAGGACCCTAAAAGGCCGCGAGGAGCCTGGGCGCTACCTGCTTCTTGCGGCTCATCACGCCCGGCAGGTCTATGACGCGGTCCTTGGCCTTCTTGTCGAAGGCGCGCTCCACGATCGCGCACTCCCCGGCGCACAGAAGCTCCGTCCCCTGCCCGATGATGTCCGTAACCATCAGCGCCGCGAACAGGTAGGCGTTCTGCTGTCGGACGCTCTCCAGCGCATTCATCAACTCCTCCTTGCGCTCCAGAAGGCCGGTCCCGACGGTCTCGATCTGCGACACGCTCATCTTCTCGCCGGAGTCCGTCGCGTACTCCTTCAGGTCGCGGTCCACGATCTCCTCGGGGGTGAGACCCGAGACGTCCGACGAGGCCTCGAACATCTCCATCCCGAACTGCTGGGCGTCGACGCCCAGGAACCCCTCTAGGTAGCGCACCACCTCGTGGTCGCGCTCGGTCGTCGTCGGGGAGTTGAGGATGACCGTGTCCGAGAGGACGGCGGCGAGCAGCATCCCCGCCGAGGGTTCGCTCGGCTCCAGGCCGTTCGCGCGGAAGCGCTCCACCACCAGCGTCGCCGTCGAGCCCACGGGGTCGAAGGTCGCCGGTATCGGGGTGCTCGTCTGCACGTCGCCGATGTGGTGGTGGTCCAGGATCTCCACGACCTGCGCCTGCTCCACCCCCGGCACGCTCTGCCCCCTCTCGGCGTGGTCCACGAGCGCCACGCGCCTCGGCTCGGGGTTCAAGAGGTCCGTCCTCGTCACGATGCCGATGGGCCTGTTGTCGCCGTCCACGGCGATCGCCGCCCGGTAGTGGACCTCCATAACCCGGTCGGTAATGTCCGTGATCAGCTCGTCCGGGTCGACCGTCAGGGGATCCTCGGCCATAACCTCCCAGCACGGGACGGAGAGCTGGATCATGCGGCTCGTCACGTAAGAGTCCAGCGGGCTCAGGACGACGGTCGTCCCCTTCTGCTCCGCGAACCGAAGGACGTCCTCGTCCGGCCTCACCCCGTTGGAGATGACCAGGACACCGGCGCCGATCTCTATCGCCTTGCGCTGTCCGTCGGGCCTGTTGCCGATGACCACGATGTCGCCGGGGTCCATCTGCTGGCCCATGGAGTCGACGCTCATCGAGATGACCCAGAGCTTCCCTCCGGCCTCCTTGTCCTCCCCGGCGAGAAGCTCGCCCTCCAGGACCTCGACCATCCCGCCCACAGAGACCGGCGTCTCGGCGAAGGTCGAGGGCTCCCTCGACTCGCGCATGTACATCCTGGCCAGGCCCCGCTCCGTCACGATCCCGACGAGCGCCCCGTCGTCGTCCACGATGGGCACCTGGCTTATGTCCCTCTGCGCCATCGCGAGCCCGACGTTGCGTAGAGGATCATTGCGGTGGACGGTCGCGATCTCCTTGCTCATCACGTCCTTGACCCGGAGCTTGACGTGCTTGATGAGCTTGGGCTCTTTCGCCCCGCTCCGCTCCAGCGCCCACCTCGTCTGCGCGTTGACCTCCCCGAGCCGCGCCGGAGCATAGACGTCGCCCGAGCCCAGCTTCCCCTTCAACTCCGCGTACCCGATGGCGGAAGCTATGGTGTCCGTGTCCGGATTCCGATGCCCGGTAACGTAAACGTGCGCCAACTCTTTCTCCTTTACCTTCTCACCCGAACCGAGCAGGGGCGGCACGCCACAAGGACATTACCCCAGACGAAAGGCCCTCTCTTGGGACAAATTCTAGCCAAAATCCCGCTACAAAGGAGAACCCCGGCATTTTCACCCCCTACTTCAGCCCGAAACGCCCCACGAATCCTCGCGCCCCACCCCGAACGAGCACCCTCAAATCCCGGCCTCCCCAGACCCTCTCGGCCCCGAACGGGCGGGCTCTACGCTCCCGCCCAGGCCCCGCTCCCTCACCAGGAAAGCCCATCCCATCGACGACTCCACGCCCGGCACGGGTTCGTCGAACGACGATCAAACGCTCTTCACCCCCGAACCACGCTTCTCCTTCGAGACCCGGGGCCAGGAGAACCCGACTAAACACCGGGCCTCGGGCCGGGAAACACGGGGAGTCGACGGTAGAATACGTCCGTACAAACAAGGGAGCAGCGTAGACACAGGGATCAGGGACAGAGCCTTCGACGCCACCGCCCGAGCCTCCGACCGTCCAGGGAGAGCGTTCGGGCCCCCTCGACGACCGGAGGACGCCAGGCAAGACCTCGCCACACGCGCAGAAGCGAGGCACAAAAGGACAGAGCATCGACGGTACCATAACCCCGACGGGCACGGTTTCTTCGCACGGACGCCAACGCGAGAGCCCTGGCAGCGACGTCGCTCCCGCGGAGGCGTAGAACCGGGTACGCGGCGCCGGACCTCGTAGCCCCGACGAAGCCCGGCGGGACGAATTCCGGGATGAAGCGTTCCCTGAAGCCGGGTCGGCCTCTACCGGCACCCCCATACGAGAGAAGGAGAGCAGTGAACTTAAAGCAAGCCAACGGGCTGGGCGTGGTGCACGTCGCCATGCCCCAGATGAAGCAGACGTTCTGCGGACGTCCGATAGACCCCGACGAGTGGGTGACCACCAAGCGCGGGGCGACCTGCACCGCGTGCGCCAGGTTCGGCGCCCCGAGAGAGGCGATGGAGGAGAGCAAGGTCTGAACGAACCGGGAGGTCCCCCGCCCGGTGCCGCCTACACCTTGCTCAGGGGTGCTATCTCGGGTACGAGGGTCTTCTGCTCCGCGCCGAAGCGGATAACGACCTTGCCAGCCGAGGCCTCGACGACCTCCCCGATACCGAACTTCGCGTGCCGGACCTTCTCACCCGGCGCGTAGGAAGAGGCCCCCGGGGAGGCGGCGGGCGCGCTGCTCCGTCTACGGCCGAAACCGCCGCCAGCGGCGCTCCCCCATCCGCCGGACCTCCCCCCGAGGCCGCCGCGCGACGCACCGGGGACGGAGCCCGCCTTGAGCTCCTCGGGTATCTCCAGCAGGAAGCGGCTGGGCATCTTCGGCTCGGACTCCCCGTACATGGACCGGATCCTCGCGTAGGAGAGCGTCAGGGCCTTTCTGGCGCGCGTGATACCGACGTAGAAGAGCCTCCGCTCCTCCTCCAGGTTCTGCTCGTCCAAAGACCGCGAGTGCGGGAAGGTCCCCTCCTCCATCCCCACGATAAACACGTAGTCGTACTCCAGACCCTTCGCGTTGTGGAGCGTCATCAACGTCGCCCGCCCCTCGCCCGTCAGCTTGTCCGCCTCGGAGAACAACGCCTGATCCTGCAAGAACCCTTCCAGGCTAGGTTCGGGCTCCACCCGCTCGTACTCGACGGCGGCGTTCACGAGCTCCACCAGGTTCTCCAGACGAGACTCGGCCTCCACCGTGGCCTCGGACAAGAGCTCCGCCCGGTAGCCCGACTCGTCCAGCGCGGCCCCGAGAAGCTCGCTCGGCCCTATCTCCTTCGCCGCGACCCGCAGGCCCTCGAAGAGCTCGTGGACCTTCGCGCAGGCCTTCCTCGCAGCCCCCGAGAGCCCCGCCTCCTCGGCCTCCGTGAGGGCGTCGTAGACCGAGATGCCCTGACGGTTAGCGTACTGCTGCAACCTCCCGACCGAGGTCGCCCCAAGGCCCCTCTTCGGTACGTTTATGATCCTCTCCAAGGAGACCCCATCGCTCGGGTTCGAGATTACGGAGAGGTAAGCCATCGCGTCCTTGATCTCCGCCCGCTCGTAGAACTTCACCCCGCCGACGATCTGGTACGGGACCCCCTCCCGGACCAGCACGTCCTCCAGCGTCCGGCTCTGAGCGTTCGTCCGGTAAAACACCGCGACGTCCCGCAACGACTTCCCCGAATCGACGACCCGCTGCACCTCCGACACCACGAACCGCGCCTCCGCGTAATCGTCGGCGGCGGTGAACAGGCGGATCCTCTCCCCCTCCTCACCAGCCGTCCACAACTCCTTGTGCTTGCGCGACGAGTTGTTCGCCACCACGGCGTTCGCGGCGTTCAAGATCGTCTGGGTGGAACGGTAATTCTGCTCCAGCTTGACGACCTTCGACTCCGGATAATCCCGCTCGAAATTCAATATGTTCGAAATATCGGCTCCACGCCAACTATAGACCGAATTGTGGGTAACGATGCCGTTAGCGACGAAGTTGTGCGTACCTTCGACGTCAAGATCGTAAACCGGCCCGTCAAGGTCCACGCGCTCTACGCGCTCTACAATGTCGTATCCCCCATCGGCCGTGAACATCGCCATTCCAGGACGCACTGCGGAGGCGGGAACGAACGGCAGAGATTTCCCCTCGACGATCTCACCGCTATCCGAGCCTAGGCGAGCTACGCGCTGAACGGACACTTCGAGGACAGAACGAATACGCTCCACGATCTTCATGGCATCTCCATAATCTCTGAAGCAGGATTCGTAGCGCCAACTTGAAGACCCAGCCTTGGCCTTCCGAACACTGAGGCCGAGGCTCTCCAGAGCTGTGCGCCCCTCTTCGTCCCGCCCGACCATCGAGAGCCGGTGCATCGGCGTCTTGCCGCGCCTATCCCCGCACAAGGTGACCACAATGTTTCGACGTCGGCCCGTGAAGCTTTGCGGCAGGTAGTGCGGGGTCTCCGGGCTCAACCCGGAGTCATCGAGCAAACGACGCCCACCCTCCTCACAATCGACGGCCGCGAAGACCCTATCTATAAGTTCTTGGTTGGCCACGAGACCATTATCGGAGCCTGCACGGGCCATAAACGGTAGCGTCGGGAGCTGGTATTTCATGGAGATCAGCGCCTCGTCGGTGCGCGCCTCAGCCTCGGTCCGATGGGTAGAGACCACCCAGGTCGCGTCCGCGTGCTCCGCCCTTGAGCGCTGTACATAACCGACCACGGGCTTGACCTGCCCGTTGGTGTAGGTGCGCGAGGTTCCGACGCGGAAACCCACCCCACGCTTGCGCATCAGGTAGGTCATATGCATCTGGGGCGTAAGGCCAAGCTTGTAGCCCGCGAAGTGGACGTGCTCCGGGGTAGAGACGATGCGTCGTCCGCCGGTTGTCGAGAGCTCCACGCCCTCTGAACGGTCGGATCTCGAAACCCTCGCTACACGTGCCGGGCGGAAGTCGCCGCTGCCGAAGCAGGACAACACCTCGTCACCCGCAACGACCTTCTCTATGGGCCTCGTCGACCCGTCGGCCATCGAGACAGGTGTTCCACTGACCAGACACTGATCGTCGTCGCCGACTACGCACAGGTTGCGGCTTGCGGCGGCCAGGGTGTTGACGAGGCGGTACTGGGCATGGTTCGTGTCCTGGTACTCGTCGACGTGGATGTACTTGAAGCGGCGCTGGTAGCGTTCGCGGACCTCGGGGAAGACCTCTAGCAGGGCTACCGTCTGCATGATGAGGTCGTCGAAGTCCATGGCGTTGTTCTCGTAGAGGCGCTTCTGATACAGGTCGTAGACCTCGGCCACGTTCTCGGCCATGTAGCCCTCGGTCCGGGTGAGGTAATCGTGGGCGTCGAGGAGGCGGTTCTTGGCGTCCGAGATCTGGGCCTGGAACGAGCGCGGGTTGAAGCGCTTCGGGTCCTTGCCGAGCTCTACGATGCAGCGGCGGACGAGGCGTACCTGGTCCCCCCCGTCGTAGATCGTGAACCCGGACTTGTAGCCGAGCTTCTCCGCGTGGACGCGCAGGATACGCACGCAGAACGCGTGGAACGTCGAGACCCACATCCTCTTCGAGTCCGGCCCCACGAGCAGCGCCACGCGCTCCTTCATCTCCAGGGCCGCCTTGTTCGTGAAGGTGATGGCGAGGATCTCGTCGGGACCAGCGAGCCCCTGGTCGAGGAGGTGCGAGATCCTGTGCGTCAGCACGCGGGTCTTGCCGCTCCCCGCGCCGGCGAGGATGAGTAGGGGGCCTTCGGTAGTCGTTACCGCGTCGAGCTGGGTGGGGTTGAGCTGATCCAGAAGCATGTAGGCGAGTATAGCAAGGAGACGCCGCCTTACCGGCGCCGGAGCTCGTGCACCAGCACGGTCACTTCGCGCTCCCCCGACGCGACGACAGCTTCTTCCGTCAGGACCCGAAAGCCCCGCTCCTGCATCTCCTCGAGAAACACAGGCGCGGGGCTGCGACGAGGATCTGCTATCAGGGCGGCGGCGTCCTGCTTCAGCAGGCGCGGTATCAGGCCGGCGAGCAACGGCACGTTCCCGCGCTCGTAGAGCACGTCGGCGGCGAAGACGAGGTCGAAGGAGCCCTCGATCTCCGCGAGCCGCGGGGTACGCCAATCCAGGAGGCGCGTCTCGGGCTCACGGCCGAGGTTGATCCTTGCGTTGTACAGCGCGAAGTCGAGGGCGGCCCCGTAGTGGTCCGTCGCCAGCGCGCGGGCGCCCCGTTCCAGCGCGGCGACGGTCGGCAACCCGACCCCGCAACCGAGTTCTATTACGCTCTTACGGGCAAGGTCCTCACGGGCCAGACGCCGGGCGAGGGCCGTGGCGCTCGGCCAGAGCTCGGCCCAGTAAGGGAGGCGCTCGTCGCGGGCGAACTCTTCCTCGTCAAGGAGCGCATCCGCCGCTACGGGGTGGGTTATGGCGTAGTTCTTCTCCCCGACCTTCACGAAGGACTCGGTGATACCCGTCCGTCCGGCGAGATGCGCCTCCAGACCTCCCAAGCTCCGCCGGTCTTCCAGGGCTTCGGGAGCCCCTAGCGGAGCGAGGAGGCGAAGGGGGAATGCGGCTCCGAAGCCTCCGGTGAATCGGAGACGGCGCGGGCGGCGTGACCGGCCCGGTTCGCGCGCTCCTCGGCGGCGATCTGGGCGATGGTGTAGCGGCCGAAAACACCTTCCAGGGCCTCGCGAGCCTCATCCCAGATCTTGCTCGTCACGCACAGGGGCGCGTCGGCGACGTAGCACTGGCCGCCCGCGGAGCAGCGAGCCGGCCGGATCTCCCCGTCGAGGACCTCGACGATGTCGAGGATCGTAACCTCCTCGGGCGGAACCGCGAAGCAGAAACCGCCCCGCGCCCCCCGGTGGCTGTGCAGAATCTTCGCGCGGCGGAGGTCCCCGAAGATCTGCTCCAGGAACCTCTCCGGAATGCGCTGCCTCCTCGCGACCTCGGTAACCCCCAGAGGAGATCCACAGTCGTCGAGGGCGAGCTCCATGAGCGCCCGGACTGCATATTTACTCTTCTGTGTAAGCCTCAAGACTTCTTTCCGTTCCTAGCCATGCTCATAGGACGATTGGGAAAGATTGTAGCACACAGCTACTAGCGCCCGTCCCGATTTCGCAGGCTCCGGATCAGTCCTCGTCGACGTTCAGGTCACGGTCGCGGTACTGGCGCATGGCGCTCTCCATGCGCTCGCCCGTTACCAGAAAGACCGTGCGCTCCCCGATATCCACGCCGTGGTCGGCGATGCGCTCCAGATAATGGACCATCAGGGCCGCGCGTGCCCGCCACTCGGGGGCGCCGCTGCCGCCGGCAGCGGGGTTGGCGACGAGGTTCATCGCCTCCGAGTAGAGAAGGTCGACCTTGTCGTCCCCGGCCTCGAGGTCGCGGGCACGTTCGATATCGCGGTGCTCGAAGACGTCGAGGCCCTGTCCGAAGAGGTCGCGGGCCGCGCGGCCCATCTCCAGGATCGCCGTGTGCAGGTCGGGGTCGCGCTCGCACTCGGAGGTCTCCACGATCGCGCGGCAAATATGTTCCCCGAGGGTGCCCGCCCGCACCATGTGGTTCGTCACGGCCTGGATCGTGTAGATAAGGCGCAGGTCGCGGGCGACCGGGGCCTGTCGGGCCTGGAGGATCATGCACTCTTCGTCGAGCTCCGCCCCCCGCCCCTTGTAGCGGGAGTCCACGCCGAGGTCCCGGCGCGCGACCTCGGCGTCGTAGCCGTCCATGGCGTTCGCCATGTCGTCGAGGGTGCCCTCGACCTCGCGCCCGAGAGATACGATCTCCTGGACCAGCCGGTCCAGTTCGTGCTGGAAACTTTCGCGCGGCACGTTTAGAAGGTTCCCACTAGCCGAAGCGCCCGGTCACGTAGTCCTCCGTCTCCTTGCGGTTCGGGTTGGAGAACATCTTCGGCGTCTCGTCGAACTCCCACAGCCTCCCCGGATCCCCCATGTGCTCGATGTAGAAGAAGCCCGTGTAGTCCGAGATTCGCGCCGCCTGCTGCATGTTGTGCGTCACGATCACTACCGTGTATTTCTTCTTGAGGTCGTCCATGGTGTCCTCGATCTTCTGGGTGGAGACCGGGTCGAGCGCGCTCGCCGGCTCGTCCATCAAGATAACCTCGGGCTCGACCGCCAGGGTGCGCGCGATGCACAACCTCTGCTGCTGGCCGCCGGAGAGGCTGTGCCCGCTCGCCTTGAGCCGGTCCTTCACCTCTTCCCAGAGCGCGGCCTGCTTCAGGGAGCGCTCCACCAGCTCGTCCATGTCGCCCGTGTAGCCGTTTATCCTCGCGCCCCAGGCGACGTTCTCGTAGATCGACTTCGAGAATGGGTTCGGCTTCTGAAAGACCATCCCGATCTTGCGGCGGATGTCGACGGGGTCGGTCCCCTTCGCGTAGATGTCCTGCTCGTCCAGCTCGACCTTCCCCTCGGCGCGCGCGCCGGGGATGACCTCGTGCATCCGGTTAAGACAGCGCAGGTACGTGCTCTTTCCGCAGCCCGAGGGCCCGATCAGCGCCGTGACCTTGTTGCGCTTTATCTGCATGTCGACGTCCGCGACGGCCCTGAAGGAGCCATAGAACGCCGACAAATTCTGAACCAGCATGCCGTTCGGCACGTTGTAAGGCCGCCCCGCCCCGTGTTGACCAGCTTGAGTGGTGACCTTGCCCTCCTCGCTCACCCGCTGCCCCTCCTGCATTCTTCTGATGTTTGTCATGCTACCTGAACCTCTCCTCGTCGCTTCTTTGTGGGCGGCCTACTAGCGACGCTGCTGCCAGCGGTTGCGCAGCACGATCGCCACGGAGTTTACCAGCAACAGCACTACCATCATTACCACGATACCGGCCGGGGCCAGTTCGTCGCGGAACGCCGGCTGGAACCTGGAGATGTAGTCGTAAATCTGGATCGGCAGCGCGCCGTAACGGCCGAACAGCGCCTCCGGAGACGCGGGCGGGGCGAACGTCGCGAACGCGACAGCCCCTACCACGATCAGGGGGGCAGTCTCCCCTAGAGCCCGGCTGAGGGCCAGG
>CADCVI010000230.1:20048-20392 GCA_902806105.1 uncultured Rubrobacteraceae bacterium
GTCGCGGGTGACCTCCCACTTTGTCGCCCCGAGCGCGATGCCGCCCTCGCGCACCGAGCCCGGGACCGCCCTCAGGGCCTCTCGCGTGGCGATGATGACGACCGGCAAGACCAGGAGGCTCAGGGTCAGGGCGCCCGCGAGGATCACCGGTCCCAGACCGGGCAGAAACAGCCCGTTTACGAAGAGCCCGAGGCCCAGGATGCCGTAGATGATCGACGGGACCGCCGCGAGGTTCGAGATGTTCACCTCGATGATGCGGTTGAGGAGGTTGTTGCCCGCGTACTCCTCCAGGTAGATCGCCGCCCCCACCCCGATCGGCACGGTGATGAGCGCCGTGAGCAGGA
>CADCVI010000231.1 GCA_902806105.1 uncultured Rubrobacteraceae bacterium
GGCCGAGGGCCGGGAGATGACCCAGGAGGTGCCGCAGGTCCCGCAGGCGCAGTACCCGACCCCGACCCGCGACGACTCGCAGATAAGGGCCTTCAAGGCCGACGTCGAGAGTCACGTGCAGGCAAGCGGCTCGATGATCGACGTCAGGAGCCCCGGCGAGTACTCCGGCGAGCTTCTCCACATGCCGGACTACCCGCAGGAGGGCGCGCTCAGGGGCGGGCACATCCCGGGTGCCGCCAACGTGCCGTGGGCGCGGGCCGCACGGGAGGACGGCACCTTCAAGAGCGCGGACGAGCTCAAGGAGATCTACGAGGGCGAGGCGGGCCTCTCCGGGGACCGCGAGGTCGTCGCCTACTGCCGCATCGGGGAGCGCTCCAGCCACACCTGGTTCGTGCTCAATTACCTGCTCGGCTACGACAACGTCCGCAACTACGACGGCTCCTGGACGGAGTGGGGCAACTCCGTGGGCGCCCCCATCGAGCGCTAGAGCCGCCAAGCGTTGGACCGCAAAGAGCGCGTCGCCTTTCTCGTGGAGCACTTCGGGAACCCCCGCTACAAGGGGGTTCTCGAGGGCGCCGACGTGGCCATGCCGGGCGGCAGCCCCGAGTGCGGCGGTTCGGTGGTCGTCTACCTCAAGGGCGACGGCAACGGCGGCATAGGAGACCTCTCCTGGACCGGCCAGGGCGACACCATTAGCATGGGCGCGACCTCGGTGATAGTGGAGCGCGTGCGCAACGACAACATGACGCTCCAGCAGGTCCTCGACCTGGACTACGAGAGGTTCATGGACTCCTTAGGCCGGGACGTGATCGGCTCCCGCACCCGCAACGCGACCCTTGGCCTCTCGACGCTCAAGAGCGCCGTCAGGAAGTACCAGAGGGACCGCCGCGCCGCGGCCGAGGAGCGGGCGACCGCCTAGGCCACAACATCGGCCGGACCCGCGGTGTGCCCAGCGCGGGTCCTCGTCTTCTCTCGAAGGTCAGAGGGCCGAACCTATACCACCCGTTGCCCGGACGGCTCGACACGTTCCGCGCCTACCCACAATGCGTACCCCGACAGGGCGAGGCCTCCGGCGAAGAGGGTGTGGCCGACGATGAGGACGGCCGGGATCCCGATCGGAGGCGCGAACGCCACGAGCGGGCCTCCGACGGCGAGCAGCACGCCGGCCGCGCGCGGCAGGACGCCGGCCCTGAAGACCGCGACGCCCAGTAGGATGTAGCCGAGGCTGAACAAGAAGCTGGTGGCGATGAGCTGCCACAATCCGACCGGCGTGCCCCCGCCAGCGCTGTGGGAGAACAGGTGCTCCCGGCCTTCCATGAGCATCAGCGCCGTGCCGACGAAAGCGGTGATAAAACCGACCACTCCCAGGCGGCCTGATTGCGGTAGTTGGCGGACAAAGACCGCGACGAGCACCAGCAGCACCGCCACGAGCGAGACGAAGTACAGCAGGTGCGCGGGCACCCAGGCGGCGCTTTGCGGGTCTTCCGGGTGCAGGAACGGGGCCAGGAAGATAGAGGCTCCCGCAGCCATCGCCAACAGCCCGGCCCGCCGAACAAGCGCGCCGGGCGAGATGCCGCGCTCCTCCCTGCGGCCGGCGGGCAGGGGTATCTCTCTCTCGATGATCATGGCCATTGCTCCTATCTTCTCTCGTCGAAGGCTACGGACCGTCTAAGCCTCATCGTATGGCCGTGACATGGTAGGAGCGGGCCGTCTCTGGGGCATCATGCAAAAGACGTATATTCGGGTGGCGGGCCGGCGCCTCTCCGGATCACCACCCGTTAGGCTAAACTGCGCGGACATGGGAACCTCGGGCGAGAAGAACAGCGCGCCGCTCTGGGGCGGAAGGTTCGGGGCCAGTCCGGCCGGGGCCTTCGAGCGCCTGAACGCCTCCATACCCTTCGACGTGCGCCTCGCCCCATACGACATCCGGGGCTCCATCGCCCACGCGAAGATGCTCGGGGCGCAGGGGATCGTGACGACACGGGAATCCGCCGAGCTGGTGCGCGGGCTGGAGACGGTGCTAGGTGAGGTGGAATCGGGAGAGTTCTCCTGGACGCTCTCCGACGAGGACGTGCACACGGCCGTCGAGCGGCGTCTGCGCGAGCACGTCGGCGACGTGGCGTTGAAGCTGCACACGGGTCGCAGCCGCAACGACCAGGTGGCCCTCGACCTGCACCTCTTCGTCCGGGAGGCGGCCGAGGGGATACGCCGGGGCGTGTTCGCGGCGATGCGGGCGCTCGTGGAGGTGGCGGAGGCTAACCGGGAGGTCGTGCTGCCAGGATATACGCACCTGCAGCGGGCGCAGCCGATCCTGCTGTCACATCACCTGCTCGCCCACTTCTGGGCCTTCGAGCGGGACGCGCGGCGCCTGGAGGCCGCCGGGCAGGCCGCAAATCGCTCGCCGCTAGGGGCGGCGGCCCTCGGCGGGACACCGCACCCCATAGACCCCAATCTCACGGCCAGGGAGCTTGGGATGGAACCCCTCGTCAACTCGCTCGACGCCGTCTCCGACCGGGACTTCGCCCTCGACCTGCTCTACGCCTGCGCCGTGCTGAGCGTCCACCTCAGCCGTCTTGGGGAGGAGTGGGTGCTCTGGACGAGCGCCGAGTTCGGGTTCGCCGTCCTCGACGACGCCTACTCATCGGGCTCTTCCATCATGCCGCAGAAAAAGAACCCCGACGCCCACGAACTGATGCGCGGCAAGGCCGGGCGCCTGATCGGGAACCTCAACGCCCTCCTCGTCACCCTGAAAGGGCTCCCCCTCGGCTACTCCAAAGATTTGCAGGAAGACAAGGAGCCGCTCTTCGACGCCGTGGACGCCGTCACGCCCATGCTCGCCGTCCTGCCGGAGATGCTCCGCACCGCCCGCTTCGACGCAGACGGGATGCGCCAGGCCGCCGGCGGCTTCGCGCTGGCGACGGAGCTCGCGGACTTTCTCGCGGCTCGAGGCGTCCCTTTCAGGGAGGCACACCACGCCGTCGGAAGGCTCGTCAGGAGGTGTGAGGAGCTCGCCGTCCCGCTCGAAGAGGTCCCCGACGACGAGCTCCTCGCCGCGCACCCGGCGCTCGCGGAGTTCCCTCGGGACCTGCTCACGCCGCAGGGGAGCGTGGCGAACAAGAAGAGCCTCGGCTCGACTTCCCCCGACTCCGTCGCCCATCAGTTGACAGAGGCCAGGCGGCTCCTCGACGGCTGAGTGTTCGGCCACGCGTATCTTTTCACCACGCCCTCGAAGAGACGAGCATTACCGTCGGGGATAATCTCTTGGCCGGGGACGACGCGGTCCTGCACGGTCCCCTGGAGGTTGGGGACAACTTCACGGTGGACGACGACTCCGTGGTCTTCCGGGTCGAGGCCGGCGACAACGTTACCGTTGGTGAGGACGTCATCATCCAGGGGCCGGCGGGCGAGACGGAGGATCCGGAGGACCTTGCGCTCGCCATCCCGGACGGGGCCGTGATCCCCGACGGCGCGGTCATCACCGACGAGGCCACCCTGGAGGAGGCGCTCTCGGGTACCCCCAGGAGATGCCGGAGACCGGCGGCGTGGAGCTGGAGAGCGTGGAGGGGCTGCCCGGGCACTAGGAAGATCCCCACCGGGGGCCGTGCAAAGGGCCGGGTATTCGCGACCCGGTCCCCCGCGTGTATAGTGGTGGCGCTGGTCGGCCAGAACCGGGAGGGAGACGCAACCGTGCGGATCGTTCAGATGTCGGATGTCCACGTGGGCTCTGGGCTGTTTCGGCAAGACCTCCTCCAGGCCTCCATCGAGGAGACCAACGCATTCGAGCCCGACCTCGTGGCAGTGGTCGGGGACCTCACGATGGAGGGGTACCGCTGGGAGTTCGAGGAGGCCAGGGGCTTTTTCGACCAGCTGACGTGCCCGAACGTCGTCTACTCGATGGGCAACCACGACGCCAAGAACGTCGGCTACCGGCACTTCGAGGAGTTCTTCGGCCTCAGGGAGCAGGCCGTCGAGATCCCCGCGCCGGAGGGTGTTGCCAAGGTGGTCTCGCTCGACTCCACGAAGCCCGACCTCGATGAGGGCGAGGTCGGGCGGGAGCACTACCGCTGGCTCGACTCGGAGTTCCGGGACTGGGACCGGGGGCCGAAGATACTCATGATCCACCACCACATCCTCGCCGTGCCCGGCACGGGCCGGGACGTGAACAACCTGCGCGACGCGGGGGACGTTATGGCGATCCTGCGCGAGCTCAAGGTGGACATGGTCCTCTCTGGCCACCGCCACGTCCCCTACGTCTGGAGCATCTCCGGCGTGCGCATCGTCCACTCTGGTACCGTCTCGACCATGAGGGTCCGCGGCACCATGCCGCCCTCCTACAACGTTATCGAGTTCGGCGAGGAGACCGTCAACATCAACCTGCGTGAGCCAGGCAAG
>CADCVI010000232.1 GCA_902806105.1 uncultured Rubrobacteraceae bacterium
CGTCTCCGTCAGTACGATAGACGGCGTTCACTTCGAGGCGAGTGAGCACGAGAAGATGGGGCGCGAGGTGGGGGCTAGGGTACGGGAGATGCTGCGTTAGCCTGGCCTCCACCATCACGCGGTACCCGCCGCGTTGGCCTATAATCCCGGTCTATGAAGAACGGGAGCCCCTGGAAGAGCGGTAACGTGCCCGGCGAGGTGGGCCTGGCGTACGGTCGCGTGGGGGAGGGGGCGAACCCCATCCTCGCCCTGCACGGCATCACCGCCCAGCACCACGCGTTCAACGCGGTAGCGCGCCACCTCGCGCACCCGGACGGCATGGTCGCCCTGGACCTGCGCGGACGCGGCGACTCGGAGAAGCCGCCCCCCGGTGGTTACGGGCTGGATGCGCACGTCGAGGACGTGATCCGCACCCTCGACCACCTCGGCATCGAGCGCGGCGCGATCTGCGGCCACTCCATGGGCGCCTTCGTGGCGCTCGAGGCGGCCCTGCTCCACCCGGACCGCGTCTCTGCCCTGATCCTCCTCGACGGCGGCTGGCCGCGCCCCGAGCAGGAGCCCAACGAAGCCGAGGCCGCTGCCATCAACGAGGGCCTCGAACGCGCCTTTCGCCGCCTGGACATGGTTTTCGAGACACCGGAGGACTACCTGAACTTCTGGTTCCCGAACCAGAACCTTACCTACGACGACCTGCCGCCGGACCTCGCCGACTACTACCGCTACGACCTGCAGAAAGTAGAAGGCGGCTACTCGCCCAAAGCTTCTCTGGACGCGGCGCGCGAAGACTCGAACTCCGTCTCCTCCACGGCACCGACCCTCGGTGAGATGAAGGGGATCTCGTGCCCCGTCACGCTCGTCCGCGCCGCTGCGGGCTTCTTCCCGGGGACCGAGCCGCTGATCTCCGGCGATACCCGCGACGCGATGGCCGGGGCCCTGAACTTGCGCTCGGAAACCTTCGTCTCCGGCTCTACCCACTACACGCTTATGTTCGAACCATTCGCGGTCGAAGTTGCGGCCGTCATAGATTCCGCCCGGCGCTCGTAGCGACGCGAAGGGCCGCCCGCCGGCTTATGTATCGACCTCGATGCATGGTATAATAGACAGATCGGGAGCCGCTCCGGGCGGGGAGGGGCTCCCGACTTTTTGCTTTGTCGGACCTTTCGGCGCTACTGCCCGTCCTTCGGGCGCTCGACCTCTTCGCAGACCACGTAATGCACCCTGTCGGCGGGGATAAGCCACTGCCTGCTCGCCTGCGAGCTGATCCGCAGGGGCCTGTTCTGTTGCAGGGCGTCCGAGACCTCCGCGAGGGCGCTCTCGGCCTCCTGCTGGCTCTCGTAGACCCCGTACCTCATCCTGGGGAGGGTGTAGCCGAGGTTGGATCCCGTGTGCGCGCCAGGGGCGTCGTCGCGGCCTGCGGTGGCCCACTCTTCTTCCCTGTCCTGCTGCGGGTGCTTGCCGGGGTCGACGAGCCAGACGATTACGCTGTAGGCCACGATGCTCCTCCTGTTCGGGACATGCTTGTATAATTACGTTCAGCGCGATATCTATCCCCGGCGGCGTTTCCATATAAACGCTGCGGTGCGCTCGTCGCATCCAGTTTCCTTGCGTTTCTAGCGATGGAAGAAGCCAGCCGTATAGGCGAGGAAAAGGCCGTGGCCTGGGCAGAAGCTTGCGACGTTTCGAGGTCCTCGCGGTTTTCTGCGATAGACGGGTACGCAACCGCTCGGGCAGGGCTCGCGCAGGGGAGGCCCGGGTGGGGCTCTCCTCTCTCCTTATCTGAGGCGCTGGTGTGCCAGGATGCCCAGTCCCACCAGCAACATGCCGACGACCGGGACGGCCACGGGGAGTACGAAACGGCGCCGGACCTCTTCGAGAAAGGACTGCGTGTCGTTGAGGTGGGGGAAAGGTACGCCCGCGGGCTCCTCCACGCCGAGAAACCCGCAGAGTGGCCCCCAGCCCTGCTTGACGCTGTAGACCAGCAGCTTCTCGGGCGGGACGCGTTCCCTTACCTCCTCGTTGTGGCGCTCGAAGACGCCTATGGCGTGCTCGCGGTCCTCGAACCTGCCGGAGAAGGTGCCGGCCCAGATCACGCCTTCCGTCACGCGGGTGGCGCGCCTCGTCCGGGTCGCGAAGAGGTTCAGGAGGGAGAGGGCGGGGGAGGCGTACGCGGTTCGGGGCGCCCCGTAGATTGTCTGCCTCGTGCTCTCGTACCATGCCTCGGGGTCACGGACCGTGAGGATGACCTTCGCCTCCGGGTACGCCTCCATGAGCTCCGCGTAGAAGGACGCGGCCGGCCAGTCAAGCGCCGAGCGGTAGCCCTTCAGGAGCGTTCGCCAGTCCACGGCCTCGCCCCGGGCCGCCGCTTCCCACGCTCCGGCGTGTTCGGTGCTGGCCAGAGAATCCTTCATGCCGTAGCAGGGGCCGAAGCCCAGCTCTTCGAGCGCCGCCTCCAGAGAGGTAGTCCCCGTCCTGCCGAAACCGGCCCCGATCACCCTTATGCTCAAACGCCCCCCTAGAGTCATCGCCGAAGGGGTATTTGCCGTTCCTCACCGCGCTCTAAACGCGCCCGCATGTACATGCGGCAACCGGGCATGGTCGGACGGTAAGCGATTCATAAGGGGAATCGGCATGAGGGTAGTGCTCATGAGCGATGCCATGCGGCTCATGCGCAACGTGCAGGAACTACTTGGCGAAGGGCACTGGACCCTGGTGTTCGACCCGTACTCGATCCGGGACCAGTGCGCGGCCCCGCGTGAAGTACCGTCGATCGAAGAGCTACACTAAGTCATTGTGCCGCACACAGGACCGTACGGCAGCGTGATCGACAGCCGGAACATCTACCGGTGCGCTGCGACGAAACAGGCGGCTAGTCCGCGAAGAACACGAAAGGGGAACTATTTATGTATTGGAGCAATCAGGAGGTAGACGCCAGGACTTACCCTACGCGCTGCCCGAGCTGTAGCGCGGACAAGTGGCTCGATTTCGATTGGGAAACCGGCCTCGGTTACTGTCGTTTGTGCGGGTGGGACCCCGACAATTTCGGCGCTGCGGAATCGGGGGCAGGGAAGGACTGATCGATCCCTCAGGACTTGCCAGCGGGTCTACGCTAGCCGGGGATGAGCAGGGCGCGGCCGACGGGCTCGCTGCCCTACAGAACTTCCAGGCCCGATTCGTACTCCTCCAACGCAAACGCCCCGCCCGCGCCTACCGCTCCCCATCGACGATGCACTACTTCGCTGCCCTGGCGTCTCCCACCGCCGCGTGCCCCCCTCATTCGCGGAAGCACTACAGGCGCGCCCCTGCTTACGAGCCTGCTTTTGGGCTAACGTCCTCGGGCTGACCGTAGCCGGAGATCTTGGCCGCAACCTCCGACACCTGCTCGGGATCGAGGATGATCGGCTCCCCGGCGAGGCGGGCGTGGTAGTAGAGTTCGGCCATCTCTTCCAGAACCACGGTGCGCGCGAAAGCCTCCTCGGCGCTCTCCCCGACCGTGATGGTTCCGTGGGTTCGCAGCAAACACGCGCTGTGCGACTCGCCCAGGGCCGCGGCGGCGTTGTCGGCCAGTTCCGAGGTGCCGTAGAGGGCGTAGGGGGCCAGCGGTATCCGGCCGTCCGGGGCGAGGGTGGTCAGCATGTAGTGAACCGGCGGTATCTCCCACCCCAGGCATGCCAGGGTCGTCGCGTAGCGGGAGTGGGTGTGGACCACGGCTTTCACGCTCGGCCTCGCCCTGTAGATGCCGGTGTGCATCGGCGTCTCGGAGGAGGGCGCTAGCGAGCCCTCCAGAAACTCGCCGTCGACGTCGACCAGCGCGATGCTCTCCGGCTCCATCACCTCGTAGGGGAGCCCGGTCGGGGTCATCAGAACGTTGCCCTCGGGGGTGCGCGCGCTGACGTTGCCCGAGGTCCCGGTGACGAGCCCGGAGGAGATGAGCCGCCGCGCTACCCTCGCCACCTCTTCTCTGAGTTCTTGGTGCATTGCGTCGTTCAAGGCTTCATCCTCTCCAGAACCTCCGGGGTCATCAGGTAGCTTCCCATACGAGTGGGCCGAAGGAGCAGCCTCGCCCAGAGCGCGACGAGTTCCCTCGGGATCGTGCCGTTACTCTTGAACGTATCTCTGACAGGCTTCTCCTCCCTTCTCTCCCGAACCCGAAAGACGGAAGCCCCGGGAACTCCTGCCTCTCCGGGTCACGGATGCTCAAAGATTGAGCGCGTCACGGTTCGCCACGTTCAACAGCCCCTCTCCCTCGACGTACCTCCTCACCTCGGCGGCTCCGAGACGGACTGCCCTCTGCGCGGTCTCCTTGGTGGCGCCCGCTATGTGCGGGGAGAGCACGATGTTCGGCACCGAGAGGATCCGGGAGCCCTGGGGCGGGGGC